>NZ_JBWYJA010000008.1:0-167930 GCF_056780035.1 Acinetobacter sp. ANC_7503 | reverse complement strand
AATTTCTACCAATTATCAATGATAATATATATCGATCAATCAACCAGTAAAAATCCACACAAGTTGTTCTTCATAATCTCTTAATGATCTTCTTAATGCTTCGTCAGCATCAAGCTAGGTCGGCTATATTACCCTTTCTTTTCAGAAAGTCAACTAGAAATGTTAATTTATTTTCTAACTCATTCTCAAAACTTAGATCCAACCTATTCAGCTAAATCCTTGTTTTTCAACAAGTTTTAATCAACATCACCGCCGATGGATGTGCATTCTACAGTATTTCATATCCAATGCAACCTCTTTTTTAAAATTTAATTATATTTTCTTAACAAGTGATTATATTTTCTACAAAATCACTCTTTTTTCACGGTTAATTCACATTTTTTGTGCAAATATACTTTAGTAAACTGCTTTCAACTCTCGCTATAATGGCGTTATTCTGTTCGTACTTACTATTTATTTAATAAGACTAATATTCAGCTTTTATTCTAGGATGTTTTTATGCAGTACTCTCAACTTATTTGGGTCAGTATGTTAAGTATTGGTTTAGCAGCACCCGCTTACGCCAAACAACCTGAGATTGCAGGCAATAAAATTGCTGACGATACTGCATTATCAACATCTGATAAGTTGTCTACCTCAAATGATAATAACCAACCTTTAAACAACGATATTGCTAAGGCTTCACAACCAGCTTTAGAAAATTCAGTTAACACCAATGGATCTATCAAAGATTTAAAAAATTTAAAAATTGTTAATTTCAAAGTCAATGCAACAGCAGCATTACCTGAAAATGAAAAAGATCCACTTCAACCTTTAAACAGACAAATCTACGCATTTAATGATGTTGTCGATCAAAATGTCTTGCGCCCCATAGCCGTGCAGTACGCTGATAAAGTTCCAGAACAAGTTAGAGATTCAGTACGTGGCTTCCGAGACAATTTGGGTGAGCCATGGAATGCTGTAAATCAGGTTGCTCAAGGTCGCTTTAAACGTGCCGCACAAACGTTTGGTCGTTTTACATTAAATACAATTACAACGCTTGGTTTCGCTGATCCTGCACGTCGCTTATCTCTCCCAATGGAAGATGAGGATTTTGGAACTACTCTAGGCTATTACGGTGTCCCTTCTGGTCCTTACCTCGTTCTTCCTTTTATGGGACCAAGTACCCTCCGTGATACTGTTGGTCGCGTAGTGGATAGTCAGGCACGCCCTCAAAAATATTTACTCGATGGTCATGATCGCATCTATTATAGTGACTGGGCACTTAGCGCATTAGATACACGTGCTCAACTTTTAGAGATTGAACAAGTCTTGCAAGGTGACAAGTATGCAGCAATGCGTGATGCCTACTTACAACGAAAAAACTATGTTATTGCTGAAAAACGCGGTTTAGAAACGGGTTCTGGACTATTTATTGAAGATGATTTTTCAGATGATGAATCCTTCATGGATGAGTCTATGGAATCCGAATAGAAACCATATGCAAGTTAAAGTCTAAATCTTCTGTTTTTAGACTTTAACTTGGCGTTCGATATAAGTTCGTCTAAGATAGTTTTATAAATAAAGCATTTAGGATTGATTCTTTCATCTATGTATTTCATTCAACCCACTCGTGACATCCATCTTCTAGATAGCGTTCTAGAGGCTCTGCCGAGTTTACAAATGATTCATATAGATGATCTTCATCTTTACGATTCAACCATCATTGCCATTAGTGATGTTAATGATTTTCTGCAATATAAATGGACCCTCCCTACGATCGTGATAGGTCATGCAGATGAGGGACTTCAACTCTCGCAAGCATGGGAACTTGGTGCACTCGCTGGCTGGATTTGGGATCGTCTTCCAAAAGACCTCGCAAAATCGATTGCTAAAATTGAAGCAAAATACAAACGTAATCAGGACAGCCGCGACCTGCCCTCCGCAGCCGAATTACAAAAAAAACTATTACCCAACCCAATCGACCTACTTAATTATAAAGTCGAGACTTTATTTCAACCGTCAGCTTACTTATCTGGTGATTGGTATGATTATTGGAAACTCAGTGATCGTGAAATCTTATTTTATCTCGCGGATGTTTCTGGACATGGTGTAACAAGCTCACTTCTTACCTCTTGGATGGCTGCATTTCACGGTAGATCGAAAACCCCACGAGAACTCCTCAAAAAACTTAATGGCATGCTTTTACAAGAGAACATCGAAAAACATATTACAATGATTGCAGGCACATTGAATCTAGAGACCCACCAGCTTAAGTGGTCAAGCGCAGGGCATTACCCTCCAGCAATTATCTTTGAACCTAATCAGGATGCTCGCATCCTCAACACCAGCAGCTTTCCCTTAGGTCTTACTGAAGATCTCGAAATTGAAGAGTTTGAATGTACGTTGAATCGTGGAGCTCGTTTTATTATTTGCTCAGATGGTGCACTTGAACCTTTTGATGGTGGATTGAATGAACAATTCAAACAATTGGTCTATCACTTGCAAAATCAATCATTCGAAGTTCCTGAACATGTTGCAGATGATATTGCAATACTCAGCTTCCAACGCCTAAATTAAGTTAATAATCAATAGTGTAGCTGTTTATAAATCGATCTACGACTGAAGACTACTTGAGTATCGACTTGCGCTATGTGATAATTTTAGCATCCTTTCTGCAAATGGCATTTATATGTCAACAGGTCATGTTGAATATGCAAGCTTGGATGGTACGCACATTTTCAAACTCATTGGAGAAGTGCGCGCTCAATCTTGTATAAGCCTTGATAAATTATTATCTCGGATTGAACAACAACAAAACGTCGTAGGCGCAATTGTTGATTTAACCCAAACTACATTCATAGACAGTACTGTGCTTGGAATCCTCGCAAAACTAGGATTAAAGCTCAAACAAGTGCATCAAGTTCAAGCTGTTATGTTATCTACTAACCCAGATATCACTACACTTGCGAACAGTATGGGTCTTGGTCAGGTTTTCGTAATTTTAAACTATTGCGGAGATCCGAATGTGTGCACGCGCGCTTTATTGGACGAACACATCACACATAATGCAATGCTTTCAACTGTATTAGATGCTCATCGTACATTAATGAAATTAAATGCTGATAACCAAAATATGTTCGAGCCTTTGGTTAAGCAATTAGAACAACAACAAGATACCATCGATCACAGCATCTGATATTCTCTTAAGCATACTGAGCGCTTAAGGAGAACCTCATGACAACCTTACTTTCTGTCACCCAAATGAACTCCCAAAATGATATTGAAAATAACTTTCAAGTCATTGAATCATTGTTAGCAAAAAGTAAGAATCAAGGGGCCTCCTTGATCGTTTTCCCGGAGAATTTCGTTTGTTTTGCGGCAGGCAAACAGCGTGAGACTGCTGAACGATTTGAAGAAATACAATCTCGTTTAGAACAACTTGCTCATCAATATCAAATGTGGATTGTTGCTGGGACACTCCCCTGTCCTTTTCGCCCAGACGGCACCATTGTGCCAGATGGTCGTGTCAGAACAACCAGTCTTTGTATTAGCCCTGAAAAGACAGAAGCACGTTATGACAAGATTCATTTATTCGATGTTCAAGTCGGTGATGCGGTAGGTGGATATCAAGAATCTAAGTTTTTTGAACCAGGTGATCAAACCGTCATTGCTAAAACTCCATTTGGCAATATTGGTTTAATGGTCTGCTATGACCTTCGTTTTCCTGAACTTGCTTTAAAGCTGCGCGCACAAGGCGCAAATATTTTAACAGCACCTTCTGCTTTTACTTACACGACAGGTCAAATGCACTGGCAATTACTTTTACAAGCTCGTGCCATGGATAGTCAATGCCAAGTTTTAGGCTCAGCTCAACAAGGGTGGCACGGTGAAAAAAGACAAACCTGGGGTCACTCTGGTGCTGCGAATTCTCGTGGTCAATTGTTAGATATCATCTCTAAAGAAGGTGCTCAAATGATTACAGTTCCTTTTGACATCGATGAACAGAAAAAAATTAGAGAATCGATGCCATTAATTCAGCATCGTAAACTTATTCAGCTTTGACCTGCTCGCACATAAAAATTGAATACCAAGCTTTACAAAATTACCGCTTATCATTCCTTTTAAATCAGAGAGTATAGATATTCACCTATACTCTATCTGGAAGGAATCATGTCATTAGAAAAAGTTGTTTATACCGCACATGCAAAAGCTACTGGTGGGCGTGATGGTCGTGCTACATCATCAGATCAAATTTTAGATGTTCAGCTCGCTGTACCAAAAGAAATGGGTGGTCCCGGTGGTGGAACAAATCCAGAGCAATTATTTGCTGCTGGTTATTCTGCATGTTTCTTAGGTGCGATGAAATTTGTTGCCAACCGCGATAAATTGAAAATCACACCAGATGCTTATATTGAAGGTGAAGTGAGTATTGGTCCTATTCCAACTGGTTTTGGAATAGCAACCACTTTAAATATTCATCTGGAAGGCTTGGATAAAGAGCAAGCTCAAAAGCTAGTAGATGCTGCTCATATCGTTTGTCCATATTCAAATGCAACACGTGGCAATATTGATGTGACCTTGAATGTGATTGTTTGATCCAGTTGTTTCAATCCTAAAAATCACGCTGATATGCATATTGCATCTCAGCTTTTTTAGCGTTGTAGGTTAAGTTCATGTTAGAACCCATTTAAAATCAGTTATTTAACCATATAAAAAAAGCCCTTTTCATCTCCGATTGGGCTCTTTTGTTGAATCCTCAGCTTTCGGGCTTAATTTCAAATCAGTGCTTCTTCGTTTTATCGAGAATTATTAAATAATCTCTGAATCACTCCGCCGCTTCGTTTGTTACTCGAAGTACTTCCTCTAATGTACTCTTACCTTCAAGCACCTTTCGTAATCCATCATCACGTATCGAACCTGACTGCTGGCGAGCATAGTTTTCAACTTCAAACTCTGCAGCATTCCCGTGAATCAGACGGCGCATTCCATCATCAACAGGGACGATTTCATAAATGGCGGTACGACCACTAAAACCTGTATGCGCACAATGTTCACACCCCTCTGGTTGAGGCAGATTGAGCGCAGTACCATCATGGACATTCTTAAAAATTTCTTTTTCAAAGTCATCCGCGGCACGCCAACTATGACAGTGCGAACACAAAGTACGAACCAATCGTTGCGCAATCACACCAATTAAAGAACTCGACAGAAGAAATGGCTCAATTCCCATGTCTTTTAAACGCGTCACTGCACCAATCGCAGTATTGGTATGCAACGTCGACAATACCAAGTGACCCGTCAAGGATGCTTGCACAGCAATTTCTGCAGTTTCTAAATCTCGGATCTCCCCCACCATCACCACATCTGGATCTTGACGAAGCATCGCTTTCAATGCACGCGCAAATGTCATATCCACTTTAGTGTTAACCTGAGTTTGTCCAATACCTTCAAGTTGATATTCAATTGGATCTTCCGCGGTCAAAATATTCTTAGATCCGTCATTTAAATCCGAGAGTGCAGCATAAAGTGTCGTAGTTTTACCAGAACCTGTCGGTCCGGTCACGAGAATGATACCGTGAGGACGATGCACTAATTGGGTTAATCGCTCGTAATCATCTTTCATCAGACCCAAATGGGTCATATTTAAACGACCTGCTTGCTTGTCTAAAAGACGCATTACTACGCGCTCACCATGTGAAGAGGGTAAAGTCGAAACACGGACATCCACCTCACGACCTGCCAGTCGTAAAGAGATACGACCATCCTGAGGAATTCGCTTTTCAGCAATATCAAGTTTTGCCATTACTTTAATACGTGAAACTAACAATGGGGCAAGTTCACGACGTGGTTGCACGATTTCTCGAAGTTGCCCATCAACACGTAAACGAACCGATAACTTTTTTTCAAAAGCTTCAATATGTATATCTGATGCACTCACTCGAATGGCTTCGGACAATAATGCGTTAATCAATCTAACAATCGGAGCATCGTCTTCCTGATCCATCAGATCTTCTGCTTCAGGTACTTGATCGGCTAAACTTAACAAGTCAGGATGATCTTCTAAACCAGCAGCCACTTGCTGAGACTCGCCTGTCTCGCCAGCATAACTTGAACTGAGTAACTGACTAAAATCTTGTTCAGTCGCCAATTGATATTGGGCTGTACGCCCCACGTAACGGCGTGCTTCTTGCAAAGCAACCAAAGCAGTATCTTGACGACGGACAATAAAAACTTGATCCCCTTCATAACGCAACAAAACGCCATGCTTTTTTGCAAAACTATACGGTATTTGTATTTGTTTAAGTACTTGCATAAGGGATGATAATCATGATTAAAATTACCTCGAGTGTACTCTAAGCATTTGACAGCGTGAAGACAGTTTTTTTAATGAATTTACTTAAGGATATTCCCTATTGTCTCTAGATCAGAAACTTGAGCAAAACCCTTCGACTTTAAGATGGTGGGGTGAGCAGCATTTTGAACTCAATCAAGTGCGTGCTTGGCAATTTGGTTCATTGCTCTTTCGACTCACTCGTGGCTTACAAGAATGGCGCATGGAGTACTACCGTCCTCAAATTCAATACGACTACGAACAAAAGTGGCAGGAAATGGATGACCCCCATTTTTCATTTCCTCGTCCAGTACATGTTGAACGTTACATGTTCAGGGAAACTCACCCTAAAATTCAATTGATACCACGTCTTGCAGATCGATCTGTGGTGATCCGTCCTGTAGACCCAATATACATTCCAGCTGGTCAACGTGGCACGCTTTATATTAGTACCCCTCTGTGGCTTTCAGGTTATGTCGAAAGTCAAAAGACCCCATTATTCGATATACCGGTCATTATGCCTAAAGATACATGGTTCGGACCTGATCAACGCAGTGGTGAAATGTGTTACGCCACTTCAGTTGATGGTCGAACAGAACTCAAACAACTTCGTCCACGTGCATTTCGTGCAGTCACTCCAATTGACTTTCACAATGTCAGTGGACATCAACTCCGTTTCGATCGAATGAATGTACCTGTTCCTGCCCTACCTTTGTTTTATAGTGAAAGTACAGAGCGATTATGGACGTCACAAATTAAAGTCATTCACGAAGGGATGGATCGACCAGCACGTATTCGTATTGAAAATCGCACCCCACCATTGGCTGGTGATGTAATTTATGTCAATCCAGCACGTGCCCCAGGTAGTACTTTATTTAACATGTTTGATTCATTCTTCTAAGGGGGGCATATGGCAGATAGTCTTACCGGCACCATTGCTGATAGCCTCAAAAGTATATTTACCAATATCAATACGGATCGCTTAACTGAAATTATTATTGCGATTGTGCTTTGCTTTATTGGATTCCTTTTTGCTCGAGTCGTTTCCAATACTTTTGTGAGAACGATCGGCGCCAAATTTAATGCTCATCAGCGTTTGGTATGGCGGCGCGGTATTTTTTATTTTATTTTCCTCATCTTTGTGATGGCGAGTTTAAAAGAAGCAGGTTTTAAATTAAGTGTATTTCTAGGTGCTGCTGGTATCTTGACCGTAGCGCTGGGTTTTGCCTCCCAAACCTCTGCGACGAACTTGATTAGCGGTTTATTCTTGATTGGTGAAGGTTCTTTTGAAATTGGTGACACCATTCAAATTACGTTAATTCGTGGACATACCATCGAAGGCGAAGTGATCTCCATTGATTTACTGTCTGTGAAATTACTGACTCAAGATAATGTCTATGTCCGTTTACCTAATGAGCAATTAATTCGTGCTCCCGTACACAACCTTTCTAAATTCCCGATCCGGCGCATCCCCATTACACTTGCAATCAACTTTCATGAAGACATCATTAAAGTACGAGAAGTTTTATTAAAAGTGGCAAACAGCTATCCTTTGGTGTTAGCAGATCCCAAACCTGCTGTAACGGTAACCGCATTCCGTGAATCTTCAATCGAATTGTTATTCGCCATTTGGTGCCAACAGGAAAACTTTTTAAAAGTGCGTGATGAAATGCAAGAGCGGATTCGAAACGGTTTTGTTGATCACCATATTGAAATTCCTGTACCTAAAATGGGTTTTGTTGATCGCCCTCCACAACCCTCGTTAACAGATGAGGAAATAGACCAATACGCCAATGCTAAGGAAATCAAAAGAGAGCCTAAATTATAATGAATTAAGGTTAATGCTTGATCTCAGGATCAAGCATTAGTCTCTTCTACTCGTTTTTGCTCTGGCGCTGGAGCGATGTACGCAATAATCAACATTAATCCTCCCGCGCCTAAAAATGATAAAACTCGACTTAGAGTGCCGATATGGGATAAATCTAACAACACCAACTTAAAAGTCACGATCGCCAAAATACTTGCACCAAACATCCATACCACTCGATTATGGATGATAGCGGCATATTTCATCACAATGAATGCCATGACCACCCACAATAATGTCAACGCCAATTGCACTGCAGAATCTTGCCAAATGATCCACTGGTTATAAGGTGTAGCAAAATAAAAATGTAAGGCTCTAAGAAGTACATAACTACTTACCCATAGCACAGCGAGTAAGATCAAGAATGCGCCAAGTGTTCGCTCTAGCCCCATTCTGATTTGACTGCGAAGCACCTGAATAAGCACCCACAAACCAGTCAGACTGACGAAATCAATAGGGTTTAAGATTGGGATAAAATATTTCCAAAAGGGTTCTACCACCCAAATTTGTGAGCTGACAATCCAGCACAACAATAAAATGAGGCTAGTCTTAGTTAACCAAAGCTTATTCAAGTCTGTTGTTTTAGAAATACTATAGCCATAAAGTATCAACGGTAAAAGGACAGCTCCCATCATAGGTGACATTGAAACTACACCCACACTGGCACAAGCTAAAGAAGCGAGTCCACCAAAGGCGATCCATTCATTTTCGTACTGAGCATTTGAAATTGGTTTTAACCACAGATAGCTCAGGCCCAAGCAAACCAAGATAAACAAGCCTTGCTCACCAAATGACTGCCAGACGATGACTCCTTGAGTGTATTGATCGATCAGCATAATAACTGCGAACACTACAATAGGAATCAGCCCCAACCATTTTGGTAATAACCATGACCATGAGACTACTTGGCGCGGTTGTAAGACTAAATTAGCAGCAAAATAAATCGCAGTTGTGAATGCAAGTGTGTAGATTAATCTCATCGGTTCACTAAAACTTTCCACACCTTGATAAAGCAGTAAAAGACTCGCAAAAAAAGAAAAAATAGACAGGAAAATTTTATCTGACAGTGTCAGCTGTTTTTGATAACGCATGACAACATTGGAGACCACAATCGCAAGGATATAACTTAGACCTAGTAACCATGGGATGATATTTGGAATTGATGCTAACTCGATCAAATAGTATAAATACGAAAATAATCCAACTGTTAACAACGCATAACCTAATGTTCGCCCTACCCTAAACTCACGATGCAAACCCCACATTAAAATAAGCAGTCCTTCAAAAATCCACCCGATCACACTCCATACTTGTGGGATCAAGATCGGCGGGACAAAACTTAGAAAAATAAAACCTAACATTAAATAATTTTGTTTAATCGCCGTATCAAATTTCGCATGCTGCACAACTTTAAAAATCGCAAAGTGAGTCAATGCAAAACCCAAACACAAGGCAATTTGAACCGATGTTTGATCTAAATACATGAGATGTAAAAATGCATATGCGACCAAGGGACTGACATACATCAATGCGGAGTCAATAATACGCTGACCTAAATGAGCTTGATTTTGATGTGTAGCGAGCTGGTTAAATCTGAAACCCAACCAAATAAATACACTCGCATGTGCAATAACTAGACAGGATAAAACGAATCTCTCTGCAACACCGCCATTCAAAAAGGCATAACCACCACCGATAACAATAATGAGCAGCAACGCTATTTGAGTGAGTATTTTCCATGGATGTAATGTACAAATTACACCTACAACACAATTGACCGCTAGATAATAAGACAGTAATTGAGCTGAGGAAAAATCTGCATGAGGTAATGTGAACGGTGCAATATAAGCAACCAAAACTCCCATCAGGGAAAGCTCCACTGACCGCTGTTTTAAAATCAGCATGACCAACGACAGCATGCTCAAGCTGTAAAGCGTAATCGTATTAATGAGATTTAACAGATCATAGTGATAAGCAAATAGAATACTTAATAACAATCCCGCAAAACCCAGTCCTTGTAAAGCAAGACCAAAGCCGCGGTTTTTTTTCTGTATATGATAACCAAAGGCAACACATATGACGGCGATGACAGCAACAGCCAAAAGTTTGATTGAAAGACTTAAGGTCCAATGTTCAACCATATATCTCAATAATAAGACGACCCCAATCACTAGGACGGTAATCGCAACTTTGAGAACAGGATTCCCATGAAAGATCCATCGTCTGATTTGCATCCAAAAACCCAAATCATGCTGCTGATTTGTCTGGATTCCCTCTGAATCTTGTAAAATACTTGTGGTGCTGGTCTGATCGTCTCGATCTAGTTTTATTAGCTTTTCCTGCAAAGCACCGATTTGAATTAATCGTCCCTCAAGTTGGCGCAACCAGTTTAGAAAAAAATAAATCCAGAGTGTTAAACCTAATCCAACCAACCATGTCCAATCGAACAAGCTGCCAATTAGTGCAAGAAATGACGAAATATATAAGGGCAATCGTGATGTATTCTGCTTCGAATAATGAGTCTGTTGCTCAATGTTGGTAAGCGGTTTTTCAACATGATGGGCATATTGCATAACACTTATGATCAATGCAGCAACACATAAAAACGTAATGATCGGCAACGCTAGAACCCAAGCACTGATCGCTACTATGATGAGTAGCATCAACCAAATCATTTTTATTTCACTATGTTGCTTCAGCATACACATCATTCCTTTTTAACTAGATTGATGATACCTCAGCAAGAATTGGCATTTTGCGTTTTTCATCGCATATTCTGTACACTTGATTGCAAATCTTGTATCAGCGCAACTGCTGAAAATCACGTACAATAAAAAAGTTAATTGGATTAGGAACGTTTCAATGCCACCATTTGTCTTGGTCGATGGGTCATATTTTTTATTTCGTGCTTATCACGCACTACCACCGCTAACGACGTCAACAGGTTTACAAACCAACGCAATTCGCGGAGCTATTTCTGCTATCCAAAAATTAATGCGTCGTGTTCAACCTACACACATGGCTGTCATTTTTGACACACCTGAACCAACTTTCCGTCATCAACTTTCCCCAATATATAAAGGGGATCGACCGAGCATGCCTGACGAACTCGCTCAACAAATTCCGTATTTACATAATTTAATTCGTGCTTTAGGTATCCCACTCCATGCCATACCTGGTGCGGAAGCCGATGATATCATCGGTACGCTGGCAAAACGTGCAGAAAAAGAAGGCTATCAAGTCTTGATTTCCACAGGCGATAAAGACATGGCTCAATTGGTCACGGACAAAGTGACACTTGAAGACAGTTTTAAAGACAAGCCCATGGATGTGAATGGCGTTTTTGAAAAGTTTGGTGTTTGGCCGAACCAAATTATTGATTATTTAACCCTCATGGGAGATGCCTCTGACGGCATCATGGGCGTTCCTGGTATCGGGGCAAAGACTGCGGCTAAACTGCTGAATGAATATGGTTCAATAGGCGGAATTCTTGAAAATGTCGATAAAATTAAAGGCAAAGTAGGCCAAAATATTAAAGACAATGCAGATGGTATTGCGCTAGATCATCAGCTAGCAAGTATTGTTTGTGACTTAGACATGAATCTGACCTACGATGATCTTAAACTCCGAGATCCAAATGTTGCAGAGTTACGTCAGCTTTACACCGAACTTGAGTTTAGAAATCAACTTCAGTCTCTAGATCATCCCAACAATCCAAATAGTGCTGCGTATAAACAATCAAGTCAAGTTATCGCAAAACCGAGTACTGCAACATCGAAAATCGAAGACCAAGCGGTTCAAACTAGTGTAGATGATCAGCTTGGCGAGGCAACTTACCATACCGTTTTAACACCAGCGGATTGGGAAAAACTCTTTCAAAGATTGACTACTGAGAAACGCTTTGCTTTCGATACTGAAACCACAAGTTTAGATTATCGTGTTGCAGAGATGGTAGGCTTCTCTGTGGCATTTGATGCCCAAGATGCATATTACGTTCCGCTTGCTCACGATTATGAAGGTGCTCCAGAGCAATTGGATCGCGACGCTATTCTTGCGCAAATTAAACCAATTTTAGAAAATGCTGAGATTGAGAAGATTGGTCATCATTTAAAATATGATGCTCATATTCTCGAAAATCATGGAATTCATTTACAAGGCTGGTACTTTGACACCATGCTTGCCTCGTACGTGCTCAATGCTGTGGCGACGCGCCATGGTATGGATGACGTTGCGCGCGTTTATCTTAGCCACTTAACCACCACTTACGAACAAGTGGCGGGCAAAGGTGCTAAACAAAAAACCTTTAATCAAATTGAAATCGAAACAGCAGCTCATTATGCCGCTGAAGATGCCCATGTAACCTATCGTTTGTATGAGGTATTGGAGCGTAAGCTTAAAGAAATCCCAGAGCTTCTCAATATTCTTCATCAAATCGAAATGCCGACAGCTGCAGTTCTGACGACGATGGAAGAAAATGGAATTCAGCTCGATTTGAGTTTCCTCGATCAATTGGGTCAAGAATTTTCTAATACAATTCTAGAGTTAGAAAATCAGATTATCGAAATCGCTGGTCAACCTTTTAATGTCAGCTCACCTAAGCAGGTGGGTGATATTCTTTTTGATAAGTTAGGTTTAAAAGGTGGTAAGAAAACTTCAACAGGTCAATACAGTACTAGCGAAAGCATTCTTGAGAAAATTGATCACCCGATCGCTGCACTTATTTTAGAATATCGTGGCTTGTCTAAATTAAAAAGCACCTATACTGACGGTTTAATCAAACAAGCCAATAACGAAAGTCATCGTGTTCATACCAGCTACCATCAAGCTTTAACCGCAACTGGACGATTATCTTCTACTGATCCTAATCTTCAAAATATTCCAATTCGCGAAGAGATCGGTCGTCAAATCCGAAAAGCTTTTGTTGCACCTGAAGGTCGGGTTTTACTTGCTGCCGATTACTCACAAATTGAACTACGTCTTATGGCACATTTTTCACAAGATGAGGCTTTAGTTGACGCGTTTAATCACGGCCAAGATGTTCATCGCCGTACTGCAGCAGAAGTATTAAATATTGCTTTGGATGATGTAACCAATGATCAACGTCGCCAAGCCAAGGCAGTCAACTTTGGATTACTTTATGGCATGTCTGAGTTTGGTTTAACACGTCAGTTGGGATTCACACGCGAAGAATCTCAAAATTACATTAAACAATATTTCCATCGCTATCCTGGCATTTATGAATATATGCAACGCACACGACAAGTCGCATTAGAACAAGGCTTTGTTGAAACCATTACAGGGCGACGCTTATACACCCCAGATATCGATGCGCGCAATATGATGATTCGAAAGGCAGCTGAACGCGCTGCAATTAATGCGCCTCTTCAAGGTTCTGCTGCGGAGATTATCAAAATGGCAATGATCGAAGTAGATAAAATTTTACCTAAAGATCAGGCCAAATTATTATTGCAAGTTCACGATGAATTAGTGTTTGAGGTAGATGAAGCGATCGCTGACGAGATCGCTATTAAAATCGCAGATGCAATGCAAGGTGTTGTTCAACTCTCTGTGCCACTTGTTGTTGAAGTCGGCAAAGGGAAAAACTGGGGCGAAGCGCACTAATTTCTAAGATTCTTAAATTGTAAAAAAGGACTCATTTGAGTCCTTTTTTATAAAATTGTTAAAATCCGTAATCTAGATTTAACCAATTGATTTCAACATGATTTCAGCAATATAAAGTGTAAAGAATGCAAGGATTGGAGATAGATCAATCATCCCTAAATTTGGCATTACTTTACGGAATGGTGCCAACATCGGTTCAGCTAATTCTTGAATCACTTCAATATAAGGTGAACGTGTTTGTGAAAACATCAAAATCCAACTACATATGATGTAAGCGAACAGTAAATATTTAAGAATCGAAATTAATGCCTGCAACATTGAAAGTACTGTTGAACCAATAAAGTACAATACATCGCCTGTTGGTAAGGCATTTAAATATTTATAGCCAAATACCTTAAGAAAATACAACAACACGATCAGCACTAAAGCTGCTAGATTTACACGCCCCTGTGCCACAGTTGGCAAGATTCGTCCAAACACATCTACAATTTTAGTTGCTTTCACTGTCGATAGCACAACAGGGTTATATGGACTGACTGCCGCCAATTGCATTAAAAAACGGAAAAATACCAATAAAATCGCAACATTAATGATAATGTCAAAAAATAGCGCAGAGTTCGCACCCATACTTCAATTTTCCTAAAATTTAATTATTTAGAACTATCACTTAATTCCTGAGCGAGCTCCTGACTGCGTTTTTTTGCAGCCGCAAGAGCAGCTTGAATATTCTGTGAAATTTGCGCTCGATCAAAAACTTCCAAGGCCGCTTGAGTTGTACCATTTGGTGATGTCACATTTCTACGCAGTTCAGATGGCGTATTAGAACTGGTGATCGCCATTTGTGCAGCACCGAGAGCTGTTTGTAGCGTTAATGCTGTTGCAGTTTTCTCATCCAAGCCTAAATTTTTCCCAGCACGAATCATACTTTCCATCATATAGAAAAAGTACGCTGGACCTGACCCCGATACCGCAGTTACTGCATCAATTTGCTCTTCTGAGTTTACCCAAAGTGTTAAGCCTGTTGCAGCTAAAATCTGACTTGCCAATTCACGCTTTGCTTGGTCAACAACGTCATGAGCATATAAACCATGGGCACCTGTTTGAACCAATGCAGGTGTATTAGGCATGACACGAACGATAAACTCCGTCCCCGTTAATGCAGCAATCGTTGCAATTTCAGCTCCTGCTACAATCGAAACAATTAACTTATTCTCAAATTTATCTTTTAACGGTTTAAGAACTTGTGCCAGTACTTGTGGTTTCACCGCCAGAACAACAACATCAGCATTTTGGATCGCGTCTTCATTATTGTCTGTAACTTGAATTTCTTTTTCTTTTAATAACTCTCTCACACGTTCTACAGGATCGGAAACTGTAATACGCGTTGTTGGTAAACCACGACTAATCAACCCTCCAATTAGGGCTTGAGCCATATTACCACCACCAATGAAACAAATATTACAGTTTAACGCAACACTCATGAACGACTCTCAACCTTGATTTTATAGCGATGAAACTAACTTTGGCTGCCAACCACCGACTTCACAATACTCTGATTCAGCCAGCCAAAACCCTTTTGGCGTGAAAACACCAAGCATAACATTATCTAAGCTTAAAATTTGAATAGTATGACGCTTCCATGGAAAAATTTGTGCCTCTTGAATTGCTTTTTTTAATGGCCATTTCCCCACACGTCCATGCAAATGGACTTTTTCCCCACCTTGACGATAATGCAATGTCAAAGGCTGATTTAAAAGTTTTGTACGCAGACCATACTCTTCCTGATGTTGGCAGATCTTAAATTGACCCGAAGCTAAATTTACAACTTGCTGGATTTCAAATTTTATTTCTGAATCAGTTGTATTCGATTCTGCTAAGTATTCATCCTTAGCAACTCGATATAAGATGTTTTGGAAACGAACATAATATTGTCCATTCCAATGCAATGCTGCTTGTGCATCAGGTTTCGCCAAAATAACTTCTTCAGTCAACCGCTCTACCATCTCAAATGCAGGACGGTATTGATCCTTACCTTTCATCCAATTGGATAAAAGTTGTCTTCTTCTTGCTAAACTTAATTGATTGAGTTGTCGTAAATCTAGATGATCATCATCGCCACAGAACGCCAAATCTTGCTGTAAAACCTCTTGCAAAATTTCATCCGCATCTTGCATCAGCACACTAGTTCTCACAATCGCCTGTTGCATTTTTGGGAATCGGCTTTGCAAAATATTCCAAAGCTCATGACGGCACCAAGCTCGATCATAATGCGTATCAAAATTGGTCGGGTCATCCACGTAGGGCAATTTGAGTTGTTCTACCCATTGGCAAATCTGCTCACGACTTAGATTCAATAGTGGTCGCCAAATAATGATGTCTTCACGTGAATCTAATAATTTCATCGCGGACAACCCCTGTATTCCAGCACCAGAGAACAAACGTAATAATACGGTCTCAGCTTGATCCTGCTGATGATGTGCCAGTACTAAAATATCTGTGTCGGATAAATGATGTTTAAAAGCCTGATAACGTGCTGCTCGAGCTTGCTGTTCCAAATTCCCTTCAGCAACTTGAACTGTCTCGAGAACCACAGGGATGTGCGCTGCTATACAAAATTGATGGACGAATTCAGCCCATTCCTGATTTGCAGATTGCAACTGGTGGTTAATGTTAATTGCACGGATTTTTTGGGGAATTAATTGAGACATGAGATACAGCAACAGCATGGAATCCATGCCGCCACTACATCCCACTAAGAACGTGTGTTCATCACCAAATTTGGCAATTTGTTTTAAGAAGCTAGACCTGAATTGTCGCTGCCAAACTTCATTAAACGTTGGTAACGTGCTTCGCATCTTGCATTTGCATCCATTGGAACAAGCTCATCAAGTGCAGCTTGTAACACATGTTTTAATTTATCCATGACTACGTCTGGCTGAAGATGAGCACCCTCACCTTCATCTACAACATACTCAACAATACCAAGTTCTTTCAGTTTATCTGCAGTGAGTGCAAGTGCTTCACTCGCTTGCTCTGCTTTTTCAGCAGTTTTCCAAAGAATTGAGGCACAACCTTCAGGTGAAATCACAGAGTAAATACTGTGAGAGAGCATAATCACACGATCTGCAACGCCAATGCCTAATGCGCCGCCAGAACCACCCTCGCCTAGAACAGTCGCGATGACAGGTACTTTTAAACTTGAGAGTTGAGCTAGACTCGTAGCAATTGCTTCTGCTTGTCCACGCTCTTCAGCACCTACACCAGGGTATGCACCCATGGTGTCAATAAATGTGAAAACTGGAAGATTAAAGCGTTCAGCCATATTAAGTAAACGCTGAGACTTGCGATAGCCTTCTGGATTACTCATCCCAAAATTATGCTGTAACTTTTCACGTGTACTACGACCACGATGTTGACCAACCACCATCACAGCCTGACCATTAAAACGTGCTAAACCGCCAACCATTGCACCATCATCACCATATAAACGGTCACCATGAAGTGCATCAAATTCTGTAAAAATTTCGCTCACATAATCTAAAAATTGTGGGCGATCTGGATGACGCGCAATTTGAACCGTTTTCCATGCTTTAGATTGAGCAGCTTTATTTTTCATAAGTCGATGAATATCCCTAAATTAACTATGACGTAGTTAACTAATAAAATTCGCTTATCAGCTTCTGTTAGCCAATAAATTGTTCCGACTGAATATTCAAAACGATATCCCAATGTTTAAATTGCACCTGCTCATCATGCAGCTCTGCAACCAACAAAGGCCATTGTTTTGCATCACCAGAAACTTTCAGTTGCCATTGTTGCTCATCTAATATCTTTAATTCAATGGCAGGAAGCATCTCATCGCTTCGGCTGTGATTCAGCAAAATTGCGAGACGAAGGAGCAAACATAGATAGACAAGTTTAATTCCACCGACTTTCGTCACATCATTTTTTGCTTCAGCACGCAATTTACGGCGATGATGAGCGACCAAATGTGACAAATGATTTTGATCAATTTGTGAAAAACCAGCAATGTCAGAATGCTGAAGCAAATATGCGCCATGACGATGATAACCACTATGACTAATGGCTAAACCTATTTCATGAAGATAAGCTGCTCGACGTAGCAAATCACTATCGTCATTATTTAGACCAAGCGTTCCTGCCACGCTATCAAATAATTGTTGAGCCGTTTCAACAACACGTTCTGCTTGTTTTTGATCAGCACCATAACGCCCCATCAAGGCTTGTACGCTACGATCTCGAATATCTTCATGCTGGAAGCGCCCGAGCAAATCATACATTACACCTTCTCGTAAGGCGCCATCTGAATAGACCAGCTTATCAACTTGAAGAACTTCAAATACAGCGTATAAAATCGCAATACCCGCAGGTAGGACTGCACGACGATCTTCCTTAAGACCCTCAAATTCCATGTCTGAAATATGTTTATATTTGAGTAATTTATCTTTAAGTTTTTCCAAGCCTTCACGAGTCAAGTTTTCCTGATCATCGCTCCAGCCCATATTTACCGCAATTTGACGACAGGCTTTAATGGTTCCACTTGAACCGACAACAGTATCCCATCCTGCCGCACGATAAGTTGTCGCGATACCCGAGATTTCTTTGCGTGCAGCAGTCACCGCACGATCGAAAGCTTTTGGATTAATATCGCCGTCTGCAAAATAGGCCTTCGTAAATGCAACGCATCCCATTTGCACGGATTCAGTATGAATCGGCTCAAACTCTTCACCAATGATTAACTCAGTCGAGCCACCACCAATATCAATCACCAAACGGCGACCGCTGTTCGCCATAGTATGTGATACACCTAAATAAATTAAACGTGCTTCTTCACGACCAGCAATAATTTCAATAGGTTTAGGCAGAATTTCAGCTGCTTTTTGAATGAATTCATGCCCATTTTTAGCTTGGCGCAACGCATTGGTGGCGACAATTCTTAAGCGATTGGATTGGACTGAACTTAGGCGCCCTACAAATCGAGCTAAGCATGCTAAACCACGTTGTTGAGCAGCTTCTGTCAAATTTTTATTTTCATCTAAACCTGCGGCCAATTGGACCTTTTCAGACATCGATGCGACTTTTTTTACCTCACCATGATCAACTCGAGCAATCGCCAAGTGGAAGCTGTTTGAGCCCATATCAATGGCTGCAAGGAGTTCTTCATCAATCAAAAAATCAGACATTGTTGCGCTAAGTTCAACCAGAATTGTGCCTAGATTAATTCACATAACTGTAATTTAAAAGCCATTTATTTAGTCAATTTAACGACTATTTAAAAAATCATCATATATGACAATTGTGTTACACCGATCATGGAAATCGTGAGCATCAATTAGACATTTACAGAATTTAGTCCGAAAATAAACCCTATCCCCTACTTTGTTAAAGTGGTCTATGTAATACTTATATACATAGATAGACCGTTTTCAAAAAATTATTCGGAGCAAATTCCATGTCTGCTAATATTGTTAATACAACTGATGCTAATTTTGAAGCTGACGTTTTAAATTCTGACACGCCAGTTCTTGTTGATTTTTGGGCAGGCTGGTGTGCGCCATGTAAAGCTATTGCTCCTGTACTTGAAGTTTTAGCAACTGAATACGAAGGTAAGGTTAAAATCGTAAAAGTTGACGTAACTTCATGCGAACAAACTGCTGTAAATTACAATATTCGTAATATCCCAGCTTTATTGATGTTCAAAAATGGTGAAGTTGTTGCTCAACAAGTTGGTGCAGCTCCTAAATCTAAACTTGCAGCTTTTATTGAAGAAAATATCTAATTCTTTCAATTTTAATTGCCTTGAAAGCGTCAAATTTTTGGCGCTTTTTTTGACGGTAAAATTGACAAAGAGCCATATCTCACTTATATTGCATGATCAAGAAACACTTGGACAATTTCTCCTCGTTTCTTACAATACACAAAACATAAGATCGCCGCTCGGCTAAAGAAATTGTTTACACATTTCTCCTCGAAAGAACTTACTAGATTCTGAGTTTGTTATTGTGCAAATCAATTGCTGCTCTTTTCTTGCACTGCGGATGTCTTTTGCTTCTATTCTATCTGTGTTCCACACTTCCTTTTAATTCAATCGACCATTTATGAACTTAACTGAACTCAAGAAAAAACCGATAGGCGAACTCATCAAAATTGCTGAGTTCATGGGCCTTGAAGGAATGGCACGTAACCGTAAGCAAGACATTATTTTTGCCATTTTGAAACGCCATGCTATGAATGGTGAAGAAATTTTCGGCGATGGTGTTCTTGAAATTCTGTCTGATGGTTTCGGTTTTTTACGTTCTGCAGCAGGGTCTTACCTTGCGGGTCCAGATGACATTTATGTCAGCCCTTCTCAAATTCGCCGCTTCAATTTGCGCACTGGGGATACGATTACAGGTACGATTCGTCCACCAAAAGAAGGCGAACGTTATTTTGCACTTTTAAAAGTGAATCAAATTAACTACGACACGCCAGAAAACTCTCGCAATAAGATTCTTTTCGAAAACTTAACGCCTTTATTCCCAACTGAACAATTAGTGATGGAGTTAGGAAATGGTTCGACTGAAGATTTAACTGCGCGTGTTGTCGATTTAGTTGCTCCAATTGGTAAAGGTCAACGTTCAATTATTGTTGCACCACCTAAAGCTGGTAAGACAATGTTGATCCAAAACATTGCTCAATCTATTGTTCGTAATAATCCTGAATGCTTCCTAATCGTTCTTCTCATTGATGAGCGCCCAGAAGAAGTAACAGAAATGGAACGTACCGTTCGTGGTGAAGTTGTTGCTTCAACATTTGACGAATCACCTGCACGTCACGTTCAAGTCGCTGAAATGGTGATTGAAAAAGCGAAACGTCTGGTAGAACACAAAAAAGACGTTGTTATTTTGCTTGACTCAATTACACGTTTAGCACGTGCATATAACACTGTTATTCCATCATCAGGTAAAGTTTTAACTGGTGGTGTTGATGCCCACGCTTTAGAACGTCCAAAACGTTTCTTCGGTGCTGCACGTAATATCGAAGAAGGTGGTTCACTTACGATCATTTCTACTGCTTTAATTGAAACTGGCAGTAAAATGGATGAAGTCATCTACGAAGAATTCAAAGGTACAGGTAACCAAGAAATTACGCTTGATCGCCGTATTGCAGAGAAGCGCGTATTCCCTGCGATGAATATCAAGAAATCTGGTACACGTCGTGAAGAACGTCTCATGGATGAAGATAAACTACGTAAGGTTTGGATTTTACGTAAGCTTCTCCATCCTATGGACGAACTTGCTGCGATGGAATTCTTACTTGATCGCATGAAGGAAACCAAGACCAATGATGATTTCTTCGATCAAATGAAACGCAAAGCTGCCAACTAATACGCAAAAGGCCATCATTTATTGATGGCCTTTTATTTGGGTTGACACCATTTACATAAATACACAATACCGACTTTTGAATGTAACTTTTCTTGCAAGTATGTGATTTTTATCATCTTGTATTTTAATTCCCTTTATTTTTTAAGTATTTACTTAGTATTTCTCCAATTCAAAATGCAAAAATGATTGTAATTTTCTGTTAAAAATAGGGGCAAATTTCTCATTTTTTAAGCATTTTTTCATTTCGCCTAGTAGTAATTCAAAATACTCAGTGATAGCATGTCGGCATACCAGTTAGGCTGCTCCATGCGTTATTAACCTTACTAACGTTAGGAATAATAAAAGCACACAACAGACTAACCGGGTTTTTTGTCTCAATTTATTTTAATGAGAGTGATGCCATGTTATTCAAAAAAATTGCTATTGCTGCTGCCGTTGCTACTACTTTAGCTTTCGTTGGTTGTGCTAAAAAAACTGAAGAAGCTGCTGCTGACGCAAACGCTGCTGCATCTGAAGCTGTAGAAGCTGCTTCTGAAGCTGTTGTAGCTGCTGACGCTGCTGCTGTTGAAGCTTCTTCTGAAGTTGCTGCTCAAGCTGACGCTGCTGCTGCTGAAGCTACTGATGCTGCTGCTGACGCTACTGACGCTGCTGCTGACGCTACTGCTGCTGCTTCTGCTGCTCAATAATCTAAAGTTTAGATTATTCGAAAAAAAGAGAACCTTTGGTTCTCTTTTTTTATGCGCTGAATTTTATGAATACGCATAAAGTTAAGAGCATAAAAAAACCTGAGCTGAGCTCAGGTTTTTTTATGTTATTTGATCAAGCGATTAATCGACTTGCTCTGTCCCTACACGCTGTCTAAACTTTTGACCAGCACGGAAGGTCACTACACGGCGAGCAGAAATAGGAATCTCCTCACCTGTTTTTGGATTACGCCCTGGACGCTGACGCTTGTCACGCAGTTCGAAATTACCAAAACCCGATAATTTGACATGTTCACCTGCAATTAATGCCTGGCTAATTTCATCAAAAAACAACTCAACCATTTGTTTAGCTTCACGACGATTTAAACTCGTCAGCTCACTCAAATGATCAGCCATTTCTGCTTTTGTTAATGCTGTCATGAGGCCCTCAATGTCGCTTGGTAAGTGTTTTCTAACACTTGTAAAATATTATCCATACCAGATTTAATTTCAGCATCCTCAAGCGTGCGACTCGGATGCTGCCATAAAAGTGCAAACGCCAATGAACGTTTACCCTCTTCTACACCTTGACCCGTATACACATCGAATAACCAAGAAGAATCAAGTAACTCTCCTCCAGTTTTTTCGATAAGTTGCTGAATTTCACTAACATTAATCTTATCACTAATTAAAACTGCAATATCACGTCTCACTGAAGGAAATCGTGATAATTCTGTAAAATTAGATACATAAGTTTGCAAAACAGACGATTGATCGAGTTCTGCCACCCATGTCGTTGCGAGATCAAGCTCATCTTCAAGCGATGGATGTAAACGACCAATATAACCAATTGATTGTCCGTCCACTAAAATTTCAGCAGATTGACCTGGATGTAACCATGAACGCTCTGAACGCACATATTCTACTTGAACTCGCCCAGCCGCCAATACAGCCTCAATTTCACCTTTAAAATCGAAGAAATCCATTGGCTGAGGTTTAGCATGCCAAGATTCCTGATTCTTCGCACCTGTTGCCACAATCGCAAGTGTAGGTATTTGCTTAAGATCATGAATACTGGTGGCTTCTTGATAATCAAAACGTAAGCCAAGCTCAAAGAAGCGTACGCGACTTTGTTGACGATTAACGTTGTATTGGACACAAGGAATTAAGCTTGAAAGTAAAGTCGAACGCATTACCGCCAAATCACTTGAAATTGGATTTGCCAATGCCAAAGGATTTACACTTGGATTTAACTGTTTTTCAAGTTTTAGATCAGCAAAACTAAAGCTGATTGCCTCTTGATAACCAAGAGCAACCAAAGTTTGACGTAATTGTGCAACTTCAAATTGATCTTGGTATTTTGCAAGTTTCACATCAATCACAGGCAAGCTGATTTGAATGTTGTCATAACCATGAATACGCGCAACCTCTTCAATTAAGTCTTGGTAGATTGCCATATCATAACGATGTGATGGCGGTACGACAGACCATTGACCTTGTGCTTTAATTGCTACCTGACAACCTAGACGTGTTAACGCATCAGTAATAAAGTCAGAGTCAACTTTATAACCAAGAAGTTGATCAACTTGCGCCTGCTCAAGCTCGATTGCTTCTCGTGTTGGTAATACTGCTGGATTTTCTGCTACCATAATTGGACCAAATTCACCACCTGCAAGCTCAGAAATCAACTGAGATGCACGGTGCATTGCGATCATTGGAAGTTCGAAATCTACTCCACGCTCATAGCGCTGAGACGCATCTGTATGTAAACCGAAGCTACGCGCACGACCTGCGATATGAAGCGGTGCAAAGAATGCTGATTCAAGGAAGATTTCAGTCGTTGCGTCTGTCACCGATGAAGACAAGCCACCCATGATGCCCGCAATTGCTAATGCTTTTTCGTCATCTGCAATCACCATCACGTTGTCTTGCATTTCAACTTCTTGCTCATTCAAGAGAACAAGTTTTTCACCTGCAGTTGCTTGACGAACGTGTACCGCACCTTGAACTTTACCACCATCAAATGCGTGAAGCGGTTGACCCAACTCCATTAATACATAGTTGGTAATATCAACCAAGATACTGTGCTGACGGATACCAGAACGAGCCAGTGCACGCTCCATCCATTCAGGAGTTGGCGCTTTGGTGTTGACGTTTTTGATCACACGACCTAAGTAACGTGGGCAACCTTCAGTAGATACAACGACCTTCTTTTCATCAGCAATCGTTGCAGCCACTTCTTTAATTTCAGGCGCAGTCACGGGAAGTTGGTTAATCACACCAATTTCACGTGCAATCCCACGAATACTGAAACAGTCACCACGGTTTGGTGTGATACTAATATCAATCACGTTGTCATCAAGGTCTAGATATTCACGTACGTTTACACCGACTGGCGCGTCCGCGGGAAGCTCGAGTAGACCGTCGATTTTATCTTCTAAATCAATTTCAGATGCACCGCACAGCATACCCTGTGATTCAACACCACGAAGCTTACCTTTTTTGATTTTAAAATCACCTGGCAATACTGCACCGATGGTTGCTACGGGTGCTTTCATTCCTGCACGTACATTAGGTGCACCACAGACGATTTGTAATGGTTCACCCACACCAATGTTGACAGTCGTTACACGTAAACGATCTGCATCTGGGTGCTGTTCTACCGTAAGTACTTCACCTACAACCACACCTGTAAATGGTTTTGCAGCAGGAGATAAATCATCTACCTCAAGGCCAAGCATGGTCAGTTGGTCAGATAAAGTATCGCTATCGATGGCTGGGTTAACCCATGTGCGTAGCCAATTTTCGCTAATTTTCATTGATATAAAACCTGTAATTCAAATCTCTAGAATCCTCCCTCTAACCCCCTTTGCTAAGGGAGAGAACCCCAAATGATTCTGTGGAGTTCCTCAAGTTAGGAGAGGATTTAATAAAAAGTTTTAAGCAAACTGGCGTAAGAAACGCACATCATTTTGGTAGAACATACGCAAGTCGTTTATGCCATAACGAAGCATTGCAAAACGTTCAACACCTAAACCAAATGCAAAGCCTTTGTACTTGTCTGGATCAATACCCGCTGAACGAAGAACATTTGGATGTACCATGCCACAACCTAATACTTCTAACCATTTTCCTCGCTCATCCATGATGTCGACTTCAGCACTTGGTTCTGTGAATGGGAAGTAAGATGGGCGGAAACGTACTTTCAAGTCTTTTTCAAAGAACTCATTCAGCAAATTAACCAATAATCCTTTTAACTCAGCAAAGCTCGTATTTTCTGCAACGTACAAACCTTCAATCTGGTGGAACATCGGAGAATGTGTTTGGTCTGAGTCACAGCGATACACACGACCTGGACATACAATACGAATTGGTGGTTGCTGTGTTTCCATCGTTCGAATCTGTACACCAGAGGTATGCGTACGAAGCAAATGGTTTACATCGAAGTAAAAGGTATCGTGCATTGCACGCGCAGGGTGATGACCAGGAATATTTAATGCCTCAAAGTTGTGATAGTCATCTTCAACCTCTGGACCAGTCGCAACAGAAAAACCTGCTTTCGTGAAGAATTGACAAATACGCTCTTGTACTTGGGTCACTGGGTGGATACTGCCCACCTGTTGACCACGACCAGGCAACGTGATGTCGATCTGTTCACTTGCTAATTTTTGTTCTAGTGCAGCTTTTTGTAATGCAGTTTGACGCTCAGTTAATGCGCCATTAATCGCTTCTCGAACTGAATGAATCTGCGCACCAAAAACCTTACGCTCTTCCGGATCCATTTTACCCAGTGCTTTCGATTGTTCAGCAAGCTGGCTTTTCTTACCCGTAAATTGCACTCGAACCTGATCGAGTGTTGCAAGGTCTTGAGCTGCTGCAATGGCAGCGAGCGCTTCAGTGGTCAGGGCTTCCAGTGACATAGTAACTCTCAAAGCAACAAATATAAAAAATAATATAACTGCGCATTCTAACAGCTTTTATAGCTCCGTATGAAGATCAGCAAGTGTTAAAATTGGATGTGGAATTAAATTGGAAATTACATTTATAAAAAGTTTAAGATATGCGCAATGATCATTGAGAAGATATGTCATGGCATTAGATCAAATTTGGAAACAACAGCTCACACTCGTGACTTACGGCAATGAGTTTTTAAGTCAGGATTTAAGTTTTCAACACTGGAAAAATCATGCGATTTTTAATCAGCACCATTTCCTTTTTCGAGATTTAAATACGCAACACTTATTGGCACAACATTTCCAAGTTTGGTTAGAAAGCTTAAAACGTCAGGGTGTCACACGCTTAAGCCTACATAACTCAAGTTTATTAATCGATGAAAAAAATCCCAATCCAAATGTTGAGCTTTTACCATATCCCCATTTCATTGTCAGTCATCACCGCAATGTAAAAACAGCATGGATCTGTGGTAAAGAACTTGCCGAATGGTATAGTTCTGAACAAGACTTCGACATACCAAACAACCAAACACTCCCTGCACGAATTGAAACATTTTGGCGTTTTGATCTATCCACCCAACATATCAAACGTGTTGAGGCAGATCTTCAAGCACCTAATTGGAATGATATTCACGACTACACAGAGAATGAGCTGTTCGATCGCGCATTAGCACAAGGGGTGGAATCCGTTAAACGTGGCGCAATCTTTTATGGTACTGACGATCAATCACCCTCCAACGCTGGAGCTGCCTTACCATTACTGCCACAAGATTATGCAGCACCTTATGCCAATGAAACCTTAGTGCGTTTCATGCATCTAGAACAACATTTAAAGATTCAAAAACGAAAGCTTTTGGAGCAAGATCATCAAGAATCTCTTGAGGAAGAAAAACAACTGAAGGTATTTCAACAAAAGTTAGATGACCTGAGTGCAAAATTCATTACTAAAGTAGCAAATCACTATAAAACTGCTCATTTAAAAAGCCCCGAAATTCACTCCCCTTTGGATGAAGCCTTAACACATACTCAACATGGAAAACGCTTTTTCAACAATGATTCCAGTTCTCACCAACCCACACCTAAAACAGGTAAATCAAATGTGTTTGCCCTCATTTTAGTCACTGCAATAATCTGTTTCTGCGCTTACTATTTTGGACTGTGATGTTTTAAAAATTCATCTAATTGTTCAGTTTTATGAAAATGTAGCCACTTTATATGATGATATTGAGTGGCATTCATCATCTGCAAATATTTAAGTCTATTTTTCCCATGTGTTTGGACTACCCACAATATTATTGAGTCTTTACTTAACAATTTCGCCCAATGTTCTCTATTGTTAGAATTTTTCCATATTTTCTTTTGGCTAATCACACGGTATAGCGACCTCTTAATCACACGATAAAGATTTACGCGTAGTGAAAAATCCAACCACATCACAGTGTCGATCTCACTTAAGATTAAATTTTGAATCAGAGAATAATTACCATCAATCACGAAGCCCTTATTCATAGACCTAACACGATTTATAAATTTTTCTTGAAATTCTATTGAAGATGACTCAGTCCAGTTATCCAACCAAAAGAGATTATCAAGTTCAATATGATCGACTTGCAGTTGAACAGCCAACTTACGTGCAAAGGTTGTTTTCCCAGATGCTGCTGTACCGACGACCATAATTTTATTCATACCAATCTCTTGGCTTTATTTGGTCGTAAACAATGAAAATAAAAAAGACCGCTAAAAAGCGGTCTTTTTCTCATCTACGATGATTAAGCAGCTAATGCGCCTTTAGCTTTTTCAGCTAAAGCAGCAAATGCAACTGCATCATGCATAGCGATGTCAGCAAGTACGCGACGGTCGATGATCACTTGAGCTTTTTTCAAGCCATCGATCATACGGCTGTACGACAAACCATTTTGACGTGCACCAGCATTGATACGCGCAATCCATAAAGCACGGAATTGACGTTTCTTTTGACGACGGTCACGGTAAGCATATTGACCTGCTTTGATTACCGCTTGGAACGCTACGCGGTAAACACGTGAACGAGCACCATAGTAACCTTTAGCGCGAGCAAGAATTTTTTTGTGACGGCGATGAGCCTGTACACCACGTTTTACACGAGCCATTTATAATCTCCTTAGATGTACGGGCACATACGACGAACTGAAGCAACGTCACTTACGTGAACCATTACACAGCCGCGCAATTGACGAATACGCTTAGCAGATTTTTTGGTCAAAATGTGGCGTTTGAACGCTTGTTTACGCTTAAAACCGTTAGCAGTCGCTTTGAAGCGTTTTGCTGCACCACGGCGAGTTTTCATCTTAGGCATAACAACCTCTTTTGAACACCTGTTCGGCTCGTTTGCACCATTACAATACGACCTGCAGGTAAGGGAGCGAGTATTCTATAGCATCTTTGCGCAAAACAAAAGCACCGTTAATCTTGATTCAGACAAATTAATCTTGATGAGTTTTACTCTACGAAAATTTAGAACAAACCAAGATACACCCAGTAAATAAATAGATATCGACCTGTTTTCGCTATACCCACCACGAAGATAAATTTCCAGAATTTTTCTTTCAAGATTCCTGCAATTAAGGTGATTGGATCACCAATGATAGGCACCCAACTTAAAAGAAGTGACCATGTACCATACTGCTGATAAGCCCGTTGAGCACGAATCATTTGATCTGACTTAAATGGAAACCACTTTTTGGTTTTAAACTGCTCTATTTTTAAGCCCAACCACCAATTAACGCATGAACCCATCACATTCGCTACACTTGCAACAAAAATAAGCATCCACGGCGAAAATTGTTTTAGAGCAAATGACCCCAACAATATTGCTTCGGACTGTAAGGGCAATAAAGTTGCGGCTCCAAAGGCACTTAAGAACAATAAAATCAGATTCATTTACTGGACTTATTCACCGCTAGAAGTTTCTGAGTTTTACGATATTCTTTTATCGACCAAGCAATTGCTAACACTACTATGATGGCACGTAGCACCGTATATTTACTCGTTGTCGCTGGAATCACCTGTTTTAATTGATCCCTAGAATCTGGTTCGATTGCTGCAATGATATTTTGCACATGAAATATTTCGACGATATAAGAAGCAACACAGAGTAAAATACCAGCAATAATTGCCCAGTATACTTTTGAATTAGATTCAACAATTTTGCTAAAATTTAAAAAAAAATCCTTCATGGCAGTTCTCCATAAAAAAACCACCGAATGGTGGTTTAGATATGTAGAGTTTATCACACTTAAATCCGTGATCTACTTTAGTAGTGCAAGCGCCTTTTGTACCGCTGGTCTCTGTTGGATACGTTGAATATAAGCTTCCACTTCAGGAAACTCTGCTAAACGAATACTTTGCCACTCGTGCCGCATCAACCAAGGGAAAATTGCCATATCCGCGATAGAGTACTCACCTGCCACATAGTCTTGCCCAACTAACTGCTTATTGAGCACTCCATATAATCTTTTGGTTTCTGTAATGTAGCGCTCGATCGCATAAGGGATTTTCTCTTTAGCAAATTTAGCGAAATGATGATTTTGACCTAACATCGGTCCTAGACCACCCATTTGCCACATCAACCACTGTTCGACCTGAATCCTCGCGATTTCGTGCTGAGGATAGAATTGTCCCGTTTTACGTCCTAAATATTGCAGTATTGCACCAGATTCGAAAATCGAAATTGCTTGATTATTCGGTCCATTTTGATCAACTATCGCAGGAATTTTATTATTAGGAGAAATCGTAAGAAAGTCAGCTTGGAACTGATCATTTTCTAAGATATTGATTGGATAGATTTGATAATCTAAAGCCATTTCTTCGAGTGCAATTGTTATTTTTAATCCGTTGGGTGTTCCCCAATAATATAAATCGATCATTACAGTTCAGGCTCCATATGCCCTTTGTTGATTGATTTATCCACCATAAATCATTTCAAACCAAACAACAAGGATAGAAATTTTTTATTTATAAGTTATAAAAAATCAATTATTTATAAAATATTTTTAAAAATTTTTAAATTTATTATTGAAAAATTTCGGTCTGAACCTATATAAAAAATTGCCAGATTTATGATGATCATCTGGTTCTGTTGATGATAGTCATGACAGAACAACATTCTTATTTTTATGACTTTGCTGACCTCAGGAGGTTTTAATCATGAGTAACTTAAATCTTCATCCATTGTTTCGTCGTAGCATTGGTTTTGATCGTTTAAACGATTTTATTGATTATGCAATGCAAAGTGATGCTCCAAACTACCCACCTTATAACATTGAAAAAAAAGGTGAGAATAAATATCGCATCGTCGTCGCTACTGCAGGATTTAGTCAAGATGAGTTAAATATCAGTCTTGAAAATCAGCTTCTCTCGATCACAGGAAAACCAGAAGCTATTCAATCTGAACAAACCGAATATCTTCATAAAGGAATTGCGCGTCGTTCATTTAAATTATCGCTTCGCTTAGATGAACATATTGAAGTTCAACAAGCAGATTATGAAAATGGCTTATTAGTGATCGACTTAGAGCGTATCATTCCAGAAGAGAAATTACCTCGACAAATTCCAATTGGCAAAAAACTTCTGTTAGAAAATACAGAGTCTACTGAAAAAACAGTTCATGTCGAATAAAGCATCGAACTTAATGAGTCACAAAAAAAGCCGATGCAAAAGTATCGGCTTTTTTTATAGATCAAATCTACAGGTACTTTGAGCAACGAATTTCCTGATGTGCTGATGTGCTGATGTGCAATATAAAAAATCCTTTTTGGGTCATCTTTCAAGACAGTAAACACTCTAAACCTATTCAGTTTTACCATCCATCTAGAATTTTCTATGCATAAGTACGAGTTTACCTGTCGAAATAATTACATTTTTTACTCAAGCCACAAAATGATTCGAGAAATTTAAAATATAAGTTTATTAGACTTCACTAAAGTACTGCCTGATGGAAATATTCAACTGATGATTTATACCCCAACTACAGTCGTTCCTCTCTTTACTAACTCAGGATGTACCTATATCCCTTCAATCAACATATAAAAAAGCCCTGCATGTGCAGGGCTTTTTCTCTAAATCGGTTTTACTTTTTCTTTTTAGGACCAAGTAACATACCCATTTGACGGCCTTCCATTTTTGGTGCTTGTTCCACTACACCGATTTCAGCCACATCAGCTTCAATCTTTTGTAATTGAGCAAGACCCAATTGTTGGTGAGCCATCTCACGACCACGAAAACGTAGAGTAATTTTAACTTTGTTGCCTTCTTCAAGGAATTTCAGAATAGCACGCAACTTAACATTGTAATCACCAACGTCTGTACCAGGACGCAACTTGATCTCTTTAACCTGAACTTGATGCTGCTTTTTCTTAGCATCTTTTTGCTTTTGCTTCAGATCAAATAAATGCTTGTTGTAATCCATGATTTTACAAACAGGCGGCTCTGCATTCGCAACGATCTCAACGAGGTCAAGATCAACTTCTTCTGCAGCACGCAACGCTTCAGCAAGTGAAACGATGCCTTTTTGTTCTCCGTCAGCGCCAACGAGACGCACTTCTTTCGCACGAATCTCATCATTTAATGCAGGACGATTGCTTTTAGCACCTTGTTGTTGGTTACGGTCAGGCTGTTTAATCTTTCTTACTCCACAATATACCGGCCGCGTTCGGCTACGGCTACTTTCACTAAGTCAACGAATGCATCGATAGACATAGTACCTAAATTTGTTCCAGAGCGAGTACGTACATTCACTGTACCTTCCTCTACTTCTCGATCCCCAAGCACCAATAGGTATGGAATACGCTCTAAAGTACGCTCACGAATCTTAAAGCCGATTTTCTCATTTCTCAAGTCTGAAATCGCTCGAATGCCATTTTCTTGCAATTTAGCGACGACTGACTGACAAGCATCTGCTTGAGAATCGGTAATATTCATCACACATGCTTGAATTGGTGCCAACCATGGTGGCATAAATCCAGCGTAGTGTTCAATAAGTATACCAATAAAACGTTCAAAACTGCCAAGAATTGCACGATGAAGCATCACAGGATGATCACGATCGTTGTCTTCAGTGACATAAGATGCATCTAAACGTAATGGCAAGTTAAAATCGCATTGGATTGTACCGCACTGCCAGATACGACCTAAACAATCTTTCAAAGAAAATTCAATTTTAGGACCGTAGAACGCACCCTCACCAGGTTGTAAATCCCAAGCGAGACCTGCTGCATCCAGTGCGTCAGCTAAAGATTTTTCAGCAACATCCCAAAGCTTATCATCCCCTACACGCTTTTCTGGACGTGTTGAGAGTTTCATTTGCACTTCTTCAAAACCGAAATCTTTATAAACATCTAAAGTCAGTTTGATAAAGTCAGCAACTTCTTGACCAATTTGCTCAGTTGTACAGAAAATGTGTGCGTCATCTTGGGTGAAACCACGAACACGCATAATCCCATGTAATGAACCCGATGGTTCGTTACGGTGACATGAACCAAATTCAGCAAGACGAATTGGTAAATCACGGTAAGATTTTAAACCTTGGTTAAACACTTGAACATGACATGGGCAGTTCATTGGTTTAACGGCATAGTTACGGTTTTCAGAATGTGTAGTAAACATGTTTTCTGCATAGTTTGCAGCATGTCCTGATTTTTCCCACAGACTAAAATCGACCACCTGAGGTGTGCGAATCTCTTGATAACCATTGTCCTGCTGAACTTTACGCATGTATTGTTCTAAAACTTGATAGATCGTCCAGCCATTTGGATGCCAGAACACCATGCCTGGTGCTTCTTCTTGCATGTGGAACAGATCAAGCGCTTTACCAATTTTACGGTGGTCACGCTTTTCAGCTTCTTCAATACGTTTGATATAAGCAGCCAACTGCTTCTTATCCGCCCAAGCCGTACCATAAATACGTTGAAGTTGTTCGTTTTTCGCATCACCACGCCAGTAAGCACCTGACATCTTCGTCAACTTAAATGACTTTAAGAATTTAGTGTTTGGTACGTGTGGACCACGACACATATCCACATATTCTTGATGATAATAAAGACCCATTTGAGTCTCATCTGGCATATCTTCGATGAGGCGTAATTTATAATCTTCACCACGCTCAGTGAATACTTTGATCACTTCATCACGAGGTGTCATCTTTTTAATGACATCATAATCTTGATCGATGAGCTTTTTCATACGCTCTTCGATGGCAGCCATATCATCTGGTGTAAATGGTTTTTCACTGTAGATATCGTAATAGAAACCATCTTCAATGACAGGTCCAATCACCATCTTTGCTTCGGGGAAAAGCTGCTTCACTGCGTGACCAACTAAATGGGCACAAGAGTGACGAATAATTTCAACACCTTCATCATCTTTAGGCGTAATGATCTGCAACGTGGCATCATCAGTGATTAAGTCACATGCATCAACTAGATGGCCGTTTACACGACCTGCAACCGTATTTTTTGCAAGACCTGGACCGATGCTTTGAGCAACTTCCATGACAGAGACAGCTTGATCAAATTGTTTTTGATCGCCGTTTGGCAAAGTAATAATTGGCATAAAAAATCCTTAAGGAGTGATGCCCCGTACAATGGAGCATGTCACCGCGAGATTATGATCGAGGCGAACCTCAAAAGATAAAAACGGTGGATAAATAAAATCGCTAGAGATTTTACACGTGTCACGTTGTTTAATAAACCGTTAATCGAGCATTAGGCGATAGCAGTTTTAATTGTGACAAAAATAGTTAAAATATATTCCCAATTTAATATTTAAACCAATATTATCCCAATTATAGAAAAATAATCTTTTATACTTTCTATTAGACGATCAACATACTTTTAAACAAATAAATATAACCCACTGAAATCATTAGGCAGGTCATATGAAATCTCACCCACTAATTGCTTGGTCTACACTCCAGCCGCTTAAACCCGCATATGCTTTAGCAGCCAATGTGGATCTTGTTGTTCTTCGTCTTGAAGATCATGATGAAGAAAAAGTCGTAGTCATGTATGGTCGTTGTCAGCATCGCGGAGCACTCATGTCCGATGCCCATATTCAAGGCGACAAAATTGTATGTGGCCTTCACGGCTCTCATTACATCTATAAAACTGGCATTAACCCGAGATATCTCAATAAAAATCTGCAAAAATTTAAAGCTTGGATTCATGATGATCATGTCTATGTTGACTTAGAAGAAATCGAAGCTTGGGAAAAAAGAAATCCACAGCAATTCAACCGTGATCGTTATCAAGGACTCTACGCAGATTCTCAGCCTGCTCCTGAAGAGCCACACAATAGATTCATCTTAGAATTAGCTCGAAATGGTCTAAAAAATTTCGGTCATCATGGTCCTACCGCAGCCATGGGTGTGCCTTTTGACAAACTTCCAAAATGGGAAGATATTCAACTGGTCACAGCTCAACTTTGGAAAGTTCCTCTACTGGATGATGCCCCCGTTGCAAGCGAAGTGATTATTGGACCAAATGCAAAAAAACCATTGAGACTCAATATTCCATTATTTGTTTCCGACATGAGTTTTGGAGCTTTATCGCAAGAAGCAAAAACTGCACTGGCAATGGGTGCGGAAATGGCAGGTACTGGCATCTGTTCTGGTGAAGGTGGAATGTTAGATGATGAACAAGCCTCGAATTCACGATATTTTTACGAGTTGGCCTCTGGTCGTTTTGGCTATGACATTGAAAAAGTAAAAAAATGCCAAGCTTTTCACTTTAAAGGTGGACAGGCAGCAAAAACAGGAACAGGCGGACATCTACCCGGGCATAAAGTGGTCGGAAAAATTGCAGAAGTACGTGGTTTAGAAGAAGGACAATCTGCGATTTCTCCCGCAACCTTTCCGGATTGGACTGAACTTTCACAGTACAAGGAGTTTGCAAACTATATACGCGAGCAGACAGGTGGCATTCCGATTGGCTTTAAACTGTCTGCACAGCATATCGAAAAAGACATTGATGCTGCGATTGCGATAGGTGTGGACTACATTATTTTAGATGGTCGTGGTGGTGGTACAGGTGCAGCACCAACATTATTCCGTGACAATATTTCAGTGCCGACCATTCCTGCTTTAGCACGGGCACGTCGTCATTTAGATCGTTTAGGACGTCGTGACATTAGTTTGGTCATTACAGGTGGCTTACGTGTCCCTGCTGATTTTATTAAAGCCTTAGCGCTGGGTGCAGATGCCATTGCCGTGTCTAACTCTGCCATGCAGGCAATTGGTTGTTTGGGAATGCGCGCGTGTAATACAAATGAATGCTCTGTCGGTATTGCAACACAAAAAGATCATTTGCGTCGAAGACTCGAAATAGAAAAATCAGCACAGCAACTCGCCAACTTCTTCAATGCTTCAGTCGAGTTGATGCAAGTAATGGCGCGTGCTTGTGGGCATGACCATTTAAGTAAATTTAATTTGGATGACTTAACCACTTGGAAAAAAGAAATCAGTGAATTAACGGGCATCCATTACGGCGGCGTCCAATAAATTTCAAACCAATGCTAAAAAGGGATGATTAACTTCATCCCTTTTTTTCTTTTAATCACTACTCTCTAAAATTTTCCCAAGGTTCAAATCTACTCGTTTCCAAATCAGATGAATTCCACTCATTTTCTTTTCGATAAAGGTACGTGCGATTGAACTGCGGGATGACCACCTCACTCTGGCTCGGTCGAATAAATACATAGTCATCAGGATGGATATCAATTTTACGATCGACACAAATCATTTCCTGGTTGGTGCTTCGTCCATACAATAAATGAGGATGAGATTTTGCTGGATAAACATATTGACCCATCCAATAGCCACCGTAGATAAAAACCGCTTGATGCTTCTGAAAGAATTTTATTTTTTTAAATGAAGGTATCCCTGGCAATGAGACTTCGTCTAATACTTTCAGTACGGGACTCGCAATATATAAAGCGGGTTTAAGCAAAGAAAGATGTTCAGAATCAAAATCGCTGGGCTTTAGCAACATTGAGCCAAATGACAGATCATTACACACACTATGTTTCACGTGAAAACTAAAGGTTGGACTTCCTCCTCCGTTAAAACACAGCTGAGCATGATTTAAATCTGGGAATTGGTGTTTTAAGATGTGCTGATAATTTTGATAAATATGTTGAGACTCAGCATAAGCTGTTTCTGGACGCTTCACCATCTTAGGTAGTTTAGTAACATGCGCATCGTAGCCCATTAAACCACTCAAATTTAGCGTTTTTTGATGCTGCTGAATATAATTGAGCATTTGTATAAATTCAGCAGAATTTTGAACGCCTCCACGATGTAATCCCACATCAATTTCAAGATTGATATTGAAGCTAAATCCCAGTTGATCAGCCAAGGCATGATATTGTTGCAAACGAGCAAAGGAATCAATTAACCAATGTATCTTGCATTTGATTGGCGTGTGATGGTTTTGATAAAACCTTTCTACTGCACGAATTGGCATCGGCTTGCCAAAGAGTAAATCAGCTTGATCAAAATGATTGAACATCAATTGTAAGTGATCAATATGAAATACCATAAAGTGTTGGGTGTCTAAATCGAAACTTAGCTTTTTTAACAAAGGCAAACAAGCCAAAGATTTAACGACTAACCGCGGTTTTAAGTGCTTTGCCGAAGCTAGCTGCTGTTTTACATAAGCAATATTAAAGTTTAATGCATCGTCATCGATCAAGAGCATAGGTTGACCTAAACCATGTGCCCGCAAATCATCATTCATTTGATTAAAAAAACTATTCATCTCTCATCCTTGTTGCCCAAGTAATAGTTTTTCAAGATAGGGATTGAGAAACTTTCGATGGGGATCGAGCGCTTCTCTGATTTGCATAAATTCATTCCATTTCGGATAAAGAGCTCGCATCTCTTGGTGAGACAGTTGATGCATCTTAGCCCAGTGTGGACGGCCTCGATATTTTTGAAAAATCGGCTCAATAAGATCAAATACTTTTTGAGGTGACTGCTTATAATATTGATGGATTGAAATCGAAATACTGTCTTGCTGATAGAAAGGACTTAGCCAAATATCATCCCCTTTGACCACGCGGAATTCGATAGGGAAAAAAGAATTTATTTGATATTTTCTAAACGTTGCAATCACTTCTTTGATGCATTGAATACCATTCTCAATTGGAATTTGATATTCCATTTCATTGAATTTGGTATTCCGAGGTGTTGCAAAAATATCACCCGACCAATCAATGAATTCTGTTGGCTTCACAAAAACACCGACTAATTTTTGAAGATATTTCGTCAAAAAAGGGGCTTTTTTAGAAATTTCACAACACCATGTTAAAAGTTGATCCTCAGATGGCCAAGAAGTTTCTCTTGGCTTCACCTCACCCTCTGTAACATCAAGTGTTTTAAAAATTAACTGATCTGTAAAAGGGAAAATAAAATACTCCAAATGCCGATGTTGGTGCATCAATTGGAGAAATTGATCAAGGCTTTCTTCTACAGGGGCTAAATGAATTTTCTCTTTCAATTTATATCTAGGGCGGTTTTGCATGGTTATTTTCGTTAATATCCCGAGCGATCCCAACGATACTCTACCTGCCTGAAAAATTTCAGGGTTCTCCGTCTTTGAGCATTGGATTAAATCCCCATTTGCCTGTAATAGCTCAAAATCTTCTACATAGCCTGAAATAGAATATAGCGCTGCACCTGTCCCGTGTGTTCCTGTAGATACAGCACCAGCTAAACTTTGTTGATCAATATCACCCTGATTCATAAGCGACTGCTCATAAGGCGCAAGATGCTGGCCTAAATTGAATAGTCGAGTACCTGCCCATAACGTCGCTTGGCATTTAGCCTGATCAGCATTTAAGACACTTGAAAATCGGTCTAAAGAAATAATAGACGCATCCGTTTTTACCAACGGAGTAAATGAGTGCCCTGCACCAACCACACGAACTTTAGGATGTTGAATCACAATATCCTGTAATTCATGTAATTGGTCTGGATATAAGATATGTTGCGGGTTTGAGTGGCAATATCCCGACCAGTTAGACCAATAATGATGTGTCAGATTACTCATGTTGCCAACTCCTTTTGTGCAACGGCGGTTTGAACATTTCCCCGATTGGTTCTTTTCTCTAATTCTTTTTGAGGTACTGCTTTAGGTACGCAATTTGATAATTGACGTTGTTCAGGTGGCAAACAAATCTGTTTAGCCAAATGTTTAAAATAGGTTTGAAAAGCTGCCAAAGTCCATTGACCAAATAAAGTGTGTCCACCTTCATAGGCTTGTTCTTGATATTCTTCGAATGTCGTGACATAGCCCATATAGTCATTACAATAAGATGCAAACCAAATTTTTGCGTTAGGAAATGTCGGTAATAGACTTTTCTGAATGGTATTTAATACGCGCTTACCTGAAGTTGTTGTAAACTCTCCGGGAACACATACCAAAAAAAGTTGACCGATTCGAATGAGCTGAATTGGCACAATATGTGGCACTAAATCGCTTTCTTGAATTGCGCCGGCGTGAACTTGAGCATTCATTTCAGCAATGAGTGGATCTAAAACACCAGGAAGTGAACCTAATTTTTTTCCTAATATCCGATGCTGACCCGATTCAAAAATAATATTTTTGGGTCCTTGAGCATGATAAAGCTTCTGATAATAAGCACTTTCCACTGGATCTTTTGAATTCAATTTACTTCGTTTGAATTGTTTTGAAAGTAAATTCATAGCCATGATCAATGGCTTTGCAGCACCCACACCATCGACTGGTGTGCCCGCAATAAATGCTGTCCCATGACAAGCTTGGCTTGTTATCGCATTGCTATATCCACCTGAAAACTCTGGATCAGCCACAGTATTTGCCATATCCACATACTCGAGTACTGCATCCAAATCTTGATATTGGATGTTTTGATTCTGTTGCTCAAGTAAAGCGGCTAAAGCATACTCACTCTGTATACGACCATTGTTTCTCGCATAGATGTATTCTGCTTCTCCTTTTATCTTTTTTCTGATCTTAGTCTGATTCTTTCCATGGAAGTGTGGTGACACATCGCCTGCTGTTGCTTGTGCAAATATACAAACTGGTCCATCCACCCCAGCAGCACTTAAGGTCTCTTCCGAAAGTGTTGCGGCATAGCCTTTATTATCACCATCGTGAGCGTCTAATTGATTGCCCAAACATGTCGCATGCACACCAAACAGTGACAACAGAGAATGAAGCTTTTCCCCACGATAAAAGCCAAGGACTTGCATTTGTCGATTGATTGCTTTGTAAGTTTCAGATTCATCGACGAATGCAGTATCGAGATTTCGATTATACGCTTTTATCGAGCGATTCCATGCCACAGGGACTTGCTCAGGAATGTCAATTGTCGCTAATCGAATCTCTGTAAAATCGCGATTGGATAATGCCTGTTGAATACTGGATTGCACAGCATCCACAACTGCATCAAGGTGCTCAGGCACAAATCCTGGTGTCGGCATATTATAAAGAGCTTCATAACCACAACCGCCTGGACCTGAATGGGTATGCGTTGCCATTAGAACCAAACGATGCGGATCGAAACGATCCCTCAACGTTTCATTCAAGCGTTGGATTACATTGATTCGAATTGCTGAAGTAATACAGCCAAAATCTAGACAACATAATATCAAGGGGGCATCTTGATCTTTTTGAATGGTCACTGTTCTCGCATACAGCGCAGTTCTTTTTTTATAGGCACGGTGATGCCACATCCCATAGCCAAACATGGCATAGCCTTTGGGTTCGATGTTAATTTCATCTTTCCCCCAACCAACAATATACATATGCAAAATCCTTTTGCTTTTATTATTCGATTTTGAAACTTAAAATCTGTTTAAAATTTACCCTACTTCTCGATCAATTACATTATTCAGCACAAATAAATATCACCAACTTCACGAATAAATCGCAATAAAATGAAGTTAAAAAATATGAAATTTCGCCTAATTGACAAAATGTCACGTTTGCTCGACTAAAGGATAAATGTATTCCGTTTATTTTTTGCTTATCTTTTACTCAGGATTATAAAAATGAAGATGGATACTAAAATGAATTTAAGTCCGTATGACGAACTACCTAGAACGCCAGCAAATTTTGTTGCCCTTTCTCCACTCAGATATTTAGAGCGTGCGGCCTATATCTACCCTCAGCAAGATGCAATTATTCATGGTACACGCCGGATTAGCTGGAAAGAAAAGTACAAACGTTGCCGTCAATTTGCCGATCAGCTGCAAAAGCTTGGTATTCAAAAAAATGATACTGTGTCGGTATTACTTCCAAATATTCCAGCCATGATCGAAGCGCATTTTGCAGTGCCTATGGCAGGCGCTGTACTCAATACATTAAATACGCGCCTAGATGCAAAAACACTCGCATTTATGCTTGAACATGCTGAATCAAAAGTACTTTTAGTTGACCCTGAATTCTCAGAATTAGCACAGGAAGCTTTAGCACAAGTTCCTCAGGACATTTATGTTATCGATGTTGCAGATACTGAATATGAATTCAATGATCAAGCGCCCCGTATTGGAAAAATTGAGTATGAATCTTGGCTTTCACAAGGTAATCCTGAGTTTGAGTGGCAATTACCACAGGATGAATGGGATGCCATCAGCTTAAACTACACCTCAGGCACAACTGGGAATCCAAAAGGTGTGGTCTATCATCATCGTGGGGCTTATATTAATGCAGCGAGTAATATCATTGCTTGTGGTATGACACCCCGTGCCACCTATTTATGGACTTTGCCTCTGTTCCATTGTAATGGATGGTGTTTCGCTTGGACCATGGCCGCCAACGGTGGCACAAATGTTTGTCTTCGAAAAGTAGATCCAGCACAGATCTATCAATTGATCGCGGATCATCAAGTCGATTACTTCTGCGGTGCACCAATTGTATTGTCCATGTTGATCAACACACCAAAAGAGCAACAACGCGAAATTAATCATCGAGTCGAAGTGATGGTTGCTGGTGCAGCGCCACCAGCTGCCATTATTGAAGGTATGCGAAATCTAGGAATCAATGTTACCCACGTCTATGGTCTCACTGAAACCTATGGACCATCAGCACTATGTGCTTCGCAAGCAGGCTGGAGTGATTTAAGCATCCAAGAACAAGCTCAACTACATTCACGCCAAGGTGTACCTTATCCACTTCAAGATGGGATGAAAGTATTGGATCCTGAAACAATGCTGCCTGTACCGAATGATGGTCAGACCATGGGGGAAATTATGTTCCGTGGCAACATTGTCATGAAAGGGTACTTGAAGAATCCTGAAGCCACCGCTGAAGCATTTGCTGGTGGATGGTTCCATACTGGCGATCTTGCCGTATGCCAGCCTGATGGTTATGCCAAAATCACAGATCGCTCGAAAGATGTGATTATTTCTGGTGGTGAAAATATTTCTTCACTTGAAGTGGAAGAAGTACTTTATCAACACCCTGCCGTGCTGACAGCTGCAGTTGTTGCAAAACCTGATCCACGTTGGCAAGAAGTTCCATGCGCATTTATTGAATTGAAGCAAGGGCAACAAGCTACACCTGAAGAAATCATTGAATACTGCAAACAACATCTTGCTCGATTCAAGGTACCTAAAGACGTAGTGATTACTGAAATCCCTAAAACTTCAACAGGTAAACTGCAAAAGTTTGTGTTGCGAGATTGGGCAAAAGATCGTGCTGCACTCTAAATATTAAGCATCTAAGAAATAAAAAAGGTCTGAAACATCAGACCTTTTTTTTGACCATTAACGATCAGAGATAAGTGCAACTTGCTGAACGTAATTCAGCAAATTTAACTTAGATTGTGCAACAGCATCCTCACCTAAGTTTTTTTGAATATCACGTTCAATACGAAGTAAATGCTGACGTATTGCATGATGCTCTGCAGCATTGTAAGTCTTCATAAATTCTTTAATAACAGGCTCACCTTGTGCAATCATACGATCGACCCAGCGGTGCAATTGTGCTGTCTTTTTCGCCCCTTGTTGAGGTGTCAAATAAGATAAGATCATGCTCTCGTCTTCATTGCGTAATAATTTACCAATACGCAAAAATTGACGACGACGAGCCTCACCTGATGTTATCAATTGAACATCCAATAAAGCTTCAATTAAGCGCTCTTCCACAGGAAGGCTTTCAATCTTTTTTTTGGGTAACTCAGCAAGTTGAGCCCCTAAAGCAGCCATACGTTGTACAGCTTTCTTTTGTTCAGTTTTACTTGCACGTCCTTCTAAAGACTCAAAATCATCTTCAGTAAAACGTTGCGATCGACGTGCCACGATTATTCAGCCTCGTAAAATTTTGCTGCGAATAATGCTTGAACTTCAGACAAAGCTTTCTCTTCATCTGCCCCTTCAATCACTAGTCTTAATGTAGTTCCTTTGCCTGCACCGAGCATGAGCAAAGACATAATATTTTTGGCATCGACTAATTTATCGCCCTTACCAATTTTAATCGAACTTCGAAATTTGGTAGTGACCTCAATGAGCTTGCCTGACGCACGCGCATGTAATCCTAATTTGTTAATTACGTCAACAGTTGTGTCAATCATGACCAGTGCTTCATTTCTCTATGCAAGACCTGAATAGACCATTGTGCCTCAAGCGCCTTTTTGAGTCTATCCACAATAAATACAGAGCGGTGCTGACCACCTGTACATCCAATCGAAACCGTAATGTAATGGCGATGCCCTTCTGCAAAGGCAGGCAACCACTTCTCTAAAAATTGCTTTAAATCCTCAAACATCATATTCACTTGGTCAAATGATGTCAGGAATTTTTCAATGGGCTCATCTAAACCCGAATATTTTCTAAGCTCTAAATCCCAATGTGGATTGGGTAAATGCCGCACATCAAAAATAAAATCAGCATCCAACGGAATACCATGCTTATATCCAAAAGACTGTAAAATAACAATTAAGTTATCTACCTGCCCTAAGCGGGATAATAATGTATCTTTAAGATCATGGACACTTTTATCTGATGTATCAATCTGTACAGTTGCTCTTAATTGAATCGGCAACAGTAATTGTTTCTCTTCCTGAATGCACTCATTCAGACTTTTAAAACGATTCGCCAGTGGATGAGGTCGACGCGAGGCACTAAAACGAGCAATTAACTCTTGATCTTTGGTGGTGAGATAAATCACCTCGACCTCACCATGTTTTTCCAGTTGCTGATAAACTTGCTCAAATTCTTGCAAATCAGCGCGTGTACTCCGAACATCAACCCCTAAAGCCAATTGTTCTAAATTATTTTCTTGATCTAACTTTCCAACGATCTCAGGAAGTAATGCTAGCGGCAAATTATCGATACAGTAATAACCTAAATCTTCGAGAACCTGCAATGCAGATGACTTCCCTGAACCGGATTGTCCTGTAACAATAAGAATTCGCTTCATGCACCACACCTGACGATCATCATCGAGTTTAATCCTGTTTTAATGACTGATTTGTAAATTGTCGATCAAGCGTGTCGAGCCAATTTTCGCAGCAACAAATAACACAATATCTTGGTCAAATTGCTCAACTGCCTGCAACATTGGATTACGTGCTTCAACATAATCCACGACAAAGCCAGCATTACTTAAAGTTGATTTTATCTCAGCAAGAACCTCTGTAAGCGCTTGACCTTGTTTTAAATTTGTTTCAGCAGTTTTTAAAGATTGATAAATCACTGGTGCAATTTGACGATGTTCAGCCGAAAGATAACCATTACGTGAACTTAATGCCAAACCATCTTCAGCACGTGCAATTGGCACACCAATAATTTCAATCGGCATGTTCAAGTCACGTACCATTGTCTTAATCACAGCCAACTGCTGGTAGTCTTTTTGACCAAAGAATGCAAAATGTGGTTGTACGATATTAAATAACTTCGTTACCACTACCGCAACACCATCAAAGTGCCCCGGACGTTGAGCACCACATAAATCATTGGTGATTTGACCGACACTAATGTTAGTTAAGCGAGGTTGACTGCCATACATTTGCTCAACTGAAGGTGCAAAAATAATGTCACAACCCTCTTCAGCCAACAACTGACTATCTTGATCAAGTGTGCGTGGGTAACTGTCATAATCTTCATTTGGGCCAAATTGAATCGGATTCACAAAAATACTGACCACAACCACATCACATAATTTACGTGCTTCACGTACTAAATTTAAGTGACCTTGATGTAGATTCCCCATGGTCGGGACAAAACCAATAGTCTTTCGTGCTTGACGAGCAGCATGAAGTGATGCGGTTAAACCATGGATTGTTGTTTCAGTTTTCATGATTAAAGCTCAACTTGGAACGTATGTTCTTTAGCAGGGAAAGATTGATCTAGTACAGCAACATGATACGATTTGATTGCATCAAGAATGGCCGTTTCACCAGACTGTTCTTTCATAAAATTACGTACAAAACGTGCAACACGACCGAAGTTTAATCCCAGCATATCTTGAACAACCAGAACTTGACCATCGGTTTGTGCTCCAGCACCAATACCAATCACAGGTACATGCGGAAATAGTTCTGTAATTTCTTGACCCAATTGTGCAGGTACACACTCTAGCAATAACACTGCAGCCCCAGCCTCAACAACGGCTTTACAATCAGCAATCAGCTGATCCGCAGCTTCACGCGTTTTGGCTTGTAATTTATAGCCACCAAATACATGAACGGATTGTGGCGTTAGTCCAAGATGGACACACACTGGAATACCATTGCGAGTCAATACTTCTACCGTTTCAGCAAGCCAAGCACCACCTTCAAGCTTGACCATTTGTGCGCCAGCTTGCATCACTTTTTTCGAGTTTACTAGTGCATCATTGAGTGTGGCATAACTCATAAAAGGCAGATCAGTTAAGATGAAAGCATGGTTATTTCCACGACGTACAACTGAGGTGTGATAGACCATATCTTCCACATTCACAGGCAACGTTGAATCATGGCCTTGAATAGTCATCCCAAGCGAATCACCAATTAAAATGGTATCTATTTCAGCAATTTCCATTGCCTTCGCCATACTGGCGTCATAACAAGTCAGACATGAAAATTTTCGACCTTGCTGTTTGAATTGTCTTAAATCGCTCAGACTGATCATAAGATGTCCTCTAACACAGTTCCTTAGAACATTTTAAAGTTTAAATATTGATCCAAGATGAATCTGCTAAAACATCCAATTGGCTGTGTTTTGCAATATTCGTTTCTCGAATTTTCTGTCCATGAATTTCTAATTCGACATCCAGATCTAATAACGGCAGTATGACAAAATCTCGCTCAAATATCCCGATATGCGGAACAGTTAAGCGATCATTTTGAATCGTTTGATCACCATATAACAATAGATCTAAATCGAGTGTGCGTTCACCCCAACGACGTAAACGCACCCGCCCTGCTTCATTTTCTATTTTTTGTAATTCATCCAATAATTCAAGCGCCGTTAGACTCGTATCTAAACGAACGACCGCATTGTGGTAATGTGGTTGGTCTTGAGGACCCATAGGTGGACTATGATAAAGCCTTGATGCTTTCACCACACCCAGCATTGCCAGTTTCGTATAGGCTTCTGCCATCAACTGCTGAGAATCACCTAAATTACTTCCCAGTCCAATATATGTTCGTACTGTCATTGGATAGGACCAAACACCACTGTATTTAAATCGCGTTTGACACGTTTACGCTTCAAAATAGGATGATCAGCTGCAATACCATTATCCAAAGCGATACTCGCATTTTGCTCTGTTCTTCGCTCATTCGCTGAAGCGGCCTTACGACTGCGGCGGCTACGTGACTCCGTTTCTTTAACTAGCGGTTCAATCTGCTGAGGCTTTGTTTCCGCAACATCTTCGGTCACGGCAACTTTACGTCGTGATTTAGTCCGTTGACGATTGTACTGCGCAATCACACGCTCTTTTTCGTCCAAAGACATCAACTGATAAGCATCCCACCATTGACCCATGCCATTGGTCGTCTGATCTCCAGACTTTTCACGCAGCAACATAAAGTCAAAACCTGCTCTAAAACGAGCATGACCTGAGAGTGCTTCAATTTGCTGAGGTTTTGGGTTCAACAAACGAGTTTGCATTTCCCAAACTTCACGAATAAATGTTTCTGCAAAACGCGGGATAATCGTGCGTGTCGCTTGGCGCTTCAGCACATCTAAGCCAGCTTGAGCACGTGCTTCAGCTGCCACAACACCTTTGTGCATATAAAAATCACAACGCTCAAGGAATGGTTTCCACAACAATACCGCATAGAAAAATGCAGGGTTGATCGTTTTACCAATTTGAATTCGCTGATCTGTATTTTTCGCTGCACGTTCAATAAATGCATCAATATGAGGAGGGATATCTGCAAATAATTGTTTCCAGATTCCAAACTCAATCAACATTGGGAGCACACGATTCAAATGCCCCATTGTGAATAACTTTTGAGATTCATCATATAAACGATGTGGTGATACATCACGTAAAAGCAAGGTTGCTTCAGGTGTAAATACGTCTAAAATTGCAGGATCAATTTTAAAGTTAAGTTTCGCAGCAAATCTTAGTGTTCGTAACATACGAACTGGATCTTCTTCAAAACGTAACTTTGGATCACCCAATAAACGCAATGTTTTTGTTTTTATATCATCAATAGCGTTACAGAAATCAAGAACGATACCCTTACGCGGTTGGTAATACATCGCATTGATTGAGAAATCTCGACGAGCAAAATCTTCTTCAATTGAGCCCCAATTATTATCTCTTAGAATCATCCCTGCAGCAGAAGTCACTGCTTTTTTAGGAGGAGCTCGGAAAGTGGCCACTTCAATTAATTCACGACCAGAATAGACATGAGCCAACTCAAAACGACGACCAATAATTCGGCAACGACGACCAAATACTTCTTTAATTTGTGAAGGTGTCGCATTGGTTACAGCATCGAAATCTTTAGGGGCAAGTCCAAGCATCAAATCACGGACACCACCACCGACGATATAGGCTTCATAGCCGGCTTTAGTTAAAGAATCAATAACATCTAAAATGGAAGAAGGTAATTGTGCAGTGGATAAACCGCACTTTGACGCGTGCAAAGTTTGCAAAAGACGCTGTCTCCTACGTCAGAACGTAAAATCATAATTGTGCTAATCATAGCTCTAACACAATCAAAGGGCAATTTTATTCTCCAAGATTCACCGTCAAAATTGATTAAATTTCAACACCCCTTAGTGCCATTTGATCTCTATAAAAATGTGTTAGAGGGCTAACTGGTTGCGATTCTTTTCGATAAACTTTGGACCTATTCCTTTGACATTTTGAAGTTCATCTACTGACTTAAAACTGCCATGCTTTTGCCGATACTCAATAATTGCAGCAGCTTTCTTCTCACCCACTCCTTTAATCATTTGTAGTTCAACCATTGAAGCCGTATTAAGACGAACTTTAGTTGATTGCCCGACACCACCAGCTGCTTGCTTTGATGATGTATTTACGGCTGGTCGAGATAAATAATGGTTCGCACTTTGCCGGTTAAGTCGTTGATCATGAGCTTCTTGCTCTGCTTTCCATTTTAAGTAAGATTGATCAAACTGTTGTGCATATGCCGAACTGATTAAACTCACACATGCAGTAAATATCAGAAGAAGAAAAGAAATGATGCTATTCATGTTGAACCTGAATTTTATTGTTATGTTGCTTTAGATACACTTTTGCCTGATCCCACAATTGGTCCATTTCTTTGAGACTCATATTTTCAATGGGCGTATTTCTATTTTTTGCCTGCAACTCAATGTATGAAAAACGTTGTTTAAATTTGTGGATGGTTCCAATTAGAGCCATCTCACTTGAAATGCCGATTTTACGTCCAACATTGATTAAAGAAAATAAACAATCTCCAAACTCTTCTTGTATTTCGTCGGAATTTTGATGGTTGAGGGCTTCTCTTAATTCAGATAACTCTTCATCTAACTTTTCATACGCCTGCTCAACATTTTCGAAATCAAATCCAATCTGAGCTACATTTTTTTTAATTTGCTCGGCTTGATCTAAGGCAGGACCCGCTTTAATTTCATCTAAACGTGATTTAGTTTTGTCTTTGTTCTCTTCAGCCTTAATTTTTTGCCAAAGTTCACTCACCTGCTGTTCATTCAGTTGTTCAAATTGAGCTGATTGAAAGACATGAGGATGTCTTCGAATCAACTTGTCGCACAACGTTTCCACCACATCATGAAAATTAAATGCTCCTTGCTCACTATACATTTGCGCTTGAAATACAACTTGCAGCAGAAGATCTCCTAATTCCTCTTTTACATGCGCTGTATTTTGTGATCGAACTGCTTCTTCAACCTCATAAGCTTCTTCAATCGCATAGCGAGTCAAGCTTTCAGGCGTTTGTTTTTGATCCCATGGACATTTCGCACGAAGCTCTTGCATGATATTTAAAAGTTTTTCCATGAAAGTTGATCTCTAGTGAATGATGAGTTTAAAGTTATTGTTGATTCAATGAACAATCTTATGCTCAACTAGGAACATAAAATGATGTAAAACAACAAGGATTTTCGATGACATCTAGCATTTTTATCAGTGGCGCAGCACAAGGGATTGGCGCAGCTACCGCAAAACTATTCTATCAGCAAGGTTATAAAGTCGGTATTTATGACATCAATCTCGAACAAGCTGAACAATTGGCTCAATCTTTAGGGCCAAATGCTAAAGCGGGTTTGCTAGATGTTTCCCAATACGACCAATGGCAAAGTGCTTTAACTGAGTTCAACGAATGGGCTGGTGAAATAAATATATTATTAAATAATGCTGGCATCTTATATTCAGGGGCATTCGAAAATACAGATATCTCATCGCATCATCGAACATTTAATATCAATGTTAACGGCGTTCTCAATGGCTGTCATGCTGCGCTCCCTTTCTTAAAACAGGCCTCCCACGCACGTATCATCAATATGTCCTCTGCTTCTGCTATCTATGGTCAAGCTGATTTAGTGTCCTATTCAGCAAGTAAATTTGCTGTTCGCGGCATTACAGAAGGTCTTGATGTTGAATGGCAAAAATATGGAATACGCGTATTAGACATCATGCCATTATTTGTTCAGACTGCCATGGTAAAAGGCATGGATGCGGGTACGATTCAAAATATGGGAGTCAGTCTCAGCGCCCAAGACGTTGCTCAGGAAATTTACCGTGTCGCACGTTTAAAAAACCATCACTTAACCGTGACTCACCATACTGTTGGCATCAAAACTGAACTGATGTATCACCTGTCAAGATTCAGTCCTCAATTGATCAATAGAGTGACAAATTTAATATTAAGTAAAAAGAAATGACAAATTAGTCACATTTGTGTAATATTCTCTCGCCCCAATAGGGGCATTTATAACAATGCGTTACAAATGAGAATATATAATGAAAAAAATTTTAACTTTAGCTATCGCTACTGCTTTAACAACGACTCTTGCTCAAGCTTCGGGTGAACTACCAACGAAACAACACTCAACTGCTGAACTCAAGGCAATGGATTGTGCAACACTAGCTGTTGAAAAAGCCAATGCTAAGCGTAACTTAGAAAATGCTGATAAAAATATTGCAGCTGCTGCAACCCAAACGCCAGCTAAATCATTGAGCAAATGGGCGGGTATGGCAGGTAATGCATTATCTACTTTCGGTGGCAACTCAGAAAAAGCAACAAAAATGGGGCAAGTTGCAAACTCTGTAGCGGGTGAAAGCGATACTTCTGATGCTGCAAATATTCCATTACAGCAACAGATCAAAGCTGCATCACAAGCAAACATCGATAATATTGGAATCTATCAAGGTTCTAAAAAATGCAAAATCTGATTTAACGCTATTTGAGTGATCAGTCATAAAAAAGCCTGCTAAAGCAGGCTTTTTTTAATTTCCTTGAACCAAACGTCTTGCGCTAATGATGCCTGGTTGCTGTTCCAATCGAGCCAATAAACGAGACAATTGAGCCAAACCTTTAACCTCAATCAACAGCTTCATATTGGCAATACCATCCGCTTCGGAAATGGTATTCACTTGGCGAATATTAATCTGATCTGAAAAAATCACTTGGGTTAGATCCTTCAGCAGTCCTCGACGATCATAAGCCTCAACCACAATTTGGACACTCTGTCCTCTTGTCGGTTGCATTTCCCAATCTGCTTCAACAGCGCGTTCAGGTTCTTGGCTGATCATACGCACATAATCCGGACAAGCCACCTTATGAATACTCACGCCACGATTGAGTGTGATATATCCAGCAATCGACTCACCATGAACAGGCTGACAACATTGTGCAATATGTAGTTCAACATTATCCAAACCGTCAATCAGAATCCCATGCGCTGATAATGTATGACTCGCCCGTGGATTTAATGCTGGCTTCAGCACTAACTCAGGCTCATCTTGATCCAAGTGCATATGACGATTGACTTGATTAATCAATGCATGAAGACTGATATCTCCACTCACCAAGGATACAAGAATGTCCTCACCTGTTTTAACGTTAAAGTGAGCACAATAATCACTCAAATCAATACTTTTTGGGTGAATTGCAAGACGTGATAATTCCTTGGTGAGAATCTCTCGACCGACTTCTAAGTTCTTACTACGGTCTTGCTGTCTGAACCAATGGCGCAACTTGTCTCTTGCACGTGCTGTCTTGATATAACCTAAAGAGTTCACCAACCAATCACGATTTGGCTCACGATCTTTCTTGGTCAAAATCTCGACTTGTTCACCTGTTTTTAATGTATAAGTCAGTGGAACATAACGTTGGTTCACACGTGCTGCATAACACTTGTTGCCAACCTCCGTATGCACATGGTATGCAAAATCTAAAACGGTTGAATTACGCGGTAATTCTTTGATGTCACCATCACGACTAAAAACATAAATTTTTTCAAAATCTTCAAAATCTTGAAGCTGATTGAAATTTTCAGTTTCGTCTTCATTCGGATGCGCACCTGCTTCATTTCGTTCTTGATAATGCTCAAGCACCGAACGTAAAGAGTGTAAACGATGATTAAATGAATAATCTGTAGTTTTCGCACCTTCCTTATAATTGAAATGAGAACAAACGCCTAACTCAGCTTCTTCATGCATTTCAGTGGTTCTGATTTGAATCTCTAAAGATTTATTTTCAGCAATCACTGCGGTATGTAAAGAGCGGTAACCATTGGCTTTCGGGTTAGTGATGTAATCATCAAACTGATGGGGAATATGACGCCAGATTTGGTGTACGATCCCCAAAGCGTGATAACACTCAGATACATTCTGAACCAGTACACGAACAGCTCGAATGTCATATAGCTGATCGAAACTTAAGTTCTTGCTTTTCATTTTTCGATAAATCGAATAAATGTGTTTCACACGACCTGAGATTTCAGCCTCAATACCATGCTTCAGCAACTCACTTTTCAGTTTATCGACCACGAATTGAATATATTGTTCGCGCTCTAAGCGTTTTTCATTGAGCAAAGATGCAATTTCTTTATAGCGCTCTGGTGCTAAATAACGGAATGCAAGATCTTCAAGTTCCCATTTTAACTGCGCGATACCAAGACGATGCGCCAAGGGTGAGTAAATGGTTAAAATTTCTCGTGCGACACGCTCTTGACGCTCTTTTGGAGAGTTTGCCAACTCACGCAAAGCCAGCGTACGCTCAGCCAACTTGATTAATACAACGCGAACATCCTCTGTTACTGAGATCAACATCTTGTAAATCCCAGTTAAATGTTCACGCTGATTATTATTGAAGTGATCTTCTAAACGTTTATTTTTTTCGATCAGCTCTGACAACTTACCCATTGCCAAAGTGCCTTTCACCAAATTGTAGACACTTTCACCAAAGCTTTTACGAATCTCCTCAAGCGACGTCATGCCCTCACGCACACTACGATAAAGCATCGCTGCTGACAAAGTATCTTCATCAACATGTAGGTGAGCCAAAATATCTGCCATACCTAAGCCAGTCGCGAAGGTATTGGTTTTATGATGGTGATCAGAAGTCAGTTCTTTTTTTAAAACACTAAGAGCGACTTCTTCTAATTTTTTAAGTTCTGCACCGTCTAAAATAATCCGCGCACGGTCTAGCCAAGTTGCTAAACCAAGTTGCGCTTCAGCGGCATGTTCTACAGTCGTTTCCTCAGACAACTCAGTCAGTCGTCCAGGTAACTGCTCACGTACTGTGACCATACCCTTCTCCTTTTTTAAATCTAATCTTCATTTTATTAAATCAACACTTAGCACTAGCTTTTTTCAAATAAAGCAATAGATTCAACATGGCCTGTATGACTGAACATATCCATCACACCAGCTTTCTTCAACTGATAACCATGTTGTACTAAAATCCCTGTATCACGTGCTAATGTAGCAGGATTACAGGAAACATAGACGATTTTTTTTGCACCAAAATTTGGCACATAGTGCATAATTTCTTCAGCTCCAGCGCGTGGTGGGTCTATTAAGAGTGCATCGAACCCTTGATTTGCCCAAGAATGTTGCGAAAAATCTTGCGTTAAATCCTGAGCATAAAATTTTACGTTTGTGATGCCGTTTTTCAGTGCATTTTCTGTCCCACGCATCACCATTTCCTCACTTCCCTCCACCGCGACGACCTCACCCCGTGTTACAGAACGTGCAAGTGGCAATGAGAAATTCCCTAGACCACAGAATAAATCAAGAACACGCTCATTTCCGCTCAGGTCAAGCAATTCACATGCCAGCTTCACCATTTGTGGATTAATGGTGGGGTTCACCTGAGTAAAGTCAGTCGGTTTAAAACCAAACGTCACGTTAAAATCAGGTAGTGAGTAATGTAATCGCTCAGATAGGTCACCATCCGCACGATGAACACTACTTACACCAGCTGGTTGCAAATAAAGCTGCCATGATCTTTCTAACGCAAATTCACGCAGTTGGTTGACATCATTTTGCGGTAATTTGTTGGTATGACGTATCAAAAGTGCAATCTCTTGATCTCCTTTCGCCAATTCAATATGACCTATATCTGCTTTTGCTTTTAGATTTTCAAGGAGTACCTTGAGGTGAGGTAACGCAGCATCTAGCTCGGCATCTAAAATTTTGCAGGTTTTAATTTCAGTAAGCTGATTAGATTGAGCCTCACGAAAACCCATGACTAATTTATTTTTTTTAGCAATGTAGCGAACGCCAATACGAGCCTTGTGACGATAATCTTCACGTGTCGAACGCAATGGTTCTAGCCACGACTCTGGAAGAGCACCTGCAAAGTGGGTGAGATGCGACTCTAAAACTGATTGTTTTAAACGAATTTGTTCATCTAATTTTATGTGCTGCATATTACAACCTCCACATTTTCCAAAATGTGGACAAACTGGCTGTGTACGAATTGGACTCGGCGCCCCAATCAACTGCACACAATCAGCTTCTTCTAATTTTTTTGCCTGATGGGTAATTTGAGCTTCTACTGTTTCTCCTGGCAGTGCAAAACGAATAAAGATCTTTTTACCCAATTTGTCTTGAGGATGTTCCTGTCCTTGAAAATGTGCGATCCCTCGCCCTTCGTGTGAAAGTCTCTCAACTGTAAATGTATAACGAGGAAGTTGAGATGAGCGATGTGCGGCACGTTGTTTCAAAGAGATAACCTAATGTTGAGTTGATTTAAAATCCGAAGCGGTGAAGTCAGTTTTTTCAGCAGTTTCTTGCCAAATACGCAAAAATTCTGTTTGCTGTGGTTGACCTTGAAGATAATGAATCGTCGCTTGAATCCAGAGACGATGATCTTCAGGCAAAATCTGTCCTTTTAACAATACATAGCGCAGATAGACTAACCATGTGTTTAAAACATCCCCTTCACAATAACTGGTTAATTCTATCCAATTATTGTTACGAACATATTCAGGGATAAAATAACCTGGTGTTCCGCGCTTACCCGGGTAACCGAGCATATAGGCGACATCATCCAGTTTTTGGAAGTGACGCGCATTAAACATTGCCATAAAATCCATCAAATCAATATGACGATGATGGTAACGATTCTGGTAGTTATTATAGCGCTTTTGCGTATCAATTTCGCCTTGATCAAACAGACTTGGCGCAGATAGCCCATGATACATTGCTCTATACATAATAACAGGCAGATCAAATTGGGAGCCATTCCAACTGACTAAAGTCGGATTACGTTTATCAAAAATTGATAGAAATTTTTGTAAAATTTCAGGTTCTGAATAATGTTCACGACTGAATGAAAATAATTTCATTCCCGCCTTTTCATCAATCCATAGTCCTGAAATACAGACAATTTCATGCAAAGCAAGTCGCTGAAAGTCAGTGCCCGCTTCTTGACGTCTTAACTTACTCAGCGCTTGTTCAATACTATCTTCTGGTAAATCTAAGCCATATAGATGCGCTCCTGATTTAAGATCGGTCAATGTTTCAATATCAAACACTAAAACAGGTAAGCGCATATAGATTTACTCGAATTTATTGTTCATCTTCTACAGAGAATAACCCCGTAGAGAGATAACGATCACCACGATCACACACGATACATGCAATCACAGCACTAGGATGTTGTTCAGCGATTTTTATTGATGCCCAAACTGCACCACCAGAAGAAGTACCAGCACTAATTCCTTCCTTACGTGCCAATTGACGAGCCATTTTTTCAGCTTCAATTTGTGGAATATCCATAATTTGATCAACACGAGAAGCATCAAAAATCGTCGGTAAATATTCTTGAGGCCAACGGCGAATACCTGCAATATTCGCCCCTTCAGATGGCTGTAGACCAATAATTTGAATATTTGGATTTTGTTCTTTGAGGTATTTTGAAATCCCCATGATGGTTCCCGTTGTTCCCATCGAACTTACAAAATGCGTAATTTTACCGCCAGTTTGTTGCCAAATTTCTGGACCAGTTGTCAAATAGTGTGCTTGGACATTGTCTGGATTACCAAATTGATTGAGTACTAAACCTAGACCATCTTTTTCCATTTGAAATGCGATATCACGAGCTTCTTCCATATTCTCGGATTCAATAAGCTCAGCACCATACGCACGCATTGCATCTTTGCGCTCTTGACTAGAGCTTGCAGGCATAATCAATTTCATTTTATAGCCACGCATTGCCGCAACCATGGCTAATGCAATACCTGTGTTACCGCTAGTCGCTTCGATCAGCGTATCACCTGGCTTAATGTCACCACGTTTTTCAGCTTGCATGATCATGTTATATGCTGGGCGATCTTTGACAGAGCCCGCTGGATTATTACCTTCCAGTTTTGCCAATACAGTCGCTTGAGTATGACTTGCCAGACGCTGTAACCTAACCAATGGGGTTTTACCCACATAGTGGTCTAATAAAAAATCGTCTGATTGAAAATCTACTTGTGTATTACTCATTATTTGCACCCATATTGAGGTGCAGGTATTGTATGAAAAAAAGTATCTCACTGCATCAATTTCAAAGGCTTTTTAATGAGGGTGATTAAAGCACCATCATTTTTTTAAAGCGTGCTAATATGCCCAACATGGGGAATGAGTCACTCTGCACATGTCGAATTTGAATAAAAAAATCTTCAATCGCTTAAAACTAAACCATGCTTATGGGCAATTGATTGCCCTCATTTTTGTACCCATTGCGGTACTGGCAAGCGTCGGCTCTGCACTGGTACTCACAGAAACGTCTAATTCCGCAAAATCAGAACAACGCTTTGCCGCAAATGCAATTTTAAGTCGTTATAAATACACGACAGAAAACCTACTTATTGCGCTTGAAAAAAACCCCTCACAAGCGCAACAAGACCGCGCTAAAAGCATCTTACAAAAGATGTTTAATGAAAAGTATTTACTCAGTGTCGCAGTCCTAGACCAACAACAAAAACCTTATTTTGGGTTAGGCTATCGCAATGATAAACCTTGGCCTAGCTTCCCGACCAATGTACAAACATTTGGTCCGATTAAAGATCAACATAATCATATTTATGGCTTAGCATTAAATACGCCTGATCAAAGTAAAAAATGGCTTGTTATCGAGCTAGATAATCAACCTCTCGCCATCTCTCAATATCGTGTTTTCATTGTACTGATCACGACGGGTTTGTTGACACTTTTACTCTTATTACTGTGCTTGAACTTTTATTCACGACGTTGGATTGCACCTATGTACGAAATACGTATGCAATTACAGCGACTCAATGCAGACACACTCGACCAACACATGGTCATCAATAGTACTGGCGAGTTAAGGTTACTCCAACGTGATATTGCGAATGTCGTGAAGCGTCTACATTTCAGCTTTTTAGAGCTGAAGGAACATACCGAGCAGACCGAAGACGATTTAAGACGTACGCTTGATACACTTGAAGTGCAAAATATTACTTATAAACAAGCACGCGATCAGGCCATCTCATCCAATCAGGCAAAATCTGTTTTTCTTGCCAATATCAGTCATGAGTTGCGTACCCCGCTGAATAGTATCGATGGTTTTATTCACTTGTTATTGCGCCAAGAGAATCTCAGCAATGATCAAAGCCTGTATTTGCAAACGATTCGCAAATCATCAGCACATCTTTTAGCACTGATCAATGACGTCTTGGACTTTTCAAAAATTGATGCCGGTAAACTTGAATTAGAAACCGCATCATTTGATTTAGAAGAAGCGATCTTCGATGTTATGGACATGTTGTCGCCATTAGCCGCCCAAAAAAATATCGACATGGCCTTCTACTATGCCGATAACATTCCAAAGTATGTGATTGGCGATGCTTTACGTTGTAAACAGATTTTGACTAACCTGATTTCAAATGCCATTAAATTCACCCCTGATGGTGAAATTATTGTACGTGTTCGAATGGAGCATGACGATCTAGAACATTGCCTATTGCATTTTAGTGTTCAAGATAGTGGTATTGGGTTAAGTGGTACAGACCGAAAACGGTTATTTGAATCATTTTCTCAAGGCGATGCTTCCGTCACTCGTCAATTTGGTGGCACAGGTTTAGGCTTAGCAATCTCAAAACAATTGGTTAATCTGATGCATGGCCAAATTGGCTTTGAAGATAACCAAGAACGCGCCCCAACTGAAAAGGGTTCAACATTCTGGTTTACTGCGAAATTTGCGGTTGATGAATATGAAATTATTCATCCGCAATTCCATGACATGCGTGTCATCTCCTATTTAGCCCACCCTGCAACTGCGAATGTTTTACGTCATTATTTAGAAAATTATGGTGTTGAACACACAGAAGCTCAATCTATTCTAGATTTATTCAGCCGTCTAAATGGTTTGACACATCAACCTGAAAATACTTGGTTGATTGTAGATCACAGTGGTGATCCAGAGGCTTTATTAAAAGAGATTCGCGGACGTTATCAAGGTCACTTAGCCGTATATGGCTATCAGATGGCACTCGACCTCAACATGTTGAATGAATACAAAGCGAGGCCACTGTATCAACCTCTGAGCCGCTCATCATTAATTCAGCTCTTGGAAAATCAGCCAATATTTGAAGTTGAACCTCATGATAACTTTAAAGCCCTTAATTTACATGTACTTGCAGTAGACGATCATCTACCAAACTTAATCGTTTTAGAAGCTTTGCTCGGCGAAATTAATGTTCAAACAACTAAAGCGCAAAGTGGACAAGAGGCACTACAAATTTTACAACAACAGATTCAAAATGATGAAAAGCCGTTTGATCTGATATTTATGGACATTCAAATGCCAGTGATGTCTGGCATCGATACGACTCGTGCGATCAGATCGTTAGAATCCACCATCGAGGGACGTCACACACCAATCATTGCACTCACAGCACATGCTTTAGCAGATGAGAAACAAAAGTTGCTTAAAGTTGGCATGGATGACTATGTCACCAAACCAATCCAAATGGATCAGATTATTCAAATTCTGACCCATTGGAGCAGTGATAAGTTTATTCATCCAATTAAATCCCAAGAAAAAACTTTACGTATCGAAACCTTAGATCATCAGGTTTTAGATTGGAAACAGTGCGTTCAATTGGCAGCGAATAAAGAAGACTTAGCACAAGATTTATTGAAGATGCTGGTGGACAGCTTCCCGAATGAACTTGCTGAAATAGAACAACTCATCGAACTTGAAGATTATCCGCAGCTCGAACATGTATTACACCGTTTGTATGGGGCAACACGCTACGTCGGCACTCCGAATTTACAAAGCATCACAGGTGAATTTGAACAGTTCGTTTCAACGCTGCGTAAAGAGCGTAGAAAAGCAGATGAGCAATTTATTGAAAATGTGATGAAACGACTGGATGAATTAAAAGATGCGATTGTACAAGTAAAAGAAGCAGCCGAGTCTATTTTGAATCATTAATAGACGATCAACGCACTGTATTAGGCAATACGTGATGACTCTACTGTCACGACAGTCTATTTTGGACATGTTATGCTTAAAACAAGGAACAATAAACTCGAGTCACAATAATGGCTGTAATACGTGTAGAAAAAAATAATGGAATTGCGACGGTTTTTCTGAATCGTCCCGACAAACGTAACGCGATGAGCTTTCAACTTTTGAAAGAGTTGGTGCAAGTCGCAAAAAAAATTAAATCTGATCGTACTATCCGCTGTGTGATTCTCACTGGTGAAGCCAACGTATTTAGTGCAGGTATTGATTTAACAGACCTGAATAATCCACAAAATCGTGCTTATGCCGCATGGGAACTCATTAAGCCTGGTCAAAGTCTATTTCAAAAAGCTTTTTTAATCTGGCAAGAACTCCCTGTTCCAGTCATTGCAGCTATTGAAGGGTATTGCTTCGGTGCAGGTATGCAATTGGCTTTAGCGGCTGATATTCGAATTGCTCACCCCAACACCCAAATGTCGATCATGGAAACCCGTTGGGGCTTAGTTCCAGATATGGGGTTAACACGCTCAATCAAAGGTATTATTGGAGTCGACCTAGCCAAAGAATTATCATTAACAGCACGTGTATTTGATGGTCAATATGCCAAAGAAATTGGATTGATCACACATGTTGATAACGCGCCGATGCAAAAAGCTCAACAGCTTGCCGACGAAATGTTGCAGCGCTCACCTGATGCCTTAGCTGCTGTAAAACAAGTCTTAGATGCGATGGAACACGCACCCAAAAAATCACTTCGTCTTGAGAAAATTTGGCAACTCAAATTACTCCTTGGCAAAAACAGTCAAATTGCGCGTAAAAAAGATAAAAATCCAGATTTGGAATTTCTACCACGTCAATTCAAATAAATTGGTTTTCAAACTTAGATCAGGGATTAGCTTCAATAATGATTAACGGTCAAACTAAAATCGCATTCTTAGGTATGGGTTTAATGGGTAGCAGAATGGCGACTCGATTGATACAGGCTGGGTTTTACACTGCTGTCTGGAACCGAAGCCCCAACGCATGTGAGCCGTTAATCCAGCTTGGGGCACATCCCCTTCAACTCTCTGAGATAGCACAATTTGATCTGATCCTAACTTGTTTAGCCGATGACAATGCGGTAGAGGCTGTTTTTTCTCAAATTGAATCACTGATTCAACCCGAGCAGATTATTGTGGACTTCTCGAGTCTATCTGTGGATAAAACTAAAAATCTTGCACAACGTGCAACTGCTAAATCAGCGCATTGGATAGATTCTCCTGTGTCAGGTGGAACAGCTGGTGCTGAAAATGGCAGTTTAGTTATTTTTGCTGGCGGACCATCGAGCATCATCGAATCTTTACAACCAATGTATCAAGTTCTTTCACAACGTGTAACCTGTATGGGTGGAACTGGAACAGGACAAGCCACCAAAATTTGTAATCAACTCATCGTTGCTGCAAATAGCACACTCATCGCAGAAGCTGTTGCTTTAGCAGATCAGGCGGGTGTTGATACTCAACTGCTTGCACCTGCCTTAGCAGGTGGATTCGCCGACTCTAAACCTTTTCAAATTTTAACACCACGTATGGCAACGCACGAGTTTGAGCCTGTGCAATGGAAAGTTCAGACCCTGTCTAAAGATTTAAATAACGCCTTGAGTTTGGCTCGACAATTTGACCTTAATATTCCTGTCGCTCAACAAGCCTTAGAACAATTGAAAGCGCATCAATCCAACGGCTTTTCTGAATCAGACCTTGCCTCAGTCATTCTGCAAGTTGAACAAAACAATAAATAGGTCGCATTCAATATGAAGCTCGCTGTCAATTTATCGATGATCTTTACAGAAGTTCCACTCATTGAACGCTTTGCGCTGGCTGCTGAATATGGGTTCCAACATGTAGAAATTCAATTTCCATATGAGCTGAGTATTAATCAAATTCAGCATGAACTCAATGAACATCAACTTAGCTTGTGTCTCATCAACGTTCCTGCCGGAGATTTAATGCAAGGCGGATGCGGATTAGCAAGTAGCCCAAGTAAAACTGATGAATTCAAACAAGCTGTTGACTTAGCGATTGAATATGCATGCTCACTCAATATACCTCGAGTGAATATTTTGGCTGGCAAGCAACCAGCTAATGTTGAATATCAGGTCTGCTATGAAACCTTAGTCTCAAATCTTAAATTTGTCAGCGAGATCTTCACAGCGCATGGGATTCAACCCGTTTTTGAGATGATTAATGGCTTTGATATGCCCAACTTCATGATTCAAACAATGCATCAAGCCAAAGAGTTACTGAAAGACGTCAATCATCCAGCTCTAAAAATGCAATTCGATTGCTATCACATGGCTAGAATGCAAGAAGACCTGATTCTGTCACTCAAAGAAAATATGCAACACATTGGGCATATCCAATTTGCAGATGTACCAGGTAGACATGAACCACTCACAGGGATAATTGACTATCCCGCTATTTTTGAATGCATTGCAAATAGCATGTATGAAGGATTTGTCGCAGCCGAATATCGCCCCCAATCTCATTCAACAGATTCTTTCGAATGGAAAAATAAACTTTTTTAATATCATCATATTGTGGTATAAAATTTGTTCAAAGTTTGAATTTTCAAGCAGAAAGCGCTATAGTGAAAGATGAGTTATAGTCAGGAAAATACACTTCTCATGAATTTAGAACCATCGCCCGGCGCTTCTAATTCTCACGAACTCTCTTTGAATTCTCCAAAACAAGACGTTCAAGCTTGCTTAAAAGTTGTTCAAGAAGCATTGCTTGACGTTAAAGCAAAAGAAATCACAACGATTGATGTTAGCGAAGTGAGCAATGTTGCAGATGCAATTGTCATTGCTTCAGGTACTTCTACACGTCACGTGAAAGCGCTTGCAAACAACGTCGCTGATGAAGCACGTAAAGCAGGTTTTCGCCCTATCGGTATTGAAGGCGAAAGCGATGCAGAATGGATCCTTGTTGATCTTGGCACTGTTGTAGTACATCTGATGTTACCTACAGCACGTAAGTTTTATGATCTAGAAAACTTATGGCGTAATGCTTCAACTACAGATTCTGTAGCATAAACATATTAAAGCGACCTTCTTGGTCGCTTTTTTATACTGTGCATTTTAAATTTATAACAATAAAGCCAACAAAAAAGAACTCACTAATTTGGTTTACCTTGATATGACCATGATAAAAGCCACAAGAACAGATCACGATGCATTAGTAGAAACATTAATGCAATCCTTTTGGAACGAAGAGTTTTGCAACTGGGCGATCCAAGCTGAAAAACTGAGTTTCCAACAAAAACATGCAAAACTTGAGCAATTCTTTAGTATTCAATTGAAAGATATCGCTCAACCATATGATGAAGTCTATACCAATCCCGATCGCTCAGTTGCTGCACTTTGGATTCCGCCAAATCAGTGGGATTTAAACCTCATTCAGCAGGTTAAACTACTCCCTCAATTAACGAAGATTATCGGTTTAAGACAACTGGTGAAATTTATTCACATCATTAATCTGGTGCAGAAACATCATCCCAGTGAGGCGCATTATTATCTACAACTCATAGGAGTAAGTCCTGACCAACAAGGACAAGGCTTAGCCAGCAAAGTCTTAGCACCTATTCTCACCAAGAGCGATCAGCACGGTATCCCATGTTATTTAGAAACTGCAACACCAAGCAATGTTGGACTCTATCGTCATTATGGATTTGAAGTGATCTTTCACCTTCGCGATCTGCCCTACGACGCACCTGAAATTTGGGGAATGTGGCGAAAACCTACACATAAAAAATAAAAAAACCACCCGAAGGTGGTTTTTTAAAAACAAGCTATGAATTAGTGACCTGTACCGTTGATGGCTTTCGTCATATCTTCAACAACTTTCTTCGCATCACCAAAGATCATCATTGTTTTGTCGTTATAGAACAAGTCATTATCAAGACCCGCATAACCTGTCGCCATAGAGCGCTTGATCACCATAATGGTACGAGCTTTATGTGCTTCAAGAATAGGCATACCATAAATTGGTGAGTTTGGATCATCTTTCGCTGCAGGGTTAACGACATCATTCGCACCGATGACCAACACCACATCTGTTGCTGGGAAGTCTGAATTAATCTCATCCATCTCTAAGATGTCTTCGTACGGAACATCTGCTTCAGCTAAAAGAACGTTCATGTGACCAGGCATACGACCAGCCACTGGGTGAATCGCAAAACGTACTGTTACACCTTGCTCTTTCAATAAGTTTGCAAGCTCTTTCACCGCATTTTGAGCACGACCTTGCGCCATACCATAACCCGGTACAATAACAACACTGTCTGCATTTGACATTAAGAAGCCAGCATCGTCAGCAGAACCAGAACGGTAGTTGCGTTGAACTGCTGCACCAGCTGCTGCTGTCGGTGCTGCAGCACCACCCATTGCACCACCAAACAATACGTTGATGATTGAACGGTTCATTGCTTTACACATAATATAAGACAGAATTGCACCTGACGAACCTACAAGCGAACCTGCAACAATTAACATGTTGTTTTCAAGCGTAAAACCAATCCCTGCTGCCGCCCATCCAGAGAATGAGTTAAGCAAAGACACCACAACTGGCATATCACCACCACCAACAGGCGCAATCCATACCCAACCAAAGGCTAAAGCAAGTGCTGTCATTGCCCAGAACGAGGTCATGTTACTCGTCAAGAAGAAGTGAATCCCTGCTGCTAGCATAGCAATAAAAATCAAAGCTTGAACAGGTTTAACCCATGCACCTGAAATCGTTTTTGCCCATTTCTTTGCCGCCAATTTACCATAAGCAAATACCGATGCAGTGAATGTAATGGCACCAACGAAACATCCTACGAATAATTCGAATAAATGTACGCGACTCATTTCATGGAAGTTCACACCATTTGCAGCCAGTAAGTCTGGCCCAAGCTCGACGAGCTTGTTGTTGTGAATAATTGCAGCGATCGCAATCAACACTGCAGCAAGACCCACGAGTGAGTGCATGAGAGCAACTGTTTCTGGCATTTGTGTCATAGGCACTGTACGAGCTCGAGCAATACCAACAATCGCACCCAATACCATTGCACCGACAATCATCCATACCACAGGATTATCAGCAACAAAGAAAGTTGTTAACACGGCGATTGCCATTGCAATCATACCGTAACGGTTACCTGCAATTGCTGTCTTAGGACCAGACAAGCCACGCAAAGTTAAGATAAAAAGAACGGCACCGATTAGGTAAAACCAATCCGCATACTCACGAATAAATTCCATGTATTAACCCTCTTTTTTCTTTTGCTTTGGCTTAAACATTTCAAGCATACGAGCGGTTACAGCGAAGCCACCGAAAATATTAATGCTTGCTAAGAAAACAGCGATCGCACCTAATACACTCACCACATTGATGGTTTGAAAATCAACAGCCCCCTCAACACCCATAACAGGTAGACCAACAGTTTGGATCATCGCACCGACAATAATAATTGAAGACAATGCATTCGTTACGGCCATCAGCGGCGTGTGAAGCGCAGGTGTCACTCCCCAAACAACGTAATAACCTACGAAGATTGCGAGGACAAAAATTGTAATAGTTTCAACCATGATCAGTCTCCTTAACCACGCTTCAACAGCACTTGACCACCATGAGTGACAAGCAATGCTTTTTGGATTTCATCTTCTTGATTAATGCTGTAGTTTTTATCTTGATCAAAAAGCGTTTCAACAAAGTTATAAACGTTACGTGCATATAGCGCTGAAGCTTCTGTAGAAACGGTCGCTGGAATATTTGGAATACCCAAAATTTTCACGCCATTATCAGTCACAACAGTTTCACCGCATTTTGAGCCTTCAACGTTACCGCCAGTTTCAACTGCCATATCGAGGATGACTGAACCTGGTTTCATTTTGGCAACTGTTTCAGCTTTAATTAAGCGCGGTGCATCACGACCTGGTAAAAGCGCCGTCGTGATCACGATGTCAGCATTCGATACCGCTTTGTCTACAATTGCAGCTTGGTCTTTAATATATTGTTCACCAGGCATCCAACCATAACCATTTTTTGCAGCTTCATCGGCACGCGCTTGCTCTTCTGCTGACATTGGTACGTCTAACCATTTACCGCCTAAAGATTCAACTTGATCTTTGGCTGTTGGACGTAAGTCTGTCGCTTCAACAATAGCACCTAAACGTTTGGCTGTTGCAATCGCTTGTAAGCCTGCTACACCAACACCCATAATGACTACACGAGCTGGTTTAACCGTACCCGCCGCTGTCATTAACATTGGGAACATACGTTGGTACTCTGCCGCCGCAAGAAGCACAGATTTATAACCTGCCAAGTTTGCTTGTGATGACAACACGTCCATATTTTGGGCACGAGATAACGTACGTGGTAATAACTCAAGTGCAAATGCAGACACTTGCTGAGCAGCGAATTGATCAAGTTCCGTATTACGGTACGGATCAAACATCGCAACCACTGTGGTGTTTGGGGCTAATTTTTCTATTTCTTCGCCTTTAGGTGCGCGAACTTTTAAAACCAATTGACTGCCGGTATAAGCATCATCAACAATTTTTGCACCAACCTGTTCATAGGCACTATCAATATAAGCAGCTTTAACACCTGCATTACGTTGGATAACGACACTGTGACCAGCACCAATTAACTTCTTTACTGTTTCTGGTGTCGCAGCTACACGACTTTCACCAACTACAGTTTCGGTAGGGATTCCGATCTGCATGAGCATTCCTCAAGCTAATTTTTCTTAAAGTAGATATCGCATTCCTGCGATATACCCCTGGATGTATTCATGTGAATTTTTTGGATTCTAATTGAACTTTTTTAAATTACCACCCAATATTTATTTAATAAATACCCTCATTTTGAACTTATGATTCACAATCATCACAAAATTTCATGGTATTTGATCTATCATTTTCATAAAAAATAGTTCCAGATTCGTTCAATTTTCGATCCATTTTTTAACAAAAAAGAAACTTTTTTCTAATTTATCGTCAGTATAGGGAGCTTGACTTTATTAAGCTTTGATCATTCTGACATTTTTTAGCTTTCTTTTTATCCCTTTTGATTGTGTTAAAGCGCCGTGCATGTCACATTTTTATTTGCTTCTTTCATTCTCATAAATCTCAATTTGCCGAATTGACAAAAAATCAGACTAATCGATTCAAATTCTCACGACATTCTTAAAAATTATAAATAAGACAAAATTTAGATAAATGTTGGTTTTAAGATTGAGCTTAAATTTTGGCTGAACATGAAATACAAGCTGACTGATTCTTGAAAAGAATGCTTACAAACCGTGCAAAAAAAATTTGAAATATTTTTTTGATGTATTTTTTGGGTTGATAGACCACTGTTTTTTTCATATTACGCACCACAATGATGCATTTAAACAAAAAATCAAAACGCCTTATGTCGCTAGGTAGGTGATTTAGCGAAAATTAGAGATTGAATTTTAGAGCTTACAATGAAGATTGGCTTATACTTCCATTACTTAAAAATTGATTTTTAACATTTATGGTACTTAAGCTGACTCCCACTCAGTTAGGGAGTTTATGTGCGCTGTTGGCAGCATTCTTGTTTAGTAGTAAAGCGATCTTAATCAAACAAGCTTATGCAGTTTCTGAAGATGTTGATGCAACATTGCTGGTTGCCTTAAGGATGCTCAGTGCCTTACCCGTTTTTCTTTTTATTTGTTGGTTGAACCGACACCGTAATCGCGGATTTTCAGCGCAGGATTGGGCCCTACTCCTCGTTGCTGGTTTGATTGGATATTATTTTTCAAGTTGGCTCGATTTTATGAGTCTGATGTACATCAGTGCCTCTTTGGAGCGTATTATCCTATTTCTATATCCCACCATGACAGTAATTGCATCAAGTGTAATTTTCAAACATCCTCTTTCAATGAAGACTATTTTTGCGATTGGACTAAGTTATGGCGGCACGCTTATAGTGATGCTCCAAGAACAAAGCAATGTGCCTCATGCAAGTAATTTTTGGCTAGGTGTGAGTTTAGTTTTCGCAAGCGCGATTTGCTTTGCGAGTTATCTATTGATGACTCCAAAATTAATCCAAAAATTTGGATCGTGGAATTTTACGGGCTTAGCAATGTCTATCGCCTGCTTAGGGACGATTCTTCACTACTTTATTGCTCAGCCAAGTCCTATATCCAATATCCTTCAACAACCCATAGAAATAATCGGATATGGTGTTGCATTAGGTATTGGGGTAACGGTGATTCCAACTATTCTCATTGCGCAAAGTATTGCTCGTTTAGGTGCTTCTCAAACAGCCATGATTGGTTCACTTGGTCCAATTCTGACCATTATATTGGCAACTATCTTTTTAGGGGAATCAATGAATATGATTCAATGGTTTGGTTGTGCGCTGAATATATTGGGTGTGATGATGATTACGCTTTCCAAAACTAAACTGAAATAAAGACAACATTAACCTCACAGTTCAAATTTCAAAATAATGCTTCACGATGAAACTTAGTCTTCATAGTGAATTTCTATTTTCCCTTGATCATCGTCAAATTTAATGTCGAGTGGAACAAAGTGGGAACCCGACGATGTAGACCCCATTTGATCATTTTCATTTCTTAATGGGCATTCAGTTAAAGATAAGCACCCACAACCAATGCACCAATCCAGTTGTTGACGAAGTTGAAGCATATTTAAGATTTTTTGATCTAAAATTTTTTGCCATGCACTCGATAATGCGGTCCAATCTGATTTAGTCGCGGTTTTATTCTTAGGGAGTATGTTAAATGCTTGCTTCACTTCAGAGAGTGAAATCCCAACCTGCTGTGCCACTTTGATGATGGCAATCCTTCTCAGCATATATCGAGGATATCGCCGTTGATTTCCTTCCGTCCGCACACTCCAAATAAGTGCTTTGTCTTCATAAAATCTGAGTGCTGCGACCGATACACCACTTCGAGCAGCTAACGCGCCTATACTGAGCCACTGTTGTAATTTTTGTTCTTCCATGCTTGACCTCAAGTTAAGTTGAGCTTTCATAATTCTCTTCTAAGCTTAATCCAGAGAAGATAGAATGACAAAACCAAATAAGCCAACGTTTAGTTTAACCACTAAAAATCCGCCTCAGCTTTATTCTCCAAGGCAACTTGGATATAGCCACATCTGTGAGGTCAAACACTTCAACACAGTCGTTCATATATCAGGTCAAGGTGGTGAAAATGCCGACGGACATTATTCCACTGATTATGCAGAACAACTCAACCAAGTCTTCGAAAATCTCAAAATTACTCTCAGCTATGCACATATCGACTTTTATAACATTGCTGTTCTAAGCGTATTGATTGTCAATTTTGACCAACAAAAACATCACCTGTTAAATCTGAAAATGAATACAATATGGAAAGATCAAAATTTCCCAGCATGCACACTAATCCCTGTGTCTCGCTTAGCATTAGACGCCATGCAAATTGAAATCGAAGCCACAGCTTACTGCTCCTCATCCTCTGAGCCATTTATTCATGTATAACGATCTTGACGATTTAAATAAAAAAGACATCACGAATGACACTGCTTTACTTTGGTTGATGGCCATTGCTTGTGGTATTTGTGCAGGCGCTAATTATTATTCGCAGCCCTTAATTCACTCTGTTCAACTTTACTTTAATGCCCCTGCAACAGATGTGGCATTAACTGTTACTTTGGCTCAAGTCTCTTATGCTGTCGGACTACTTTTTATCGTACCACTTGGTGATATTCTCAATAAAACGAAATTAATCCCATTTCTAATGTTCTTTGCAGCAGTGGGATTATTTATTTGTGCTTTTTCGCTCAACCTTTATATGTTATGGGCTGGCACAATTATCACTGGGCTTTTCTCGGTTGCAGCACAAATTTTGATTCCGTTTGCCACGATGGCGGTTCGACCAGAACGAACAGGCGAAGTCGTCGGGTTACTGATGAGCGGATTATTGGTCGGTATTTTGATTTCGACCAGTTTAGCTGGTTTGTTATCCAACTTATTTAATTGGCAGCTCATTTATATCGTCAGTGGAATTTTGATGTTAATGGTCGCTGTGGTACTTAATATTCGTCTGCCTTATATTCCTAGCTCTAAAATTAGTTATTTTGCTGTGTTTAAATCCATGGGGCTGCTACTTAAAGAAGAGCCTCGTTTAATCTATCGCTCTATCATTGGTGCCTTTGCATTTGCAACGATGAGCATTCTCTTCTCCACCATTTCTATTTTACTTAAATCCTCTTTTTCTCTTGAAGATGTCATGGTGGGTTTAGTCACTTTGGTTGGCGTATTTGGCGCCTTGTCCACCAAGAAAATTGGTAAGATCGCCGATCGTGGTTACGTCAAACAAATCTCTTGGATTGGCATTTTAATCCTAGGTAGCGCATGGATATTCCTTTATTTAGGTGCATTCTATTTAAGTTGCTATATCATCGGTTTTGGACTGATGAATCTCGGTCTAGCATTGGTGCATAGTAGCAACCAGAATGTGATTTTTAATTTAAGACCGGATGCTAAATCTCGTGTAAATTCACTTTATATGACCAGCTATTTTATTGGTGGCGCAAGTGGTTCCGCGCTAGGAATTTATGCTTGGGATCATGGTGGATGGGCAATGGCGTGTATCGTAGGATTAATCTTGGTCAGTTGTACAGCACTATTCACGCTAGTGGATCAACGTTATCATCGAACCCAACTCAGCTAACTCATAAAATATGCATGTTAAGCCTCTATAAATGGAGGCTTTTTCACTAATTTAGCCTCTGCAGTCATCATTCAGTCCTCTAAAGCTGTGTATCTCTTGTGCGTAATCACACACACTGTTCACTATCATTATAAAAAATATTCGTGAACAAGAATGAAAGCAGTTGTATGTCATCAAAATGAATTAACACTTGAAGATGTCAGCCATCTAACACCATCACAAGGACAAACTTTATTAGAAGTTGTGCGATGTGGTATTTGTGGCAGTGATTTACATATGCAACATAGTTGTGACCACATGCATGAACTTACGGCTAAAGTGGGTCTAAAAGGTGTTGCAAAGTCAACAGACCGTTTTGTCATGGGGCATGAATTTTGCGGTCGTATTCTAGATTATGGTCCTAAAACTAGAAAAAAATTTAAAACAGATACCTTAGTTTGTGCGATGCCACTATTGAAAGTTGATCAGTGGGGTTATCAAGCGACTGGTCTTTCCCCTCAAGCTTCTGGTGGTTATGCCGAACAAATCTTGGTGCAATCTCAACTCATGTTTGCGGTGCCAAATGGATTACATCCCGATCTTGCGGCAATGACCGAGCCAATGGCGGTAGCTTTACATGCAGTACGTCGGAGCAGAATAAAGAAATCAGAACCCGCAATTGTTATTGGTTGTGGTCCAGTAGGCTTAGGTGTCATTTTAATGCTCAAAGCGATTGGTGTGAAAAAAATTATTGCCAGTGACTTTTCACCAAATCGCCGTAGGCTGGCTCAACTCTGTGGCGCAGATGTCGTCATTGATCCTAAACAATCATCGCCTTTTGAGAGTTGGAAAGAATACGGTTTATTGGGTGATGCTTCTGAAGCGATTAACTATGGAATCGGTATTTTTGAAAAGATTCAGTCTATGCATATTCCATGGTGGCATGCGTGGCGTGTGGCTGACAAATTAGGTGCTTTACCCAAACGTCCTGTGATTTTTGAATGTGTCGGGATGCCAGGCATCCTTCAACAGATTATTAACGGTGCGCCGTTATTTTCTAAAATTATCGGTGTGGGTGTATGTATGCAATCCGACAGTATCGAACCCGCTTTGGCTTTAAACAAAGAAATCGAAATCCAGTTTGTGATTGGTTATACGCCACTTGAGTTCAAAGATGCGCTCCATATGATCGCTGAAGGTCAAATTGATTGTTCTCCTCTGATAACGGGCGTTGTAGGTCTTGCAGGAGTTAAAGATGCTTTTCAGGCCTTATGTGATCCTGAACAACACGCTAAAATTTTGGTCGACCCCAAAAAGATCGGATCTGATATCAGTTCACTTTAAATATTCTTTAGGTTCTATACGACATAAGTGCTCAGCGATTTTTTTACTATGGAGCTCAAACTTGATCAGAGTCCCTTATTCATCCTGCATGATACTCAATCGAACTTTAAATTTTTAATTTCATCTATGAATAGATCTTAAACAAGGAAGTTTTATGTCAAATTTAAATCACATGCCTTTCAATGTTGAAGCAAGTTGTTCTTGTGGCGCAAATACTTTTCGCTTTTCTCATGCCCCTATCGCACATTTTATTTGTCACTGCCAAGTTTGCCAAGAATATACAGGTAAGGCATTTTCCGATGTTTTAGTATTCTTGAAACAAGATGTTTGTGATTTAAATATTGAACAGACTAATTTTAAACGTTTGAAATCACCACCCAATATCCGTCGTGGGATATGCAAACAATGTCATTCCCCTTCTATTGAATTTGGAATATTAGATCAGTTGGTATTTATTCCTAAATGGAACTTAAAAGACTTCTCGCAAGTTCCCCCTGAAAATATGCATATTTTTTACCATCGTCGTGTGCAAGATGTAGCTGATAATTTGCCAAAATATAATGGTTTTATCCAGAGTCAAACTCAAGCAGCTAAGTTTATTTTAAAAGGGTTAACTAATAGAATCCTAAAATAAAATCACTAATAAAATATGACTTCACTTGAACACTGTTTAAACCAATGATTGAAAAATTTAAATTAGATCTCTTTCATAAATCAAAAAAAGATCTATCCTTTACTGATTATTTGTACCGAATAATTTTAAATATTCATACATAATTTACGAATGAAATACATCGACTCAAAGAAGCTTTCTGAAACACATTTTAAGCGATATACAGGCATCTCATGGTCAACCTTTGATTTAATGGCTGAACAGCTAAAAATGCTTGTACCTGCTAAAGGTAGACCATCTAAGTTAAGTGTAGAAGATCAAATCCTTCTGTGCTTAAGTTATTGGCGTGAATATCGAACATTGTTTCATGTCGCAACAAGTTATGGTATGTCAGAGCCTACTGCTTCAAGAATCGTCCTCCACGTAGAGGATTGCCTGATCAAGTCCAATCTATTTAATTTACCCAAGAGTTTGCCTGAAGGCTAAGGTATCGACTGGAATGTAGTGATCGTAGATGCTACAAAAATTCCAATACAAAGACCTAAAAAAACAGAAGAAAAGCTATAGTGGTAAGAAGAAAGCTCATACTTTCAAAGTACAAGCCCTTATCCATTATAGAACACAGCAAGTTCTGAGTTTATGCACGAGTTGTGGTGCTGTACATGATTTCGAGCTTTTCAAACGCAACATGAATCAAATTCCTAAAGGGTCTTTTATCCTTGCAGATAAAGGCTATCAAGGGATTTATACGGTGTATCCAAATAGTATATTTCCATTAAAAGCAAAAAAGTACTGTAAACTAGATCCCGAGCTAAAAGTTTACAATCAAGAAATCAATAAAAGAAGAATTGGGATTGAGCATGTATTTGGGACTTTGAAAACCTTCAAAATCCTTGCTGAGCGATATCGCAACCGTGGCAAAAGATTGGGATTAAGATTCAGTTTAATCGCAGGGATTTATAATTTAGAACTGAGTAAAAATGATTTATGAAAGAACCATAATATTTATAGCAAGCAAAAAAATATAATAACCAAGAGGCTTTGTTTCAAACAATAATTCATAACCGCCTGATTCAAATCAATTAAAATAAAAAATTATATCTCCTATAATAAAGATTTATTCATATAAAAAGATTTATATAAAAAAAGCCAAAGCTTCTGATAATATTTAAATTAATATTGAAAATATCCAACCGCCTATAACATTGATATAAGAAAAAAAATACCATCTAATTTTAAGTAGATTTAATTTAAATAAAAAACTAAATATCCAAAAAAATGTATTTAAAGCAAAACATATACAAAAATAAGTGAGAATTAATGTTAGTTCCCCAAAAAATGAATTCTGATAGTGATCAAACAACAATTCAATACTGAGTACAAATGGAAGCGAGCCAATTACAATATTCCAGTTCAATATCTTTTCTCTTTTCTCTTTTAATTGCCAACCAAAGAGAGTCAATGTAGCCTGAAAAATAAAAAAATAAGCCAAAATGAGTAAAAAGTCTCCTGGGTTTTTAAAACCACTCATCATTTTGAAAACCCACATTTGGCTTCATAGCCCATATCCACACATCCTTCATCTATTAGATAAAGCAGTGTATTAAACTTCCTCAAAGTCTGGCTAAATATACCGTCCAGTTTAATACATGACGCCACATCACTTTGACCAATAAGTATTAAACATCTCTTTGATACCATCATCATCTTCCATATATTCCTCAGGTGATATTTTTAAAGCTACACCACTCAAATAAATTATTGCTTTCCATAGAAGCTTCTCTTCAGTAGGAGGATCAAAAAACAATTCATTATGGTCAAGCGCATTCATCCTTATTCTTGCCCACTCTTCAGCTTCCTCTCGACTGATTTTATGGGTCAATAAGCCGCTGAATACTTGTTGTACATCTGATAAAAATATTTTCATAACACCATTTCCCAGTATATTACCCATTCTTATCAAATAAATAATGTGTTTTAGTTCCATTATTAAATTCTGGGCGTATCTGTCTAATATTACCTGAATTATCAAGTGTTTCATGCCCCTCCTCAATGAACCATTTTTTAAATTATGGTAAGATGCCGAGCTTTTCACGATTTACAAAATCTAGGTTTTATCATGTCCAATATCCAATCCTTACAGCCTCGAATTTCCGTCGCACCCATGATGGATGTTACGATTTAACTATTTATTCCCATATAATTCAAAAACTTAAATAGCACTCAAATAATCATGGTTGCAAAATAGTTGCACAAAAGATAATAAATTCTTCATATTTTTATAGTTTTTAGGGGTAAAAATGTATAATTTTTTAAATGCTCTAGAATTATGTACGAAGAGCAATAATTGGTATGGTGCTCTCTTCATATCTTTAACCTTACCTGATATCTGTGCAAAGATTGAATATCCTTTAGAAAAAAAATCATCTTCTAAAAGATATATTGATTGGTATGATAAGTACTTAAAAAAATACTATGAGGTAAGTAGAAATGCTATTCCATTACCTGCTCATCTAGAACGTCTAACTGCTTTAGTACCTCCACATATAGGTGGAGGTAGAAAAAAAGAGTGTTTTTTGTCTGGTGCTGATTTTTATGCCTTACGATGCGCTTACTTACATGAGGGTTCTGATGAAATTACAACGCAAAGAAAAAGAGAAGCATTAGAAAAATTTCAATTCGTACAACCAGGCAATAATAACGTTTTTCATAATAATCTTAAAAATGGAATCATATTACAAATTCAAGTTAGTGAGCTTGCACGTGAAGTCACAGAAGCAGTATTAAACTGGCTTGAAGATATCAAACACGATAATGAAAAAATCAATAAAATAAGCAACCTTGCTGAAATAGATTTTTCAAATAATATGATGTTCTAATCTCTTTAGGATAAAAGTCATTTTAACTTTGCTCAAAACATCATTAAATTTGACAACCTATAAAGTTTCTTATCTAATCCCTCTCTTCAAAGGATCTGAGGGATTTTTTATTATTTGCTCTTCATAAAGCTCAAATAATTTTCCTTTTACCCCTCATATCAATTGGTTTCTAGTTTCACTGCGCTTGTATGAATCTTTTACTACTAAATTTTTCTACTTTTAATTGGTAGCAAAATAGTTGCAAATAATACAGAATCATACAAAAAAGTGCTGATTTACAGGTCTATCCCGGCATCTTCATAGGTATTTAAATGACTGATTTAAAACAAAACACAGGTATATCAAGGCTTCCAAGAGTATCAGTGGCACCTATGATGGATTGGACGACTCGTGATTACCGCTTTTTTGCACGCCTATTCAATCCAAATATCATCATGTACACCGAGATGGTAACCACAGGCGCAATTTTATTTGGCGATGCAGCCCGTCATTTAGATTACAGCAAAGAAGAACACCCTATTGTGTTACAGCTTGGTGGATCAAATCCTAAAGACCTCGCAACCTGTTCTAAAATGGCTCAAGATTGGGGCTATGATGAAATCAATTTAAATGTTGGTTGCCCTAGTGATCGTGTTCAAAACAATAAAATTGGTGCTTGCCTCATGGCTGAGCCTGAGCTGGTTGCTGAATGTATTGCTGAAATGCAAAATGCAGTTGATATTCCCGTCACGGTAAAACACCGAATCGGCATCGATGATATGCAATCGTATGAGGAGATGCTGCATTTTGTCGATACCGTTGCAAAAACGGGATGTCAAAATTTTATCGTGCATGCACGCATTGCTTTACTACAAGGTTTGTCACCAAAAGAGAATCGAGACATTCCGCCTTTACGTTATGAAGATGTCTATCGTTTAAAGCAAGATCGCCCAGAACTATTGATCGAAATCAATGGTGGGATCAAAACATTTGCTGAAACTCAACAACACTTACAACATGTGGATGGTGTCATGATTGGTCGTGAGGCTTATCACAATCCTTATCTACTGGCTGAACTAGGACAATTATGGAATTTGTCAGCACCTGATCGTTTTGAGATCATGCAGGAAATGATGCCATATATTGCAATACGTTTAGCTGATGGTGCGCCACTTTCAGTGATTACACGTCATATTTTAGGCTTATTTCAAAACCTTCCTGGTGCACGAAAATGGCGACAAGCCCTGAGCGGGGGTAACGCGAAAACATTAAAAGATATTGAAAATGCCTTAATCGGTATGCAACAAGCCATTCAAAGACATGCTGAACAAGAAAGCTTAAAAATCAATGCTGAATAAACCAATATAATCCGTAAAAAAGGTCTCTTGATAGAGACCTTTTTTGATAATCACTTTTAGGCTTGTTTTGCTTGAATCGAATCTAATCGTTTTAACACTTCAGCCACAGCTACCATTGCAAAACTTGATGTCACCACCACGGCTGAACCATAACCACCACATCTTAACCCAGCACTCGCACAAACATCAGCATTCGAAAAAGGATTATCCACCGAATAAATACAGGTGATACCGAACTTCTCTTTCGGCTTTTTACAGATACCTTTTGAGCGTAACTGACTTCTTAATTTTGCCAGCATCGGGTCGTATTCTGTTTTTGACAAATCTGCGACCCGAATTTTGAGTGGATCTAACTTACCACCAGCACCACCAGATACAATCAAGGGGACTTTATTGAAACGACAATGTAGCATCAATGCGAGTTTTGCTTTGACATCATCAATGCAATCCAAAACAACATCTGGATTTGAACTCAAAATCTCCGTTACATTTTCAGGCGTTAGATAATCATCAATTAAATTGATTTTTATACGTGGATTAATTTGGCGACAACGCTCTGCCATCACTTCAATTTTTTCATGACCTAATGTTGATGTCATCGCAGGTAACTGACGATTAATATTTGACGCTGCAACAGAATCCATATCAACTAGTGTTAACTCGCCCAAACCTGTTCTAGCCAAAGCTTCGACAGCCCAAGAGCCAACACCGCCAATACCAATCACCATGACATGACTGTTTTCATAATGCTGAAAATTTTCTTCACCATAAATTTTGGCTACACCCGTAAAACGGCGTTCATATTCATCATCATGAACTAAGTCAGTCATATTGCTCTAACACTATTTGGAAAAGGCGTATTTTAGCAAAACTTCGGAGGAATAGAGAGTTTTGAACTCACGACAATTTCAGTTCATTTTTTAGGTTGAGTGCAGACACACTATTCTCCCAAACACGTTGCGCAATGTCTTCGACTCTTGTATTTAAACTATGTGCCAAACCTTCTAAAACATAAATTAAATTCTGTGGGGTATTACGGGTACGGTGTTCAGTTGAAGCTTGACAACATAATGGCGTCATATCAGGACAGTCTGTTTCAATGACCAGATGTTCAATACCAACATACTGAACTATTTGGTGTAATTTTTTAGCATTGGGATTGGTAATCTGTCCCGTGACCCCTAACTTAAATCCAAGTTGAATAAATGCCTTCGCTTCTTCTATCCCTCCACTGAATGCGTGGGCGATACCACCGTGAACAAATTGCTTTGCTTTTAACAGCCTTAATGCTTCAGCATGAGATTTACGAATATGTAACAGCACAGGAAGCTTAAATTGTTGAGCCAAATCGAGTTGTTGCGCAAAAAAATCCTGTTGCTTAGCGAAAACTTCCGACTGCTTATGTTGCTTGAGAAAAGTATCTAAACCAATTTCACCAACGGCGATGCATTGTTGTACTTCAAGAATTTTTTTTAAATCGTCTAGATGATGAGGCTGATGTTGTTCGATATAAAAAGGATGTAGACCAGGAGCGAGATAACTCCTCGGTGCCTGATCTAAACCATTTAACCAATGGTGTGTTTCAATCAATGTATGAAAGCGTTGGTGTTGAAACCCGATCAGTACAAGGGCATCCACTCCCTTCTGTTTAGCCTGATACGCAAGTTGCTCACGATCGAAGTCAAAATCTTCTACATCAAAGTGCGTATGCGTATCAAACAAACGTGGCATGGTCATGTTATTTTGCTTCACCTGCAGCTTGAGGTACAGCAACTTGAACCGAAGGATGAACAGCCTCCAGCATTTCAGGTTTAATCACACCCTGTAGCTTTTCATAAGGAATCGTAAGTCTTGGCAAACCCACCACATAAGGACCAATTTCATATTCACCGTATTGAAGAATTAAACCCTTCTTACCCAAATAATAATTATCAGTGAGTTTAAATTTCCAAGCCTCTTCATACTCTTCAACGTTATCTGCTAACTGCGAATCTATGACCCATTTTTTAAATTCATCATGGGCCAATTGATTTAATTTATTCTTTTGGTCTTTCACCAAAATTTGATCCAGTGACACTTGTTTCTGCTGTTTCAAATCAAAATTAAAGTAAGTTTGTGAAGAAGAACCATGTGCACCTCCTAAATAGTTACTCGTATTCAATACGACGGTTGCAAGTGGTCCTTGTGAATTTAAAATTTTAGGACTAATACTCAAACTAATTTGATGTCCAACCCCCAAGTGCTTTAACTCTTTATCTAAACCCACAAAGTTATCAATATAGGGCTGAATCTGCTCTGCAAGTAACTGCGCTGCAGTTTTATATTCAACAACTTCACTTGCGGCTTGAGTATCTTTGTCTTTAGACAGCGTCTGCTCAGGTTCGAACAACTCTAGCGTTTCTTGTAAATTTTTGATAATCGCTTGATCAATTAAGCCATCTAACACAAATTGATTCGTTCTCAATCGATCAATTGAAATTTCTGGACAATTGTTACCATCACATTCTACCAACCGAACAGGCACTTTTTCAGTTTCACCCTGAAGCACGAGTATCTGAACTTCCGATGCTGCTTGAGTTTGAGTGTCAGGTGACTCTTTAGGCCCGTCCCCTTTTGGCTGACATGCGCTCAGCGTAATTGCGGCAGTAAGTACAGATACAGTCCAAACTATTTTATTTTTTAACATCTCACAACCTTGAGGAGAAACGGTCATTTATCATTGATTTAAGCCTAACCCGATGAAATTGATAGCTCAAGCTTCGTTTGTATGGGTTTAACTGCAATTGTATATGCTACATTACAATATTTGTAATATTTCAAAACATCTTTTGAAAGATCTGCGGTACAACCACCTGCTTGGTTTGAGCATGATTCAAATAGATATCCAATTGCTCACCACCTTTGACAATTTCGTTCGCACGAATATGAACACCAATCCCTTCACCATCAAAGAACCATTCCTGATTTTGCCAGCTGAGATTCACTGGAGCGATACTTCTCACTTCACCACTCTGGGCCTTTAACCATTTTTGATAGGACACTTGAAGTATTCTTTCAAAATCATTTATTTGGTTCTTTTGAATCACATCCTGCAACTGTAAAACTTTTTTCTGCTTTCGATCCAATACCATAAAGTAACCACGATCTTTAACGATCACTTCAGCTTGTTTTGTGTTAACAATGAATTGGATCAACACATATTGATTTCGTTGGGTGGCGACTTGCGTCAATATATCCAACTCATAAGGCTGATTCAGTGAAAACTCCTTCATCCATGATTCAGATCGACTTATATAGGTTTCGATGGATTGATCCAAACTCAATTTTTCTTTTTCATTGATTTGATCTTGAATCACAAAAGCCAAATGGTTGTTAAGTTGTTGATTGACCCACTGATCTGCTGTTTTTAGACTTAAAATTTCAATTTTTTCGCAGACCGATTTTGTGCAATTTTCGCTCTTTATTTCAAATTGAAACGCGTCATCATTTAAGTATGGTAACACATCAGCGTTTTTAACTTGGGCAGACTGCCCTGACTTTTGTGTCGTAGACTCTGGTTGTTTTTCACAAGATGCCACCCCAATGACTAAGGTAGCAAGAAGAATACGCAATCGTTTTTTTTGTAAATTTAGAGTAATCACAAGAATCAACCAAAATTAAAGCATTGGTTATTCTGATACAAAAACAGCTTCACGAGGAAGCTGTTTTACATTTTCAAGCAAAATTAATGTTCACGTGTATTACGGAAAACAATATCAGGATAACGCTCTTGCATTAATTGTAAATTGACACGGCTAGGTGCTAAGTACGTTAAATGCCCACCACCATCAACTGAAAGTTGGTCATGTGCTTTTTTCTTAAATTCATTAAATTTTTTCTCATCTGGACATGAAACCCAACGAACAGTGTTAATGCTCACAGGCTCGTAAATACAATCTACTTTGTATTCTTCTTTTAAACGATAAGCAACAACTTCGAATTGAAGAACACCCACAGCACCGACAATAAGATCATTACTGTTTTGTGGCATAAATACTTGAGTTGCACCTTCTTCTGAAAGCTCTTTTAAACCTTTTTGAAGTTGCTTTGATTTCAAAGGATCTTTTAAACGAACACGGCGGAACATTTCAGGAGCGAAGTGAGGAATACCTGTGAATTGCAAGTTTTCACCCGAAGTGAAAGTATCGCCAATTTGAATCGTACCATGGTTATGTAAACCAATAATGTCACCTGGCCATGCCTCTTCTAAATGCTGACGATCACCTGCCAAGAACGTTAATGCATCTGAAATACGCACATCTTTCCCAATACGGACATGCTTCATTTTCAAGCCTTTTTCATATTTGCCTGAACAGATACGCATGAAAGCAATACGATCGCGGTGTTTAGGGTCCATATTGGCTTGAATTTTAAAGACAAAACCAGAGAAACCCTCTTCAGTCGCTTCAACTTTACGGTCTTGGGTAGGATGTGCTTTTGGTGGTGGTGCATATTCACTAAATGCATTCAAGACATGGTCTACACCAAAGTTACCCAACGCTGTACCAAACAATACTGGAGTTTGACGCCCTGCTAAGAATTCTTCACGATCAAGCGGTTCATTTGCCATTTGAACTAATTCTAGTGACTCTTCAAATGCAGCCCAAGCTAATTCACCGACTTTTTCACGAAGGTCAGCATGGTCATAACCGTCACGAATTTCGATATCTGTAATGGTTGAACCAAAACCTGCTTTATAGACATAGAATTTTTCTTCGATCAGATTAAAAACACCCGCGAAGTCACGGCCTGTACCTAAAGGCCAAGTTAAAGGTACGCATTTAATCTTAAGTACGTTTTCAATTTCATCGAGTAGTTCAAGTGGCTCGCGAATTTCACGGTCCATTTTGTTAACGAAAGAAATAATCGGTGTGTCACGCATACGACACACATCCATCAATTTAATCGTACGATCTTCGACACCTTTCGCACCATCAATCACCATCAATGCTGAGTCTACGGCTGTAAGGGTACGATATGTATCTTCAGAGAAATCTTCATGCCCCGGTGTATCGAGCAGGTTGATCATTTTGTCTTTATAAGGGAACTGCATCACAGAGGTCGTGATCGAGATACCACGCTCTTTTTCCATTTCCATCCAATCTGATGTCGCAGCACGGTCAGATTTACGGCTTTTTACCATACCTGCAACTTGGATCGCTTGCCCCCACAACAATAACTTTTCCGTCATTGTGGTTTTACCCGCATCGGGGTGGGAAATAATGGCAAATGTACGTCGCTGAGCAACTTGCTCCGCTAACTCTTGCTTAAAGCTCATGAATAACACCTACTGCAGACATGCAGTTTAGAAGATCAAAAAAGATCAAAATAAAAATTGGCGATATTGTAGCAGATCAATACCGAATGTGAATGTGATGAATCAGAAACTGACCAGAAGTTAATAGTTCTTAAATGTGCTTTCTAAACGATCCACAGGTAATGGCATACCCAATAAATAGCCTTGTAATTGCTGACAACCTAAACGTTTTAAGATATCGGCTTGTTTTTGAGTTTCGACGCCTTCAGCTGTCACCACCAAACCTAAACGTTTAGCCAAGACAATAATACTTTCTAAGATAATTTCATCTTTTGTATTGGGTGAAAGATTTCGAATAAATTCACGGTCAATTTTAAGTTCATCTACCGGGAGATTCTTTAAATATAAGAAGCTTGAATGACCTGTTCCAAAATCATCAATCGCAAGTCCAATCCCCAGGTTTCGCAGGCTCTCAAAAGTACGAATACTGACATCGATATGATGCATTGCTGTCGATTCAGTAATCTCAATAATTAAATGGGCTGGATCGATCTGGTATTGCGTGATTAAACATCTTAATGTATCTACCAGCGCTTTATGTTCAAATTGAACAGCTGATAAATTTACAGCGATCGGGCAGAAAGGCAATTTCTTTTTTTGCCAAGCTTGAATCTGTATACACGCTTGTTCAAGGGCCCAGTAGCCCATTTTAATAATAAGACCTGTTTGCTCCGCACCCTCAATAAACATATTTGGTGCTAGAAGTCCTAGACTTGGATGCTTCCAACGAATTAAAGCTTCAACGCCACAAATTTTAAAATCTGCTGTGAATTTCGGCTGATAAAATAAAATGAATTGTTGTTCTTCAACAGCACGATACAAATCATTAATAAGTTTTGATTGGCTACGTGCGATTTCTTGTTGATCTAATGAATAGTTAAACACACTGTAAGTATTGCGACCTTGCTCTTTGGACATCAGCATTGCAGCATCAGCATTCACCAACAAATCATGTAAATCAGCACCATGATCTGGATAATAGACCACACCTAAACTTGCTGAGATATTGATTTCCTTCCCAGAAATCACAAAGCCTTCTTGGATTTTACTCAATACTAGATTGGCAATTTGATCAATTTGGTCTGTAGAAAAGTCTTCAACAACCAATAAAAACTCATCACCACCAATACGAATTAATTTTTGGTTTTTTTCGAGTAATGCATGAAGTCGATGCGCTAAATTCACTAAAAGCTGATCACCAATATGATGTCCAAAAGCATCATTCACTGCCTTGAAACGATCCAAATCAATATAAATGAATGCAACTTTATGATCTTTAGATTGGTGAAGTGAAAATAATGAAGTGGTGTAATCAAGCAAAAAAAGTCGATTTGGAAGTTTGGTCAAATTATCTTGAAGAGCAAGACTTTCCAATTCCTTATTCATTTTGATTAGTTGTTGATTTCGTTCTTCAAGTCGTAATTCTAAAATAGCGACAAAAAAACTGACCACTAAAACCAAGCAGGTGACAAATATAATGACAAAAAGTAATAAACCTTGACCTTCATGGAGTTGATTCAATGCTGCATATTTGGCATCCACGGGTTGGAAAGTCGCAGCCGCCATACCAATATAATGCATTCCCACAATACTAAAAGCGATCATGAATGCCACGGCAAGCTTGAAAGCCAATTTATTGTGATAGGTACGCTTATATTTAAACATCAGCCAGAATGACAATCCTGAACCACATACAGCAATCAGTACAGAAAAAATCACCAAAATGGTGTCATAACGAATAATGTAGTTGGGAACGATCAATCCCGCCATTCCAGTATAGTGCATACCTGAAATACCGAAACCCATCAGAAGTGCACCCAAAACCAATCTAGCCAAAGGAAGTGTAGATCTAGTCGTGAGCCATATGGCAAAAATTGAAGCGAGAGCTGCGATCACATAAGAGAATAGCGTTAAACCTATATCGAAACTATGATCTTCGGGTAAATGACAAGCCAGCATTCCAACAAAATGCATGACCCAAATCGCAAGACCAAATATCATGCCACTTACACCGAGCAGCACTTTTTGACCAACTGGGTTTTTGTGGGTACTAATGAGTTGTTCAAATGAAATAGCAATAAAGCAGACGATCACTGCCGCCACAGCAGAACCCGCCACCATTGCATAATCGTAACTCATATGAATCATATAGAGACTTATCCGTACCTGAACCTGTTTTTATTTTATTTAAACCCCAAAAGTACAGCAAATAAATGTAAGAAGGTTCAACTTTTTAATGAGCATTTGTCGCCTACAACAATATCACCATCTCATTGAACGTCAAGTTGTTTTTCGGCGATATCCATAAAAAATGGCGTATCGAAATACGCCATTTTTTAAGTAAAACTTAACAATAAATATTTTTATTTTTGCAAGGCAATGTAATCGAGCAAGATATGAGCTGATTCAGTGACAAATGCCTCTTCTTCAGGTAAAGGTGGGCGTTGATTAGTTTTCATCTTAGCACGCGATTCAGCCAAAGCTTCCATCGATGCCTGATAACTTTCCCAATTTGGATAAGCAGTTTTACCCATTGCTATACGGCGTTTATTTTCTTCTGCCAACGTTTCTTTTTCCAAAGCGATGAGTTCAGCTTTACGTTGATCGATATCCAACACGATTTGTTTATTCTCTTTAGCTTTCTGCGAAATCGCTTTACGCGCTTCTAAATACTTAAATTGAATATCATTCATAACACGCTGTTTTGAATGAGCAGCTAATTTTGGTACAAAGGCTTGCACTTCTCCCTCACGTTTGAAAGGAGCTGTAGGGATGGTATCCCACTCTAAAGCATTCTTAGCTTTACGCTCCCCAAACTCTTCATCGTAGATATCAACCAATTGAATATCAGGCACAACCCCTTTATTTTGTGTGCTTCCACCAGTAACACGGTAAAACTTTCGTTGCGTCAATGTCGCTTGACCATACGCTAAGCTGTCCAATTGAACTTGAGCTGTACCCTTACCTGTCGTAGTACTTCCAATCACAATCCCACGACCATAATCCTGCACAGCAGCTGAATAGATTTCACTTGCTGATGCAGAAGCCAGATTCACCATGACAGCCAATGGACCTGCGTAGGTTTGAGCGCCTCCATCACGATCTTCGAAGACACTGACGTTACCATTCCCATCCCGAATTTGAACCACTGGACCAGATTTAATCACTTGCCCAATCATTTTTGCCACTTCTTCGAGTGAACCGCCAGGGTTATTACGAAGATCGACGATAATGCCATCGACATTTTGCGCAGCTAAACTTTTCAATGCATTATTGGTATCTTCAGATACTGAACGATAGCTTTCACCAGCACGACGGGCACGGTAGTTGTAATAGAACGATGGAATTTCGACTACCCCAACTTTATGTTTCTTGCCATCTCGTACAATTTCTATTGTTCTTGAACGTACACCTGCATCCTCTTCTTGAATCACATCACGTACGATAGTTACGGTACGTGCCTGACTCATAGATGCTCCAGGTCCGAGCAATTTAATGGTGACTTTAGTCCCACGCTTACCTCGGATCAATCCAACGATTTCAGAACTGGTCCATCCAATGACGTCGACCATTTTGTCACCGTCTTGCGCGACACCAATAATACGATCACCAGACTTGACCTGCCCCGTCTTAAACGCAGGGCCACCATCTACGATCGTCTCGATACGCGTATAGTCTTCATTCCCGCGTTCTGGACGGATCGACACACCAATCCCCTCAAGCTGCAATGTGGTCTGACGATTTAACTCAATCGCATCGATTGGCGGGAAATAATTACTGTGCGGGTCATAAGTCGCTAACATAGCATTGAGCGTTTTTTCTAAAACGTCATCGCTTTTTGTACGCTTCATACGTTCTAATTGACGCATATAGCGCTTGGTCAAAGTCTGAACTGGCGTTAAATCTTCAGCTGAAGTGAGATCCTGTCCTGCTGCTAAAGAAGGATCATCTTTCAGCGCTTTTTGCTTAGCCAAATCTTCTTCTTTAGCAATCGTTAAATTGATTAACTGAGACACCAACATTTTGCGCCATTGATTTTCTTGCTCAGCTTTATTTTTGAAAAATGGAGCCTTTTCACGATCAGACTCGATAAACACATTAGGTTGATTTAGGTTTTGCGGTTTTTTTAACTCCGCCAACATAAACTCATAGAATGACTTTAAACGATCACGATATTGAGCGTGAATGGCATAAGGTCCTTCAAGGTTACCCGCTTTGAGCGCCGCTCCAAAAGTTGGTCCGTATTTTTTCTTATAGTTTGCCACTTCATCTGCCAAGAAAAGGCTATGGTCAGGATCAAGACTATCAATATACATATCAAAAATACGTTGTGAGGTCGTAGCATCTAAACGCATATTTAAATAGTGCTGACGATCCACCAAAGTTGCTAATTGTCTTGAAACTAAAGCTTGTTCTTGTGTGGGCTTTATATTCTGAACCTGTTGAACCGCTGGTTCATTCGCTGCGATCGCAACATTAATTGTATGACCAAAAAATAAACCACCAGTGGCAATGGCTACCGCGCAAGCGATTGTTTGAAGTTTCATAACGAATTTGTCTTTCCTTGGATAAACCAAATTTACACTATTGTTTTCAGATAGAAATATTAATATTCAAAACCTTAAACAACTTTTTTATTTCTGCCGTATAGTTTTATCATAATCTGTACGGAGAAAATGTAGCAAATCATTGCAAAATTCGGGTATTGTTTTCTCTTTTAAAATTAGAATCACGGATTCCACTATGATTGGCGCATTGATGCTTGATATTGAGGGCACAACACTTAATCAAGAAGATATTCAACTCCTTCAATCTCCACAAGTCGGTGGAGTCATTTTGTTTGGAAGAAATATTGAATCACCTCAACAAGTTCGCGCCTTAACGGATCATATGCGCCAAGTTCGCCCCGATATTTTAATTGCAGTCGATCAAGAAGGTGGACGCGTACAACGTTTAAAACAAGGCTTCACTCTCCTTCCTGCTATGGGACGTTTCGGTGAGCTCTATCTAAGACAGCCAGAACGCGCAATTGAATTGGCTGAGCAATGCGGTTGGCTCATGGCTACCGAAGTTCTTGCAGTCGGGATCGATTTCAGCTTTGCACCTGTATTAGACCTTAACGACATTAGCGATGTTATTGGTGATCGTGCTTTTGCTAAAAATATCTCAGATATCATCCCTTTAGCCCAAGCCTTTATGCAAGGTATGAAACGCGCAGGTATGGCAACCACAGGGAAACACTTCCCTGGCCATGGCTCGGTTAAAGCAGATTCACATATTGCTGCAGCTGTGGATACACGAAGTTATGCTGAAATTGAAGCTCAAGATATGCAAAGCTTTATTCAACTCCAACCTCAACTTGACGCACTCATGCCAGCACATGTGATTTATGAAAAAGTAGATCCAAATCCTGCTGGTTTTTCTCAGTATTGGGTTCAAAAAGTACTTCGTGAAACACTTGAGTTCGATGGTGTCTTGTTTTCTGATGACTTAAGTATGCAAGCAGCTTGTGTTGCAGGTGGTGCAGATGCTCGCATCAAAGCCGCGCTTGAAGCTGGCTGTGATATGGGCTTAGTCTGCAATAATCGGGAATCTGCATGTGTCGCGCTCAGTGCCATAGAGAATTATCCATTGCCGAACCAAGAACGCTTAGAGCGTATGCGCGGTAAGATTCAAGAGATTCGCATTGGTGAACAACTTGACTTAGGCAACGAATGGAAATCTGTCAAAAAGGTCATTGAAGATTTTAGACAATCATTTTAATAATAAAGGGAGCATCTAAATGCTCCCTTTATCTTGACCAATCCAATAATAATCATAGCTAAGGATGTGTATGTCTCAATCAAAACAATCAAAGCACCGTCATATTTCGTTTACTGCTCACTACACTGGCTATATTTGGTACCAAATGGGTATCTCTCACGAAGCATTTGCGACTTCGAAAGGTAAAGCGTTGGCGCAATTCGCTCACCCTTTTGAAAGTATGGCTGAGAAGTTTATCGGTGGAAGTATGCGTTCAACTCTGAAGACACGACATACATTATTAGACGACCATTTAAAATTATTAATCAAACAATATCCAAACCTGCAAATTTTAGAAATTGCAGCGGGACTTTCACCTCGTGGTTGGTGGTTTAGATCTCATTATCCCGAAATAGATTATCGCGAATTAGATTTACCAGACATGGCTGCCACAAAACAATCCGCTTTGAATAAAATCGATCCCGAAAGCCCTAAAGTTTTATCAGCAGACTTATTCACGGATGATTTCAAAACAGCTTTTGACGAATTCGACCCAACACGACCGCTAGTGATTATCAGTGAAGGATTAATCAATTATTTTAATCAAGATTTACTCAAACAATTGCTGAATTCAATTGTACGTTTTGGTCAACCATTCCAAACGCTTCATTATTTAACTGACCTTTATCCCGAACCTGTCCAACATAAACTGGCTAACTTAATTTGGTCGAGCAGCAAATTACTCAAATACGCTTCAAGAAGTGCATTTACCTTCCACTTTAAAGACCCTTTAGAGGTACAGCACTTTTTTAAACTGTCAGGTTTTACTGAAGTTGAAGTCATTCAACCTCAACTGTATTTTGAAAAAAAGAATCAAAATATGGATACAGATCAGCATCTTGGTGATCTAGTATGGATGATTCATGCAATAAAATAATGATTCATTCGTAGCAATATTACGAAGTATCTATTTTTTGATTCAAATGAATTCAATGACAGCCTAATCCACGCTGTCATTGTGTTTATGGGTATCTATAAATTGAAGTAAGCGATCAGCCACTTCAAAATAACCATGCTTGAATAATGCTCTTACTTCATTTCCAATAAAATCGAACATTAAGCATTCGACAGCAAAATGTCCTTGCTCATCCTCAAATTCAATTGCAAAACTTCGAGCATCTTCCTGTAAGACTTCAACTTGAGATGGGTAATCCAAAAAGAATGATACACCAAAGTAATTCAGGTCTTTAATTTCAACTTCAAAACGTTGTGCATTTGTTTGATGAATTAAAACAGAATGCGCATTTTTAAGGGCAAATCGAACTTCCCCCCTTCGATCCAAAGATTGCATTTGGTCTTTATCTAAATAAATGATTCCATCTAGATTGTGAATCGATTCGCCTTTTAAGAAACTGGTAAAAAGATTCATGGTTTCTTTACGACGTTGCAATTGAGGCACATGATCCGCATTTGCAATCATTGCAAACTCAACATCTGGACATTGCAAGGCAAAATTCGCATTCTCAAATGGCAAAGTAAAACTATCGAATTGACCACATGCTACCAATGTTTTACACATCGGAATTGGAACATGGGAAAGACGCAATAAACGATTACAGTTAATTTCATATCGCTCACGCTCAGCGATATCAAACTCAGACATCTGCTTATAAAAAAGTCGTTTAGCTGTTGGAGACATACGCGTTTGATCTAATTTTGCATGATTCACCAAATACAAAATGACAGCCTGACCAAACTCATCCATACGTTGCTCTTGCATCAATATTAATGACTCTTCAAGCAACATACGCCAGCTTTTCCGCGTCTTCTGCATGACGCCCATCAGAATTAATCGATCTACCAGTTCTGGACGATAATGAGCAAAACAGGAAGCAACCACAGAGCCTAATGACATCCCCATAACAGAGACTTTCTTAATCTCCACCAAATCCAACCATTGACCTAACATTTTTGAAAGCTCTGGTAGCTCTAGAGTACCAGCAGAAATTCCAGTATCACGATTGTGGATTTGTTGATTTGAACCTAAAGATGGTAAGTCGATTAAAATAACAGGTCCTTTCTCGAAGAGCTGTTCAACGCAATATTTATATGAATTAAAATTTTGAAATGCGCCTCCGACAATCAGCGTTGGCGTCTGATGCAGTGTTTCTGGCGATGCGATCGCCATATATTCAATTTTCCACCCATCAATCCATGTGGTTCGTGGCGGCTCTTTAAAACTATTTTTATGGTACAGATCAAAAAAATGAGTGCTGTCTTCAGCTGAATAATCTTCAAGCTCCATTTTTATCATGGAATTCATTCCCTTATCTCCATTTGGCTTTATTGTTTTGTTTTCACAGCCGTTAATTTGATCATACTCTCAATTCGTTATGATTATGCAACATAATTAACATTCATTTCATTTTATACAGATGCATGAAATCTGCGCAATGCAAGAATTCACCTTTTATCTTTTTTAACTGCCGTTAGGTTCTAAAAATAGTTACAAGTTTTATCAACTTAGCTTTTTTCGCTGATAAACATAGATTGTTGTCATCTGCGCTGCTACTATTTGAATGAGATTTTAAAATGATCAGTTAAACTGCTATGCAAGACTCCATCGAACAGTACATGCAAGTCGTCGGTCAGAATGCGCGTGAAGCTTCACGCTTTTTGGCTGGATCTTCGACTTTTGAACGAAATAATGCTTTGACGGCAATCCATACCGCTTTGGAAGACCATCAAGCTCAAATTCTAGCTGCGAATGAACTAGACATGACTCGTGGTCATGAAAACAATTTAGACAGCGCATTACTCGATCGTTTGGAACTTACACCCACACGCTTCAGTGGAATGTTACAAGGTCTTAAAGATGTCATCAGTTTAATTGATCCCATTGGTGAAATTACCGACCTAGCTTATCGCCCGTCTGGTATTCAGCTTGGAAAAATGCGAGTGCCTTTAGGTGTCGTAGGTATGATTTATGAATCACGTCCTAACGTCACTCTAGAAGCAGCCTCTTTAGCGATAAAGTCTGGCAATGCCATCATTCTTCGCGGTGGTTCAGAAGCATTAGAGTCAAACAAAGCCATTGCTACCGCAATTCAAAAAGGTTTAGAGCAAGCTGGAGTACCAGTCAACGCAGTGCAGGTTGTAAATACAGCTGATCGTGCTGCTGTTGGGCAATTGATTACCCTCTCTGAGTATGTTGACGTTATTGTTCCACGTGGTGGCAAAGGCTTAATTGAACGTATTACACGTGAAGCAACTATTCCAGTAATCAAACATCTTGATGGTAACTGTCACGTCTTCGTTGAGGCTCAAGCAGATCTACAAAAAGCATTGCCAATTGCGTTAAATGCAAAAACTCATCGCTATGGCGTATGTAATGCCATGGAAACATTGCTGGTTGATGAAAAAGTTGCTGACGACTTTCTGCCTCGCATTGCTGAACTTTATGCTGAAAAACAAGTTGAGTTGCGTGGTTGCTTGAAAGTCAAAGCAATTTTAGGTGAACATATTAAAACTGCGACCGAAGAAGACTGGTATGAGGAATATCTAGGACCTATTTTAGCGGTTAAAGTAGTCAGTGGCGTTGATGAAGCAATTTTGCATATCAATAAATACGGATCGCATCACACTGATTCGATTATTACTGAAAACTTTAGCACGGCGCGAAAATTCCTTACTCGCGTCGATTCAAGTTCGGTCATGGTCAATGCCTCTACCCGTTTTGCTGATGGTTTTGAATATGGTTTAGGTGCTGAAATCGGCATTTCAACAGATAAAATTCATGCCAGAGGTCCAGTCGGATTAGAAGGACTCACCTCACAAAAATGGATTGTTTTAGGCGATGGCCAAATCCGTCAATAAACCTAACTTAAAAAACAAAGCCCTTTGAGTAAAGGGCTTTGTTTTTGAGTGATTCAACTCATTATAACGAAATAAAAAACGTATAAATTAGATCAATTACAAAGCAGAAGTGGTATATAAAAAATACAATACATGCTATGTTTTACGCATACAATTTAATTAAAATATAACCATCATTTATTTAATAAATGAATAAATAAAGACTATAAATTTTAATTATTATTGCCTTAGTGGTCGATAGTGCTTAAGTCTAATCACCTAAAGTCTATCTAGGACAATAAAAAAACGCATGATACAAATGCTTCACGATCAAGAAATAACATTTTTTGTTCATTTGGAAGAAAACAAACGAAATATTAAAATTGCCAGTAAAGGAACACACCATGCCTCATTCAGTTCTTATCATCAATTGCGGTTCTTCTTCGATCAAGTTTGCATTATTACTTAAAGATCAAGATTTCCGAATTCATGGTCTTGCTGAAAATTTAGGTACGCCAGAAGCGCGCATCAAAGGCGTGACTGTAGGCAACGAACCAGTTGATATTCGTATTCCAAATGCAGACCACAAAGAAGCACTTGAAGTTGGATTATCTCGCTTAGCGAATCACAAGCCTGATGCCATTGGTCATCGTATTGTACATGGTGGTTCTTTAACTCAAGCAGAGTTAATCACCGATGAAATTATTGAAAAGATCCGTGAAGCAACACCTTTAGCTCCATTACATAATCCTGCACATCTCGTTGGGATCGAAGCGACTAAACGTTTGTTCCCAGACTTACCGCAAGTTGCAGTGTTTGATACAGCGTTCCATCAAACAATGCCAGCGCATGCCTATCGTTATGCGGTACCAAAATTTTTATACACTGAACATAATGTTCGCCGCTATGGATTCCACGGTACAAGCCATGCCTATGTATCAGATCGTGGTTCTGAGCTTGCTGGTAGTTTCCGTGAAGGTGGTTGGCTCACCGCTCATTTAGGCAATGGTAGTTCTACTTGTGCAATTTGGAATGGTAAAAGTGTTGATACCTCTATGGGATTAACGCCGCTCGAAGGTTTAGTGATGGGTACCCGTAGTGGTGATGTAGATCCAAGTTTACATAATTTTTTAGCCAAAAACCTAGGATGGGACATTTACAAAATTGACAGAATGCTCAATAGCCAATCTGGTTTATTAGGACTTTCAAACCTGTCAAACGATATGCGAACACTTATCGAAGCTTCAGAAGAAGGCAATGAAGATGCTGCACTTGCTATTGAAGTATTCTGCTATCGTCTTGCTAAATCATTAGCAGCACTCAGCTGTGGTTTACCTCGTCTTGATGGCTTATTCTTCACAGGTGGTATTGGTGAAAACTCAGCATTTATTCGTGAAAAAACATTATCTTATTTGCCACATTTTGGTTTTAACTTTAGTAAAGAAAAAAATGACCAATTAGCTCGCGGTACAGAAGGTCGCATTGATAATGGTACTGGTCCGCAAATTTGGGTCATTCCTACAGATGAAGAAGGACGTATTGCACAAGAAACAGAACATGTGGTGAATCAAATCGGAGATGTGAATTCATCTGAAAAAAAGTCTGAACTTGAAACCACGACTGCTTAAGTAGCCGCCCACGCAGACATATTTATTTTTTATTTTTAGATATAGATTTTGATGATATGAAAACAATTGTACTTGTTCCAACTGGTGAAGGTGTAGGTCTGACATCAGCGTGTTTAGGCTTAATTTATGCACTTGAGTGTCAAGGTGTAAAAGCTGGTTTTGTGAAGCCATTTTCACAAGAAGTACATGCTGAAAATTTCGATCGCACCACAGCGTTATTCCGCCATGTTTCTCAGAACGAAACAGTTGAACCAATCTCATATCAAAATGTAGTTCAGCAATTAAATGCTGGTGAAAGTGATGAGTTATTAGAAGAAGCTGTTCGTCTACATCGTCAAATTGCTAAAAAACATGATCTTATTATTGTGGAAGGGTTAGTTCCAAACAGTCGTGATAGTTTTGCATCTGAACTGAATGCTCAACTTGCTCAAGCACTAGATGCGAAAGTCATCATTGTGAGCAATGCTGATATCAAACAACCAGCCTATACAGCAGAAAAAGTAGAAACCCAATTACGTAATTTTGGTGGAGCAAACAGCAACCGAACAGCTGGTGTGCTGTTCATGCGAACCAAAGGTCTGTCCGAGGAGTCTGCACAGATTCCAGTGACCATTGATCCAAGTCTGCGTCTGACACAAGAGACTCAACAATTTGTTGGGGAAATTCAAAAAACACATCCACTGATTGGTTCCGAACAACTTCCTGTTATTGCATTAGTACCATTTAGTAATACTTTAAGTGTGCCGCGAATGTCTGATATCGCGCAACATATTCAAGCAGAATGGATTAACTTAGGTGAGGCTGCACAACGACGTGTTCTGCATAGTAGCCTGATCGCTTCAAATATCGAGCGCGAACTGCACAAATTCACGGCAGGCGAACTGATTATTAGCGCATCAGATCGTATTGATGTCTTACTTGCAAGTAGTTTAGCAAGCAGCAATGGTATCCCTCTTGCTGGTTTAGTATTGACTGAACATTATGCACCTAATCAACAAGTACTGGCTTTCTGCCAAGCAGCAATAAAACAGGGCTTACCTATTTTACACACACCACTGAGTACCTTTGAAACGGCAACCCAACTGGCTAATTTAAGCAATGAAATTCCTGTAGATGATACTGCTCGCGCTGAACAAGTCACTCGATTTGTATCTAGCCATATTGATGCGGATTGGGTAACGCAGTTGCTGAATGGCTCATACCAACCACGACTTTCTCCATCTGCATTCCGTCATGAGTTGGTACAAAAATCAATTGCAGCGAAGAAAAGAATTGTTCTTCCTGAAGGTGATGAACCTCGTACGATTCAAGCAGCCGCGATCTGCCAATCACGTGGTATTGCTCACTGTATCTTACTGGCAAAACCAGAAGCAGTTTTAGATGTAGCCAAAGCTCGAGGGATTGAATTACCTGACGATTTAGAAATCATTGATCCAGACCTCATTCGCGACAACTATATTGCGCAAATGGTAGAGTTGCGTAAAGGCAAGTTAAATGAACTGCAAGCGAAAGAACAGTTACAAGATACAGTGGTTCTTGGAACGATGATGTTAGCACTAGATCAAGTGGATGGATTAGTTTCAGGTGCAGTTCATACCACAGCCAATACAGTTCGCCCTGCATTTCAGTTGATTAAAACGGCACCTGATTACTCTTTAGTTTCGTCTGTTTTCTTTATGTTATTACCAGATGAAGTGTATGTTTATGGTGACTGTGCAATCAATCCAGATCCTAATGCAGAGCAACTTGCTGAAATCGCGATTCAATCTGCCGATTCAGCCAAAGCGTTTGGTATTGATCCACGTATTGCCATGATTTCATATTCAACTGGTACATCTGGCACAGGTGCTGATGTTGAAAAAGTTGCTGAAGCAACACGCATCGCAAAAGAACGTCGTCCAGATTTATTGATCGATGGCCCCCTTCAATATGATGCTGCCTCTGTAGAAAGTGTAGGTCGCTCTAAAGCACCTGACTCTCAAGTGGCGGGTCGTGCCAATGTCTTTATTTTCCCTGACTTGAATACTGGTAATACCACCTATAAAGCAGTTCAACGCTCTGCCAATGTGGTCAGTGTCGGTCCAATGCTCCAAGGTTTAAACAAACCTGTAAACGATTTATCTCGTGGTGCATTGGTCGATGATATTGTCTTTACGATTGCTTTAACAGCGATTCAGGCTGAGCAACAAGCCCAATAATTTGATTTGCATATGAGTTACCATCCTCGCGAAAGTGAGGATGGTTTTTTCAATAAATCCCTTAGAACACTGAGATCTATGATTAACTCCTACGTGTTGAAACTTAGAATCATGAGGTTAACTAAAGACTTATATAAAAAAACAAGAACTCTTAAAGAGTTCTTGTTTAAGACAAGATCGAAAATTAACTTTGAATAAATGCAAGAAGATCAGGATTAATCACGTCAGGATTAATAGTGAGCATCCCATGTGAATAACCTGGATAAATCTTTAAAGTTCCATTTTGTACCAATTCAGCCGATAACTTTCCTGAAATATCAAGAGGAACAATTTGGTCATCATCACCGTGTAAAACTAATACTGGCACTGAAATTTTCTTAAGGTCTTCTCTAAAATCAGTTTGGGAGAAAGCCACAATCCCATCATAGTGTGCTTTAGCAGAACCCATCATCCCTTGTCTCCACCAATTTTGAATCACTGGTTCAGACGGCTTCGTATTCGTACGATTAAAGCCATAAAATGGACCTTCAGGTACAGCACGATAGAATTCAGCTCGATTTTTAAATAACTGAGCCTGCATATCATCAAAAACAGCTTTCGGCAATCCATTTGGATTATCTTCAGTTTTCACCATATAAGGTGGTACAGAGCTCACAAGAACAGCTTTAGAGACACGTTCCTCACCATATCTTGCTATATAGTGTGCAACCTCTCCACCGCCTGTTGAATGACCAATATGAATCGCCTTTTTAATGCCCAAATGCTCTACAACAGCCGCAACATCATCAGCATAATGATCCATATCATGACCTTCAGACACTTGAGAAGATCGTCCATGACCACGGCGGTCATGCGCCACTACACGGTAACCTTTGTCTAAAAAGTAAAGTATTTGCGCATCCCAATCATCTGAACTTAAAGGCCACCCATGATGAAAAAAAAGAACCTCACCGTCACGTGATCCCCAATCTTTATAAAAAATTTCAACACCGTCTTTAGTCTTTACATAACTCATTTTCAACTCCTTAAATTGGTTGAATAATAATTGAATATGAAATCAAATTAATTCTTAAGCAATTGAATATTTTTTAAAATTTAATTCGATTTATTAGGATTAGAACTTCATTAAAAACTTAAATGTGTTAAAAACCAAGTAACCATTTAGAGTGTTAAAACTGTTCTACCTCAGATTAAAGTAACGGATTTGGCATAAGTTTAATTGACTCAGATGATATAGTTTAAGTATCAATTGAATCATTTTCTGGAGATTTTTCTTTTTCGGTATTGCAAAGGTGTCTCACCCGTCCAACGTTTAAATGCTCGTGAAAAAACAGAACTCTCTGAGAAACCGAGAACGCTGACAATATGGCACATGGAAATCTCTTTGGATGCTAATAATTGCTTTGCAGTCCGAATACGATAATGAGTTAGAATTTTCTCAAAAGAAGTGTCAATATCGTTTAAAGATGCACGCAAGGTGTTGACCTTCATATTTAACTTGTCTGCCACATGCTTTAATTGAACATTGCCTGATTCGAGTAAAACATCAGCTAGAATTTGTTCTATATCAGAAATAAGTTCATATTTTTCAACCTGTCTCATCTGACGTTTTGCATAAGTTTCATGGATGGCAAATAATTCAGGCTCATACCAGTCAAATTTTAAATTCAACAACGCTGCATCAAATATAATTTTCCCATCTGGACAGCCCAACTCAACTTCACATCCCCATACGCGCTTGTATTCTATTAATGTCGCACCATATTCATAGGGTAAATAAATTTTAATTGGGCGGAATTGATCATCTGTAATGAATTTCAAAAACTTTAAAATCACACTGATCACAATCTCTAAATAGTGCCGAACAGGATGATTGAACCCTTGAATTCCAGCAACATGCTCATCTGTGAACAGGCTAAAATGAAAAGCTGAAGAAAGTAATTTTTGGTAATTTAAAGCTTTCTCTAGTCCAACTTTAAATCCCGAACTACTCAAAAACAGATACTCAATCACTGAGCCTCTAATTACAGGAAAATGCTCTCCTACATGTAAACCAATATCTCTGTCATTAGAAACTTTTTGCGCTGTATTCCAAAATCGGTACTGACATGAATTATCTCTGCGAACTGTCTTATCAGGCAACTGTGTGGGCAATCTTACATCTTCTAAAATTTGCTCTACATTTAATCCCATCTGTTGCATTGTGATATAGGCATAACTCAGAAAGACTCCAGCGTCACTTGACTTCATATTTAATTAACTTCTAGATTTTATGAAATATATAAATAATATTGATTTTTAATTATATAAATATTTACTTAATACTTTCTATTGAAAATCTTAACAAAATTTAATTTCATAAAGTCAATGTATTAGAATTATTGATGACTAAAATAGTGAAATTTCACCCATTTAATCTAAAAATATTATGAGATAAATTTGAAAAAAATTATTGTTACGTATAAAAAGCTTAAACAACTTATTACGTAAACGTATTTCCATCTAAAAAATTAATTAGCAAATATTAATTTTAACTTTTCTATGAATGAATCTGCTCTCTTAAACTTTCGCCCAATTCCTCAGCAAAAAAGCCACAATTGAATCATTTTGTCTTATAATTTAGCCCGCTAGCTATCAGCCCGCTCAAGAGATATTTGTATGACAACTATTATCAAGCAAGACGACTTGATCACATCCGTTAAAGATGCGCTTCAGTTCATTTCTTACTATCATCCACAAGACTTCATCCAAGCAATGAGTCGTGCGTATGACCGTGAAGAAAACAAAGCTGCCAAAGATGCGATCGCACAAATCTTAATCAATTCACGTATGTGTGCCGAAGGTCACCGTCCGATCTGTCAAGATACTGGTATCGTCAACGTATTCGTTGAAGTGGGCATGGACGTTAAATTTGATTTAACAATGAGCTTAGACGACGCGATTAACGAAGGTGTTCGCCAAGGTTACTTAGAAAACTCTAACGTACTTCGCGCATCTGTACTTGCTGATCCTGCTTTTGGCCGTAAGAATACGAAGGATAACACCCCTGCTGTGATCTACCATAAACTTGTTCCAGGTAACAAAGTAGATATCACTGTTGCAGCAAAAGGTGGTGGTTCAGAAAATAAATCTAAACTTGCTATGTTAAACCCATCCGATTCAATCGTGGACTGGGTACTGAAAACTGTACCAACCATGGGTGCAGGCTGGTGTCCTCCTGGTATGCTTGGTATTGGGATCGGTGGTACTGCTGAGAAAGCCATGATGCTTGCAAAAGAAGCATTGATGGAAGAGATCAACATGGACGAACTACTTCGTCGAGGTCCGCAAAATAAACTTGAAGAACTTCGTATCGAAATCTTCGAGAAAGTAAATGCTTTAGGTATCGGTGCACAAGGTCTTGGTGGCTTAACGACTGTTCTAGACATCAAAATTAAAGACTACCCTTGTCACGCTGCGGGCAAACCAGTGGGTATGATTCCGAACTGTGCTGCGACTCGTCACGCACACTTCACACTAGACGGTACAGGTGTTGCGAATATTATTGCACCTAAACTTGAAGACTATCCTGAAGTCACTTGGGACTCATCTTCTTCTAAACGTGTTGACTTAGATAACATCACACAAGAAGAAATGAACTCTTGGAAACCAGGTGATACGCTTCTTCTTAACGGCACAATCTATACAGGTCGTGACGCTGCGCACAAACGTATGGTTGATATGTTAAACAACGGTGAAGAGCTTCCTGTAGACCTTAAAGGTAAGTTCATTTACTACGTTGGTCCTGTTGATCCAGTGGGTGACGAAGTTGTAGGTCCTGCAGGTCCAACAACTGCAACACGTATGGATAAGTTCACACGTCAAGTTTTAGAAGCAACTGGTCTTTTCGGTATGATCGGTAAAGCGGACCGCGGTCCTGCTGCGATTGAAGCTATCAAAGACAATAAAGCAACTTACCTCATGGCTGTAGGCGGTGCTGCATATCTCGTATCTAAAGCAATTCGTGAAGCGGAAGTTGTCGCTTTTGAAGATTTAGGTATGGAAGCAATCTATAAGTTCGTGGTTAAAGATATGCCTGTATCTGTTGCAGTAGACGTTAACGGAACATCAGTTCACGCAACTGCACCAAAAATTTGGCAGGCTAAAATTGGTAAAATTCCAGTTGTAGATGCAGCTGCACAATAAATAATATTCGACTTGTCTCAAGTTCAAAAAGCACTCTATCATTAGGGTGCTTTTTTATACCGAGAATACTCATGAAAATTTTAAGAACATTATTTTTGAGCGGATGCATGATCTGCTCACCTGCGGTTATGGCAGCTCAAGCGACTGATCAAAAAATCGAAAAACTCATACAAGTATTGAATTTAGATCAGCTCTTACAAAGTACACTTAAACAAATCCGACCTCAAATTGATCAACAGGCCTATAGCATTGTTCAAAATATTGTTAAGGCCGAAAAATTAACACCACAACAACAAGTTATTGCCAATGAGCTGGCTGATAAAATTCACCAAGAAAATATTAAGCAAACTTCTTGGGAAAAACTTAAACCGATCTATCTGAAAATTTATAAAGATGTCTATGATGCCGAAGAAGTTCAAGCCCAGATCGACTTTTATTCCTCTCCAACAGGTCAATCCATTTTAAATAAAGGTCCACTTGTTGCTCAAGAATCCATGAAAATCCTGAATCAACAACTTGCAGGCTCTTTACAATCTACAGAAAAGAATTTTGCTGAAGTCCAAAAGAAATTAGAACAACTACAAAAACAAAGTATTCATACTGACTCGAAATAAGCTAAAAACCATTCTGCTGAATCAGAGTTACCATGTGCGTGGATCATATATCTTAAAAGGTTCTGTTAAGCGCACATCATCACTGGCTTTATATTCTTTATTTTTAATTTTTTCTTTTGATTTTTGCAATGTTCCGTTCGGTTGAATAACGGCAACATAGTTAAGCCCAGGCGTTTTCAACTGAGTCATGCCAATTTCTCTTAATGCCTGTTTTGTTGGCATTTGCATCAATGGTCCAACTCTGAGGAGATCTTCACTACCATTTGGTCCACCTCGAAACTGTTCTTCTTCATATTTTAAGAAATACTGCTGCCCCGCTTTAACACTAAAACTTGCAACCAAAGGTTTTTGAAAATGCATCACAGTTAAAGGTCGACTGATACTAAGTTGATAATCCCCTTCAGCCAGCTCTATCCAATAATAATGATTGCTGATTAAACTCGGAATGCGCTTACCATTTAGAAAAAAACTCGGTGCAATAATTTCCTGACGATTCCACTTACTATCAGGACGGTAAAGATACAACACTGCGGCTTGCTGATGTTGAGGTTTTACACGGCTGAAAAACTGTCCTGGTTTTTGATTTACCCATGAGCCCAGATCAAATCCTGCAACTTTATATTGAGCTAGCTTCTGAGATACAAAAGTTTTTTTCTCACTAAAATCTACCGGTTTTAACGTTGAAACCACATGAGTTTGATTATTATCGTTAAGCCCTTTATGTGTCTGACATGCCACAAGAAACAGACTCAAAGCACACACTGCTACGCTTGATCGCATGATTATCCCTCATCACGAATACTTTTTATTCTATGTCATATTTTTGTTATCGTTAGATTATCATCTCAATCCGAGATTAAAAACAAAAAACGCGCAAAAAGTGGGACTTTTTACGCGTTTCAGATGAATTACAATCAATTAAGCAGATTTAGTATCTAAAATCTTTAAATCGACCTTTTCTTCAACTTGTTGTTCTTGTTTAGGTTGGCGCTCAGTTCGATATTCTGGTTCAGCATTTTCATTGATCACAGCTTCATTGATCACAACAGTACCAATATCAGAGCGACTTGGTAAATCGTACATCGTATCGAGTAAGACGTTTTCAAGAATTGAACGTAAACCACGTGCACCTGTATTACGCTCAAGTGCTTTTTTCGCAACAGCTCGCAATGCTGAATCTTCAAATAATAGATCAACATCTTCCATTTCGAACAAGTATTGATACTGACGCGTTAATGCATTTTTTGGTTCAGTCAAAATTTGCATTAATGCTTCTTCGTCCAATTCTTCGAGCGTTGCAATCACTGGCAGACGACCAATGAATTCAGGGATTAAACCAAATTTCACAAGATCGGCAGCTTCTACCTGACTAAATAATTCAGATAACTTCTTAGAGTCATCTTTAGTCTTCACGTCAGCAGTGAAACCAATTCCACCTTTTTCTTGACGCTGTTGCACGACACGCTCCAAACCAGAGAATGCACCACCGCAGATGAACAGGATATTAGACGTATCAATTTGAATGAACTCTTGCTGTGGATGCTTACGACCACCTTGAGGTGGAATTGAAGCTACCGTGCCTTCGATCATTTTTAAAAGCGCTTGTTGAACACCTTCACCTGAAACATCACGTGTTATTGAAGGATTTTCAGACTTACGGGTAATCTTATCGATCTCGTCGATATAAATGATACCCTTCTGTGCTTTCTCAACATCGTAATCTGCTTTTTGTAGCAATTTTTGAACGATATTCTCAACATCTTCACCAACATAACCAGCTTCAGTTAATGTCGTTGCATCAGCCATCGCAAATGGCACATCTAATAAGCGCGCTAAAGTTTGCGCCAACAAAGTCTTACCCGAACCTGTTGGTCCTATGAGTAAGATATTGCTTTTAGCAAGTTCTACACGATCTTCTGACTTTGCAGTTGATTGAGTCACTTTAAGACGTTTATAGTGGTTATATACCGCAACAGAGAGCGTTTTTTTCGCAGTGTCTTGACCAATCACATATTGATCTAAAGCTGCACGAATTTCATGCGGCTTGGGTAATGGACGAGTTGCCCATTCACCAGTTTCGACTTGCTGGCTCGTCTGAACTAAATCTAAGCATACATCTACACATTCATTACAAATGTAAGCGTCCTCGCCTGCAATGAGTTTACCCACTTCAGACTGCGTTTTACCGCAAAATGAACAATGCTTTTGTCCTTGAGGATTTTCAGACATCTTCACTCCAAATAAATTTCTATGCTTTACAGCTTAAAGTTGCGGACGTTTCGTTAAAACTTCATCGACCAAACCATATTCTTTTGCAGCTTGAGCGGTCATAAAGTTATCACGGTCTGTATCACGTGCAACAGTTTCATAATCTTGGCCACTGTGTTCAGCCATTAGACGGTTCAAACGCTCTTTAATAAATAGAATTTCACGTGCATGAATTTCAATATCTGAAGCTTGACCACGGAAACCACCCAATGGTTGGTGAATCATAACACGAGCGTTTTCTAAGCAGTAACGTTTACCCTTAGCACCAGCATTCAATAAAAAAGCGCCCATTGAGGCTGCTTGGCCCATACAATATGTCACGACATCTGGTTTGATGAATTGCATCGTATCGTAAATTGCCATACCCGCAGTCACTGAACCACCAGGTGAGTTAATGTACAGATGAATATCTTTTTCTGGATTCTCAGCTTCTAAGAACAACATTTGCGCAACGATTAAGTTCGCCATATTGTCTTCAACTTCACCCGTTAAGAAAATTACACGTTCGCGCAAAAGACGCGAGAAAATATCAAAAGAACGCTCACCACGAGATGATTGCTCTACGACAACTGGAACCAAAGCATTATCAATTGTTGGAACATACATACGTTATTTATTCCTAAATTTTTTGTCACTCAATACATTTTCACAATATGAGGGATAATTGTCGAAAATGCAAAATATTCACCATTAAATATCAGATATTTTTTAATTAGGCTTTGTGAATACAGGACAAGTTGATCCATATTTTTTACAAGAAAAAAGGCGCGTTAAGCGCCTCTTCCTTCGGATAACCGATTAGCCTTGTTGACGAGCTTGTTGTTCTTTCAACAATTCTTCATAGCTAACAGCTTTATCAGTTACTTTAGCAGACGCTAAGATGTGATCTACAACTTGGTCTTCTAAAACAACAGCTTCGATTTGTGCACGTTGTTGCTTATCATTTTTGAAGTATTCAATAACTTCTGTAGGATCTTCATAAGAAGTCGCCATATCTTCGATATAAGCTTCTACACGTGCTTGATCAACTTCGATTTTTGCTTCAGCAAGAATACTGCTCACCAAAACACCTAATTTTACTGATTTTTCAGCTTGCTCTTTGAATAATTCATCTGGAAGCATGCTTGAATCAAATGCTTTAGCGCCTTGAGCACCAAACTGTTGAGTAAACTGTTGGATCATTTGTTGACGTTGACGGTCAATTTCTTGAGACAACATAGATGCAGGTACTTCGATTTCATTTGCAGCTACAAGCGCATCAAAAGTTGCACCTTTCACTTGATTGCGAAGACCGTTTTTCACTTCACGTTCCATATTTTTGCGAACGTCAGCTTTTAACTTCTCAACACCTTCCTCTTCAGTTAAACCAAAGATTTTTAGGAATTCAGCATCTACGTCAGGAAGCTTTTGTTTTTCAACAAGCTTAACTGTGATTTTGAATTGAGCTGATTTACCTGCAAGGTTTTCTGCTTGGTAATCTTCAGGGAAAGTTACATCAATTACTTTCTCTTCGCCTTTCTTCATACCAACGATACCGTCTTCGAAGCCAGGGATCATACGACCAGAACCTAATACAAGTTTGAAGTCTTCAGCAGAACCACCTTCAAATTTTTCGCCGTCAATAGAACCTTCGAAATCAAAAGTAACTTGCATGTCTTTTTTAGCCATGCCTTTTGTTTCAGTCCAAGTCGCGCGTTGCTTTTGAAGATTTTCGATCATTTGATCTACATCTTTATCATTTACTTCAGTAGATTTACGTTCAACTTCTAAACCGTCAAACTTAACTGAAACTTCTGGGTAAACTTCAACAGTTGCTTCATAAACTAAAGCATCTTCTTTGTTTTCAACTTTTTCAATGTTAGGCATGCCTACAGCATTGATTTTCTCTTGTTGAATTGCTTCGAATACTGTGTCACGAATAACATCATTTACCACTTCTTGGTAAATGCTCGCGCCGTATTCACGACGAACAACATTTAAAGGCACTTTACCTGGACGGAAGCCGTTGATCTTAACTGTTTTAGCAGTACGTTTTAAACGAGCTTCGAATTGCTCATTAACACGGCTCGTCGGTACAGATACATTTAAACGACGGGCTACGCCCGAAACCGCTTCAGAAGTTACTTGCATGGCTTCCTCGATATAGAAATAGTAATTGCAATTTTTAAAGTGCCACATTATATGACAACAATCAAAGATATACAAAATACCTTTTTCAAACCATCTTTTTTATGAACCTGAGAATATTTTTTTTGCTCACAAGGTTTGACCATATTCAATTCATTTTTCTTAATTATTGTTTGTTTTTTATTGCAAATGATAAAGTTTATCATTAATATTTGCATCAAATTTGATCATGCCCTCAAGCATCACTCATACCAGCGGAAGAACATAATATGAGTAAGTTTAAGCTTCAACCTCTTACAGTTGCATTATTCGCTTTGTCTAGCGGTGTAACATTTGCAAATACCACAAATGAAAGTAGTGCTCATCAACTTTCGACAATTGTCGTTTCTGCTGCGGGTTTTGAGCAGGATATTAAAAATGCACCTGCATCTATTAGTGTTGTAACTAAAGAAGATATTGAAAAGAAAAATGCGACAAGCATCGCTGATCTTTTATCAGATGTCCCTGGTATTGATATTCGTTCTGGAGTTGGGAAAACATCTGGCCTTAACGTTAAGATGCGTGGTCTTGGTAATGACTATAGCTTAGTTCTTATTGATGGACGCCGTCAAACAACCTCATCAGATGTAACACCTAATGGCTTTGGTGAAACCTCTAATAGTTTTTTACCGCCTCTAGCCGCTATTGAGCGAATTGAAGTTATCCGTGGACCAATGGCTACTCGCTATGGTTCAGAAGCAATGGGTGGTGTGATCAATATCATTACTAAAAAAGTTGCAGATCAGTGGTCAGCAAATGTCACAACGAGTGGCAACATTATGGAAAGTAATGCTGAAGCAGACTCTTGGAAATCTAGTTTTGTGATTAATGGTCCACTTATTAATGACCGCTTAGGTTTACAATTAAGAGGTAGCTATTTGGATCGTCAACGTTCTGAACGTATTGTTGAGGGTTCGACTAGCCGTGATCCACGCCCAAGTAAAGCAGATAATTATGATTATGGTGCAAAATTAGACTTTAAATTAGATGAACAAAATGCTTTATGGATCGATGGTTTTTATTCTAGCCAACGCTATGACAACACAGATCAACGTTTAGGAAACTTTATTTCTCGTGGTGGTATCGCAGGCTATAACGATGAGCTTGAGTTCAATCGAACTCAATTTGCACTTGGTCATGATGGTAACTATGATTTTGGTTTGTGGAAAACTTATCTAAGCCATAACACAACAGAGACCCAAGGTCGCACCATTCCAACAGATGCATTCCCAGAGTTAGCAGGTCAAGCTCGAAAACTCGAAAATAAAGATCTTGTGATTGACTCTCATATTGTTGCACCAATCAAAAGTCATAAATTGACAGTTGGTACTGAATACAAAGATACAACCATTGCAGATGATATTGCAGGTATAGGAAAAGAATTTACACAGGATACTTGGTCTCTCTACGCTGAAGATGAATGGCAACTCAAAGACAACTTATTTTTCACATTCGGTGGTCGCTTCGAAGATCATAGCGGATTTGGTGGACAATTTAGTCCGCGGGCTTATTTAGTTTGGAACACCAATGATGCACTAACGATCAAAGGTGGCGTAAGTACAGGTTATAAAACACCATCCGCTAAGGATCTTTACGACGGAATCAATGGTTATAGTGGTCAAGGTGCTACACCGAGTCTTGGAAATCCAGATTTAGATCCTGAAACATCAATCAACTATGAGCTTGGATTTAATTATCAACCTTCTGATAATTTTAACCTTACAGCAACTGCATTCTTCAACGTTGTTGAAGACAAGATCGTTTCTAGAACGTTCAGTTGTAACACCAATGATTGCTCTAATCTTAGTGATAAAGCAACTTCTTATAGCAAGAGTTTCAACACGGATGAAGCAGAAATTTATGGTTTAGAGACATCCCTAAATTATCAAATTATTCCAGAATGGAGCTTAAAAGCGGCTTACACCTATACCGATTCAGAAATAACTAAAGGTCAAGACAAAGGATATGCTTTAGAGTCTACTGCGAAACATTTAGCTAGCCTAACATCTACTTGGCACATTAATGACTCTTTAGACCTATGGTTACAACATGAATATCAATCTGGTCGTCCTCGATTTACTAGTGAACCTACAGACGCTGGCTCAATTAGTATTTTGGAACAAACCAATAACGAATTTTCTGGTTATAATTTATTTAATCTTGGTGCAAGTTATCAACTGAACGATAAAATTCGTATTAATGCTGCAGTAAACAATCTATTGGATAAAGACTTTACTCAAAATATGGAATATGTAGATATTAACGGCGATCTTCAACAAGCTTATAAATATCTTTCAATTGGACGTAGCTCTGAAGGCACATACTTAGCTGGTCGTAACTACTGGTTATCTATTTCATATGATTTCTAATTCTAGGTAGATTCTCTCTAGTAAAACCCTGCGCTAGCAGGGTTTTTTATTTTATTAAAATTTAATTCCCTATCAAAAATAGCCATACAAAAATGTAGAAACTTTAATTTTTCCAATATTATTTAAATTCATTTACTTATACATAAAATATTACATTATTACATTTAAGCTTCCGTTATTTAGTTTAACTTAAATCGCAAATATCAATTTTAAGACCCGTTAAAGCTAAAAAAGAATCATTATTATTCTCAACCTGAAAACAAATTCATATCAGGTTGAACATGGCCTTTATCACGACACGTAAAAAAATCGTTTCATCTGCAATAGCAACGTCATTGGCTGTTATTTCAGGTCAAACTTTCGCACAAGAAGATACAGCGCATTTAGAAACAATTAAATCAGAGGCTCAATCAGAGCAGTCATTTAAAGTCGACAAATCCTCAAACGCTAAATACGTTGCTCCCCTACTCGATACTCCCAAATCAATCTCTGTTATTTCTCAAAAACAGATACAAGATACTCAAGTGACTACGCTGTCTGATGCTTTAAGAACTGTTCCAGGAATTACACTTGGTGCGGGCGAAGGTGGCAACCCAAATGGTGACCGTCCATTTATCCGTGGTTATAACTCTGAAAGTTCAATGTACGTTGACGGTGTAAGAAACTCTACTTCTCAAAACCGTGAAATGTTTGCTGTCGAACAGGTTGAAGTCACCAAAGGCTCCGCCTCTACTTTAGGTGGTGGAGGTTCTACGGGTGGTAGTATTAACCTAATTTCCAAATTAGCCAAATCTGGAGATGCTTTCCAAGGCTCTGTTGCTGGCGGTACTGATGCTTATGCACGTATCACATTAGATGCAAATAAAGATTTTGGGAATGGTATTACGACTCGTGTCGTGGCAATGGGTCACCAGAATGAAAAAGCGGGACAACATAATGGCGCTGAATATGAACGTGCTGGTATTGCACCAAGTATTAGCTTTGGGTTAGACACGCCCACTCGAGCGACACTAGCCTACTACTACCTAAAGTCTGATGATAAGCCAGATTCAGGTATTCCATATAAATACGACACTAACAGAAAAGCGACCGTCGGCTCACCCGTTGATGTTCAACAGGGTACATACTACGGTTGGTTAAATCGTGATTTTCAAAAGCAAGAAAATCAAAGTGGGACCCTTAAGCTAGAGCACGATTTTAGCGAAAATCTAAGCTTGATGAATACTGCTGTCTATAGCAAATCAAAAAATAATTACTTATGGACTCAACCAGATGACAGTCAGGGCAACGTCGCAAATGGAAAAGTTTGGCGTCGTCTAAATACCAACCTAACAACCACTGACAGTTTTACAGATCAACTCGCATTAACAGGTAAACTCCAAACAGGCATCATAAAACATAATTTCAATTTGGGTGCTGAATACAGTAAACAAGATTCTGAACGCGGCACAAACATTGTAACCGACCCTAATACCACGTTAATAGGCGGTAGTGGTGCTAATAATGCATGCTCATTAAATATTTCAAATGGTTGGTGTACTGATCTTTATAACCCCAATTCGAATGATGCTTGGCTAGGTAAAGTTCAAGCTAATCCAAATGTCATGAAGATTAAATCTGAAACACAATCAGTATATGCCCTAAATAATATTGAGCTTAATCCTCAGTGGCTCCTTGACCTTGGTATTCGCTGGGATGAATTCGAAACTGAAATGAAATACAATCAAGATACTGGTTCAGGCACTTCAGCAATTCAAGCAGGAACAAAATATAATTCAAAACACGATTTCTTCAATTATCAAGCTGGATTAACTTTTAAACCAAGAGAAAATGGATCAATTTATGCAAGCTATGCGACTTCAGCTAATCCCGTTGGAATCGATGCTGGTAATGGTTCAGAAGGGTTAAGTGTACCAGGACGCAATACAACTGATGCACAAGCAAGAGCAATTAACAACCTCAAACCTGAAGAAGTCAAAACCTATGAAATCGGAACCAAATGGGACCTTTTGAATAACAAAATTAATCTTACAGCTGCTATTTTCCGTACAGAAAAAGAAAATACTCGCGCTTTAGATAATGATGGATTTACAAGAAATATTGGTGAGACTCGTGTTGATGGTGTTGAATTAGTCTTAAACGGCAATATCACAAATAAATGGGCTTTATCTGCAGGATACACATATTTAGATAGTGAAATTGTTGATGCAGGTTATGTCAAAAATAGCGATGGAAGTTATTCGGCTAGCCCAACTAATGGTAACCAAGTCCAAAATGTCGCAAAACACTCTGCCACTTTGTGGACAACTTACCAAGTTCTCCCTAAATTACAATTAGGTGCTGGTGTTTTAGCTATGGATCGAGTGTATGGAGATGCTGCAAATACCAAATTTGTACCAGGCTATGTTCGTTATGACGCCATGGCTCGCTATCAAGTAAATTCAGATATTGATCTTCAATTGAACGTCAATAATCTCTCAGATACACGTTATTTCACGAAAGCTTATGCTTCGCATTATGCAACTGAAGCTGAAGGTCGAAATGCTGTATTGTCTTTAAATTTCAAGTTTTAATTTCATTTCAGCATAGCTCTATACAAGCTATGCTTTTCATCACCTAAAGCAGTGAGTGATCGTAGTGATTCATCATATTCCAAATATTCTAAGCCCTGAACAAGTTCGATATTTTCGTGAAGAAATGTCTAAAGTAGATTGGGTCAATGGAAAGGTAACAGCTGGAACACTCTCTGCAACAGTGAAACATAATCAGCAACTTTCCAATGATCATCCCCTGACCAAACATCTAGGTGATATTATTTTAGAATCCCTAGGTCAACATCCTTTATTCTTATCAGCAGCAATTCCACTAGATATCATCCCTCCTCTGTTTAATCGCTATGAACAGCATCAATCATTCGGTTTTCATGTCGACAATTCGATTCGCAGAGTTCAAGGCTCACAAGAACGCTTGAGAACAGATTTATCTTGTACTTTATTCTTGAGTGATCCGCACGAATATGACGGCGGTGAATTAGTCATTGAAGATACTTATGGATATCACGAAGTCAAACTCCCTGCAGGAGATTTGATACTTTATCCATCTACTAGCTTACATGAGGTCACTTCTATCCAATCGGGTTGTCGCTTGGCATCATTTTTTTGGGTACAAAGTATGATTCGAGATGATTCAAATCGACATATGTTATTTACTTTAGATCAATCTATTCAGCAACTTCGTATGGAATTAGGGGATCAACATGAGCAAGTCATCAAACTCACGAGCCTCTATCACAATTTAATTCGAAAATGGGCAGAACTATAATTTATTTTTCACAGTTAATTTTTATAATGAAAAATATTATTAAAAAAAAATATATTGTGAAAAAAAAATTTCACATTCATCATACTTTGATCTAAATCAGGGAATAATTCTCTTGAAGATCGCACTATACTAAAAGAAAGAATTTACAAGCACTGTGACGGTATAGCTAAGCTCTATATATTCAAAAGATTTTTAGGGAATTCAGCAAAATGATGCAGTAAGCCACTTGTAAATTGATAGAATAGACACAATCGATATAAATAGCGCAGTGCCTTTACACAAGACCCAAGCATGTTGTGCTATGAAAGGAGTTATCTCATGATGTTGGCTGATCCAAGCAAAAAATACCGTCGCATGTACCAACGTGTAGACTTACCTGACCGTCAATGGCCAAATAACGAAATTAATAAAGCGCCTATCTGGATGAGCACCGACCTCCGTGACGGTAACCAAGCTATTTTCGAACCAATGAACATTGAACAAAAGTTCAAGATGTTCCAAATGTTGGTGAAAATTGGTTTCAAACATATTGAAATTGGCTTTCCATCTGCCTCACAGATTGATTTTGACTTTACCCGTAAATTAATCGAAGAAAATCATATTCCAGATGATGTCTATATCGAAGTATTAGTTCAAGCTCGTGATCACTTGATTCAACGTACATTTGAATCATTACAAGGTGCCAAACGTGCAATTGTGCATATCTATAATTCAAACTCACCAACATTCCGTCAAAAAGTATTGAATGTTGATGTAGCGGGTGCGAAAGCCTTAGCGGTGAATGCGGCTCAAAAAGTGAAAGAATATGCAGCACAATATCCTGAAACTGAATGGGTGTTCCAATACTCTCCTGAATGCTTTACCGCAACTGAATTAGAAGTTGCAAAAGATGTCTGTGATGCAGTCACTGAAATTTGGGATGCTCGCCCAGATAATAAAGTTATCTTGAATCTACCCGCGACTGTTGAAGTTTCTGGGCCTCATGTTTACGCTGACCAAGTTGAATGGATGCATCGCAACTTACAACGCCGCGATGGTGTCATTATTTCTGTACACTGTCACAATGACCGTGGATGCGGTATTGCAGCATCCGAGTTAGCGATCATGGCTGGTGCTGATCGTGTGGAAGGTTGTGTATTTGGTAATGGTGAACGTACAGGTAACGTTGACGTTGCAGCGATTGCATTAAATATGTATACCCAAGGTGTCGCTCCAAATCTAGATTTTTCAAATATTAATGAAATCATTTCTACTATTGAAGAATGTACAGGTATACCCGTTCATCCACGTCATCCATATGCGGGTGATTTAGTATTTACTGCATTTTCTGGCTCACACCAAGATGCGATTAAAAAAGGCTTTGAGTTCCAGAAAAACGAAGAAATTTGGGACATGCCTTACTTACCAATTGATCCTAAAGATTTGGGACGTGATTATGACGCAGTCATTCGTGTCAATTCACAATCAGGTAAAGGTGGTATCGCATACTTGTTAGAGTCGAACTACAACGTCGTATTACCACGTCGCTTACAAATTGAGTTCTCGCAAGTCGTGCAACAGGTAGCTGACGAAGAAGGCGTAGAAGTTTCTGCTGAGCAAATTTGGAGTTTATTCCAAAGTACATATGTAAATCAGAAAGATAAACATTATGTCGCGAAAAACTATCGATTATCTGATGAAAATGGCAATCAAGTCATTGAATTAGATATTGAAGTCGGTGGTCAAGTTCAACATCTACGTGGTGAAGGCAACGGACCAATCTCTGCAATTTTAGATGCTTTACAGTTGCCAATCGATGTTGTGAACTATGAAGAACGTAGCATTGGTTCTGGTGCAAATGCTAAAGCGTTGGCACTAATTGAACTTCAAGTCAAAGGTACAGGTAAATCAGCATTCGGTGCTGGTGTACATGACAACATCGTGACTTCATCTATTGAAGGAATTATTGCATGTACAAATCGTTTAATTGATCAAGGTGTTTTGAGCACAGATCAAGTGATCGCTGCGGCAGTATAAATATTAGCAATAATATTTAGCACGAAAATGACTTTAGAAGGATACCCTCAAGTGGTATCCTTTTATTTATTCATACTTAAGATTTTAGGCGAATTTATCCTGTGTCTTTTCCAGCTGACTCAGTGGGCATTGTTGTTCCACAAAAGTTCCAATTTGAAGAACCACTCGCATTAGAATGTGGCCGCGTTTTACCACGTTTCGAATTGATGGTCGAAACTTATGGCACACTCAATGCAGATAAATCTAATGCAATTTTGATCTGCCATGCGCTTTCTGGTCATCATCATGCTGCTGGTTATCACCATGAAGATGATAAAAAAGCAGGTTGGTGGGATGCTTGTATTGGGCCAGGCAAAGCAATTGATACCAATACATTTTTTGTGGTGGCATTAAACAATATTGGTGGTTGTAACGGATCAACAGGACCAACCTCCCCAAATCCTGAAAATGAAAATCGTCCTTATGGTCCAGATTTTCCATTAGTGACCGTGCGCGATTGGGTTAAAACTCAAGCAATGCTGTCTGATCGTCTTGGTATCACTGTTTGGCACTCTATTATTGGTGGCTCTTTGGGAGGCATGCAGGCACTTCAGTGGTCTGTAGATTATCCTGACCGATTAAATAACTGTGTCATTATTGCCAGTGCGCCTAAACTTTCAGCGCAAAATATCGCATTTAATGAGGTCGCGCGCCAATCCATTTTGTCCGATCCTGATTTTCATCATGGTCGCTATTTAGAAAAAGATAGCTATCCTAAACGTGGTCTTATTCTAGCGCGGATGGTAGGTCACATTACTTACCTTTCTGAAGAAGCCATGAAACAAAAATTTGGTCGTGATTTAAAATCTGGCAAATTCATGTATGGTTTCGATGTTGAATTCCAAGTTGAAAGTTATCTTCGTTATCAAGGTGAACAATTTAGTCGTAACTTTGATGCGAATACCTACTTGATCATGACTAAAGCTTTGGATTACTTCGATCCTTCTCGTGAGTATGAACAATCTTTAGTTAAAGCAATGTCGAATACAAAATGTAAATTCCTTGTGATTTCATTTACTACGGATTGGAGATTCTCTCCTTCCCGATCTGTTGAGATTGTGGATGCATTGATTACCAATCATAAGCCTGTGAGCTATGTTGATATTGATGCAGAACAAGGTCATGACTCGTTCTTGTTCCCTATCCCTTTATATGTCAAAACTTTAAGGGCTTTCTTAGGTGGTGTAGACCATCTTGCTTCAACCCCTAAGGAGACCGTGTAATGCGTATCGATCAGAAGCTTGCAGAAAAATGGATTAAACCTGATTCAAGCGTTTTAGATCTTGGTTGTGGCGATGGTGAATTACTGGCTCATATGAGCAAAAAGCACAACATTCGTGCATACGGATTAGAAATCGATCAAGAAAAGATTGCAATTGCAGTCAGTCGAGGGTTAAATATCATCCAACAAGACTTGAACCTCGGTTTGGGACGCTTTGCAGACCAGTCATTTGACTATGTTGTCATGGCACAAGCTTTGCAAGCTGTAGATGCACCAGATGTGCTTTTGCGCGATATGGTGCGTGTTGGGAAACAAGCAATTATTACTTTTCCTAACTTTGCACACTGGAAAACACGCTCTTTCCTTGCTTTAAAAGGGAAAATGCCTGTTTCGGATGCCTTACCCTATATGTGGTATAACACTCCAAATATCCATCTGTGCACGTTTAAGGATTTCGAAGCACTTTGTGCTGAGAATCAAATTAAAATTATTGACCGTTTAGCCGTGAATGGGAATCAACAAGGGAGTTTGCTCAGCAAGCATATCCCGAACTTGTTTGGCGAGGTCGCGATTTATCGAGTGAGCGCTCTATGAAAAAGTTATTCTTAGGTACTTCATTATTTCTAGGGTTGTTGAGTTTCCAAGTTCATGCAGATTATGTACCTCAACAACCATCAACTTCTGCACTGGCTGCACAGTATTCACGTATGCCTGTATCTGAGCTGCAAAAAGCTGCTCGAGCAGGTCAACCGGCTGCCCAGTTTTATCTGGCAACACATTATCAACATGGTAAAGATGTTACTAAAGACCTAAAACAAGCTTTCGTTTGGTATAAGGCAGCAGCCGATCAAGGTATTTCATCTGCTCAGCTGAATGTGGGTCGTATGTATGCTGATGGTATTGGTGTTACTAAAAATGAAACCTTAGCTCGCCAATACTTCGAAAAAGCAGCAAGTCATGGTGACAATCGTGCAAGCTTCAATTTAGCCGTTATGGAAGAGCAAAAGAAAAACTATATGGGTGCTTACCAATGGTATGAGCTTTCTACACGTGATGGCATGTTAGATAATAAAGTGATCAATATGTCTGAGACGAAAAAGACGGCTTTGGCTGCCAACCTGACACCAGAACAAATTCGTACTGCACGTGACCGTGCTGATCAATGGATTCAAAGCCGTTAATTACGCTTATAAGTTTGAAGAAAGCACCTATCGGTGCTTTTTTTATTCGATCATCTTCTTCATTCTTATGAATTTCATATCTTCGAATATGTCCACTTCACTATGTGAAGTAAAACCTAATTTTTTATAAAAATGAACAGCCCCTATATGTGCATTGACTGTTATCTGTTGGATATCCGTTTGAGTTAATTGATCTAACACATAATTAAATAAATGAGTTCCAACGCCTTGAAATTGCAGATTTGGATGAACAAAAAAATGAAAAATATGGGCGGGTTGTTTGTAAGCAATCACCCCCACAAGCGACTGCTCTAATTCTGCAACAAAGTATTTTATCTCTTGATGATTGATGTGCGATACAAGAGCTTCTTTTGAAAATAGGGACTTACTTTTTGGCATTTCATCAAAGTGATTCAAAGCTAAAGCAATACAGGATGCAATATTTTCAGCATCCGCGATCTCGGCTTGACGAATATGAATGCTATTTAAATTTGTCATGTTTAATGATTGGTTATTTTAAAGATGAGTTCATCTGTATCATCGCAAATATCCGTTAGAATAGCTTCAAATTTGAAACAGAAAGTGATTCAACATGGCGTCTAAAGATTGGTTAGATCAAGGTACTTTGGTTTTAGCGAGCAACAATAAAGGGAAAATAGCTGAGTTCGAAAAGTTATTTGAAGAATTAAAACTCCCTGTTAACGTTGTGCCTCAAGGACAACTGAACATTGAGGATGCGGTGGAAGATGGGTTAAGTTTTGTTGAAAATGCCATTATCAAAGCACGACATGCCTCTAAGATTTCGGGTAAACCAGCTATAGCAGATGACTCAGGTATTTGCGTCCCTGCACTTGGTGGTGCTCCTGGTATTTACTCTGCACGTTATGCTGGTGAGCATGGCGATGATGCTGCCAATAATGCTAAATTACTGGCGGATTTAGCACCATTACGTAACAATGGTGACGTGATTGAAGGGATGTTTGTGTGTGTACTCGCCTTAGTTCAACACGCTGAAGATCCTTTACCTCAGATTTTCCAAGGAATCTGGAAAGGTGAAATTTTGGAAGTAGCACGTGGCAAAAATGGTTTTGGCTACGACCCACTGTTTTGGCTACCTGAACTCAATATTAGTAGCGCTGAAATGACCAAAGAAGAAAAAAATAAGATCAGTCATCGTGGTCAAGCCATGCAGTTATTCAAAGCAAGCCTCGAAACGAACTAAACGATCAGTCCATGATAAACCATGGCAAATAAACCAATTGTCATGCAACTTACGATGGTACCCGCTGCGATATATTGGGCTGAAACGCCTGTTCCTGAATAATGTGTTTCTAAAGCAACAATATTCGCTGCGGGTGGCAATAAAAAAAACATAGACATCAGCGCAATAATAACCAGTTCGTGAGGAATCGGTAGAAGCAAATAGGCTACCGCACAGCACACTAAACCAAATAAAAATTTAATCAAAGCAAGTTTTAAACTTTCAATTAAGTCGGACAAGTGAATTTTTACTTGAGATAACCACATCCCAAGGATACACATCCCTGTAAAGGTCATTAACCACTTATCCAATATATACAATGATTGAATTATTGCATTCTGCTGAAAATGACTAACATTCCATAACGAAAGAAAACCAGCAACTAGTAAAGCTAAAATCGGTGGAGAGAAAGTCAACTTTCTCAAAATCTCCATCGCAGACTGCTTTTCAGCACTTAATACGGTCACTGCACAAATATTACCAAAAATAGAGCCCCCGACATAAAGTGCAACCATAGGACTAGATGCTTGCGCACCAAAAATAGCGAATGCAAATGGAAAGCCAAGCCATGTTTAGGTAACTGGAACATAAGGAGACTAATTTGTCTTTTGTACGGTAATAAACAAATAAATACAGCAAAAATGAAGCGATAAAACTAAATAACATCAACCATATACTGCCCTCTTGGTAAAACACCATATTGTAAATAATGATGAGAGGAATCAGCACTTTCGCCAACAACATCGCCATAAAGGGACGAATTTTTTGTAAATATTCTACGCCAAAATAGCCGATAAGAAAGGAGACTAGTGGGAGTAGAAGAACCATATTAAATATGAAATAGATTTTTTCTCATCTTAGCACAACATCTATTTCACTTCAGGATAAGTCTCTTGCACACATAAAAAAGCCATGACTTCAAACTGAAATAATTCCGTCAACTTGCTGTCATAAAGAACTGTTGAAATCATTCAAGATCATTTTCAATAAGGAATATATCATGGCTGGATTATCAATTTGGCACGTACTTATTTTCGCAATTGTCGTTTTACTTTTGTTCGGTACGTCTAAGCTAAAAAATTTGGGTAAAGATGTTGGTGGTGCGGTTAAAGATTTTAAAAAATCAATTAAGGATGACGAAGACCAGAGCACATCTGCTCAATTAAAAGAACCACACACGATTGAACATCAAACATCTCATGATTTGAACTCAACAGCGAAACATTAAAGGTAGGTAACAGTAATGCTGAATATTGGTATGGCTGAACTATTAATGTTTGGCATCATTGCATTGCTTGTTCTTGGACCTGAAAAGCTTCCTGAGGGTGCGCGATTTGCTGGTAAATGGTATGGCAAAATTAAGCGTATGGTCAGCAATGTACAAAATGATATTGATCGTGAACTAAGAATGTCTGAACTTAAAGAACAAATGCAGACTGAAATGAAGCGCATTCAAGAATTAGAAGAAAAAATGAAAGCGCAAATGCAGGAAATTGAAAAACACACAGTATTAAGCGATGAATATTTAAATCCACCTATCCATCAACAGATTCGCTCTGAAACAAGCCCTGTTTATGTGTATTTAAACGTTCAGCAAAGTACAGCAGTTCCTTTTAGAGGACACGCTACACCTAAGCAAAGTTTTATTCATATTCAAAATTCCGCGCAACACAATAAACCGTATGTAGTCTTAGCGGAGGCAGTATGAGTCACAATACTCTCCCAAATATCATCTCTTCAAATGAGGAAAATCCTCAGCTTGAAGAAATGCCAATAACCAAGCATCTTATTATTTTAAGAAAATATTTATTTAGAATAGTTGGGGTCATTCTCGTTTTATTCTTTTGTTTATTACCATTTGCAAATCAAAGCTATCAAATGATGTCTGAGCCTCTTAGAGCTCAACTCCCAATAAATTCATCAATGATTGCAACTGATGTCACCACGACATTTATGGCACCATTTAAGTTAAACTTCTTCGTTGCTCTAATGATCGCTATGCCATTTATCATTTATCAAATATGGGCTTTTGTCAGACCGGCGCTATATAAAAATGAGAAAGCTTTAGCTCTACCATTACTCATCGGAAGTATTACATTATTTTATGCAGGTGTTGCTTTTGCTTACTTTATAGCCCTCCCTTCGATTTTACATTTTTTCATTAGCGTTGCACCTGAAACGGTTGCACCCATGACTGACATTAATAGCTATCTGAGTTTCTGTTTAAAATTATTCTTGGTTTTTGGTTTAACTTTTGAAATTCCAATTGTGACATTATTACTCATTATGATTGGGGTAGTTACCACAGAACAATTGGTTGAAAAAAGACGTTTTATTATTGTAGGTTGTTTCTTCGTTTCTATGTTTGTGACGCCGCCAGATGCACTCTCGATGATTATGTTAGCGATACCAATGTGGATGTTATTTGAATTGGGACTTTTGTTTGGAAAATTACTCGAAAACAGAAGAGCTAAGTCAACTATTTAATATCTTTCCGCTGTTTAATATAGGTGAGTATTAATACTCACCTTTTTCATATTCTTTAAATAAAAGCTTAATTCAACTGACATAAATCTATCACTTGATTGTCATGATTCCGCATTAAGTTGTTTGTGACGCTAAAAACTACCAAGCAAGATGCTAGGAACGAACATGACTGATTTAACACCTTTTAACGATGATTACGATAGCAATGATTCGGGGAATCCAGAATTTCACCATTTACTTGAAAAGCAAATTACGCGTAGAGATCTCATCAAGAAGACTGCTGGTGGTGCAGTAGCATTGACAGTAGCGGCTTCAGTAGCAGGCTGTAACAGTGACGACAATGACAATAACAACTCAAATCCTTCTCTACCTGAATTCGACAAATCAAAAACGCCAACTGAACTAACATTTAAAGCGGTTGATAAAAATATTAAAAATGAATTCACAGTGCCTGAAGGATATGAAGCACGTGTTATTTATGCACTAGGAGACCCGCTTTTTGAAGGTATGCCTGAATGGGATGCAGATAATATTCCGAGTGGTGCTTCATTTACCATGCGTTCAGGTGAATGTCATGACGGTATGACATATTTCGGCATGAAAAATAGCCGTTATGATCAAGACGAGTCAAATGTAGGTTTACTGGTACTCAACCATGAATATGTAGATAACAAAGCAATTTTACATCCAGCGAATAATACCATTTCAGCGGATATTCGTTCTGAAGATGAAGCATTACGTGAAATCAACTGTCACGGCGTTTCAGTGATTGAAGTACAAAAAAATCCTACAACTCAACAAGTCACTCTAAACAAACGCTCTGTATTCAACCGTCGAATTACAGCTGCAACACCGATCGATTTCGCTGGTCCTGTAAAAGGGCATGAATTGGTACAAACCAAGATCAGTCCAGAAGGCACATTTACATTAGGTACGATCAATAACTGTGGTAACGGTTATACGCCTTGGGGCACATACTTAACCACCGAAGAAAACTTTAACCAATACTTTACTCGCGATGATAAAGATCGTTCTGAAAAGGATTTGGAGTCGTTAAAACGCTATAAAATTGCTTCAAATAGTTCTTATAAGTGGCACACAGTTCAAGCACAACTGTTCCCTCAAGATGTTTATGAGCGCTGGTTAACTAAAGTCTCTGCATCTTCTGCAACTCAAGATTTTAGAAACTCACCAAATACATTTGGTTGGATTGTTGAAATTGACCCGTTTGATGGTCGTCAACGCCCAGTAAAACGTACAGCTCTTGGACGTTTTGCACATGAAGATTGTCGTGTCAGTCGTGCCATTCCTGGGCAACCACTAGCCTTCTATATGGGGGATGACTCTCAAGGCGAATATATCTATAAATTTGTTTCAGATGCGGTTTGGGACCCTAAAGATATCAACGGTGGTTATGCTGCTGGCGATAAATATATGAATAACGGTAAATTCTATGTTGCTAAATTTAACTTTAATGAAGCAACTCAAAAGACGTCTGGTGAGTGGATTGAACTCAATATCTCCAATCCACTAATTGCTAGTTATTCAAAATACAAATTTACAGATCAAGCTGATGTATTGGTAAATGCCCGTTTAGCAGGTGATGCAGTTGGTGCAACCAAAATGGATCGTCCAGAATGGGTTGCAGTAAACCCAGAGAATGGTGAGGTTTATGTCACCTTAACCAATAACTCATTACGTGGAAGTGAGCATACAATTGATGCTGCCAACCCTCGTAATTATGCTGATAATGATAAAGGTGGTAGTCCTCGTGGTAATATCAACGGACATATTATCCGTTTCCGTGAAACTGGTGATACTGTTACAGCAAAAACATTTGTATGGGATATCTTCTTATTTGGCGCAGAAGAAGATTCACTTCCGGGTGTAAACCTATCTGGACTCACATCAGCAAATGATTTCTCAAGTCCAGATGGCCTATGGTTTGATCCACGTGGTGTCTTATGGGTACAGACTGATGATGGCGCTTATACAGATGAAACGAATTGCATGATGCTTGCTGCACTTCCAGGTCAAGTAAGTGATGGTAAAGTGACTTCTGCAAATGCTGGTTCAAATAATGCCACTCAACTTACTCCTGCTGGCGCACAGCTTGATGATTCAAAGTTACGTCGTTTTTTAACAGGCCCTTCAGGCTGTGAAATTACAGGTGTAACGATGACACCAGACTATAAAGCTATTTTTGTGAATGTTCAGCATCCAGGTGGCACTTGGCCTGCAAATCACAGCAACACTATCAGCGGTGGTAAAGGTACACGTCCTCGCTCTGCAACGGTCGTGATTACACGTAAAGATGGTGGCGAGATTGTTGGGGAAAGTCTAGAAAAGAAAGAAAACACTCCTGCTGCTTAATTCAAACATTGAAATAGAAAATGCCGACTACGATGTCGGCATTTTTTTTGAGAGATTCAGATCAATTTTGACTATGTGATTCTGATGTTCACCTTGCTGCGTTTTTTCAAGCCAAGTCCATTGGTTTCTTTTCAACAACAGGTAGTTTGAGCATCGTGTTCCATATATCGGGCTTTGTATAAAAGTAGAAGATAACAGCTGCTCCATTTCCACTGATATGCCCGTTTGAGGTAATAAGTCTAAATCAATTTTTCTTTCATCTTGTAAGATATCCCAAACGACATACTCTAAATCATACGCTTTTTGAGCATTGGGATTTAATTGCAATAATGGTAAGAACTCTTGTGTAAAGCGTTTACGCAAATGTTTGGTTTTTTCCCATGGATCACTTAATACACCATTGGAAACCACATATACACCTTTGGCAAGCACTTGTGGAGATTCACCACGATTACTCATATAAACCGCTTGATCAGAGGTTCCAATAAACAGGTTAAATCCAGCGTAATCACATTGCTTTTTTTCTAATTCTTGGGCAAATCGGATCGGTGCTAAATCGGATTCCAGATATTGCTGAATGATATGTCCTCTTGAAGTTGGATATTCCTTCTTATCATTTGCATCACGGTAATTTGTCACAAGTGCCCAACGCCCTGCAGCAGTAATCCCCATCCATGTCCCACCAGATTGTAAATCTTGACCTGCAATAATTGGGCTATTTTCCCACTTATGAATTTGTGAAGCAGGTCGGTGATAAAACTCATCCCGATTTGAAATTAAGCATAATGGTGTTTCATCCAACACTTGCCATGCGATTGCTACAATACACATCGTTGCATCCTTAGAACTTTACACATTGAATGTACAACATTTTTTCAGTCTTTCCGTTAGAATCGACACAAAACATAATATAAAGGAAAAGCAATGCTGACCTATCCTTCTATTGACCCAGTGGCAATATCTGTGGGTCCATTACAAGTTCACTGGTATGGACTCATGTATCTACTCGCATTTTTATTTGCTTGGGGCTTGGCAACATTCCGTGCTAAGCAACGAGGATGGACACCAGACATGGTCTCTGATCTCATCTTTTACGGTGCATTAGGTGTCGTGATTGGTGGTCGAGTAGGCTATGTGTTCTTTTATGGTTTTGATCAATTCCTTGCAAATCCGATATGGTTATTCCAAGTTTGGACAGGTGGCATGAGCTTCCATGGCGGCTTCTTAGGTGTCATGTTGGCCATGTTATTGTGGTGTAAAAAATACAAAATGACTTGGTTCCAAACACTGGATTTTATTGCCCCATGTGTTCCAACAGGTCTGATGTTTGGTCGTATTGGCAACTTTATTGGCGGCGAACTTTATGGCCGACAAGTCACAGATCCAAATTTCGCATTGGGTATGATTTTCCCTACAGATCCTTTACAACTCGTACGACATCCATCCCAACTTTACCAAGCACTCTGTGAGGGTTTGATTCTTTTTATTGTTCTGTGGTGGTTTAGTTCTAAACCTCGTCCACGCATGGCTGTTTCTGCCCTCTTCTTAATTGGATATGGCATCGCTCGCTTCACAGTTGAATTCTTCCGTGAGCCAGATAATGGACAATTATTTATCGGATGGATGAGCAAAGGACAATTCCTTACAGTTCCAATGATTCTCATCGGGCTATGGATGCTTTGGTATGCCTACCAAAAGAAAGTATATGACTGGGGTCCTCTACAAAATAATGGCAAATAAGTAAATCATGCCCTCAAAGGTGAACATCTTGTTCACCTTTTTTTGTGCTAGAGTTTTGACTTATTTACTTTGATTCAGATTACTATGCTCGAGTTTTGGTTTGATCCTAAAGTTTCAATACAACACAAAGCTTTATTTTTTATTTTGATTACGAGTGCTACCGCTACGTTATATTGGATGCAACCGCTTAACTTCGATGCGATCTTAATGTTTGTGGGCACAGGTATCGTTTTTCTTATTTGCCGTTACTGTAAAATTCATTTCGCTTCACACCATCCAACAGGGTTGATGTACCGATTATTTACTTGGATTCCTATCGCTCTGCTACTTGCCTTAATTTTCATACATGCAAAGGATGGAGAAATTCTTTTACCTGGTGCTCAAGGATTAGGATTTATGGCTTTATCTATTTGCTTATTTTCTCCACTGTCACTACTTCATCAACATCAGCATTAAAACGTCATTATGTTAAATTTCTGGTATTCGGAACGATGCACACGCACGCTTAAATTGATCATTTGTATATCAACGTGTGTAGTGATTCTGTTGACAGCTGAAATTAAAAAACTTGATTTTCTATCGACACTAATGAGCTTATGTTTAGGCTTAAGTCTACACATTATTCATCATGTTTTGATCCAATCTAAGCGTCTAAAGCATCAGCTGAAAGCATATTATGCTTTTAGTCCTTTCATCTTGATTGTATTTTTTATCTTCATGCTTTCAGCGCTGAACTTTCAAAATAGCAGAGAGTTTTTTGCACTTTTTGTACAACTCATGGGTTATAGCGCAGTGGGATTATTCGTAGTGAGTTTATATGCATCTCGTACACCCCGCTGAATTTCAAAACAACTAAGCAAATGAAAATAAATATAAAATTAATCACACTCACTTAACGCTTTGCTACAGAACAGTATTATTTCTACTCCAAAACTGTGCCTATACTCAAAGGATGTATCTAATTTAGATTAAATGGAGTACATCATAATGAGTCAAAATTTAACGACCGTATCTAACTTCCAACTTGAACGCTATTTAGGTACTTGGTATGAGATTGCACGCTTACCAATGAAGCATCAACCTGAAGACAGTACGGATATTTCGGCAGTCTATACCTTAAACAGCGATGGAACTGTACGTGTTCAAAATCGTTGTCTTGATGGCAACAAAGAACTGGATGAGTCTATTGGCGAAGCCACAGTTGTAGATGCTGAACATGGCAAATTAGAAGTCAGCTTTTTGCCTGAAGGATTTCGTTGGATTCCATTCACTAAGGGTGATTATTGGGTACTTAAGATCGATGAAAATTATCAAACTGCTTTAGTCGGTGAACCTAATCAAAAATATCTTTGGATTCTGCACCGTGAACCTGTGTTAAATGAATCTATCAAGCAAGCGTATCTAGCATATGCTCAATCCATTGGTTATGACCTAAGCGATTTAATTCATACTGTACATACAGGACACAAAACTGTTTAAGCCCTAAAATTTTGTGTTAAATGAGAGCACCCTAAAGGGTGCTTTCTTATTTCTTTAATTACTCGCTTTCAAAGAGTCTATTCCGTAAGGAAGATATTAAAATGCATGCTGCTTTAGTATAAACTGATGCCAATGAAATTTTTGGCATTGGTTTATTCTTCAAATGCCACATTCAAATCGATCAGGACATTTATGAAAGCGTATTTAGACCTACTACAACATATCCTCGACAATGGCGGTGATAAAGGTGACCGTACTGGTACAGGTACTCGTTCTGTATTTGGTCATCAAATGCGCTTTGATCTTTCTAAAGGTTTTCCTCTACTGACCACAAAGAAAGTTCACTTCCGTTCAATCGTGATTGAATTACTTTGGTTCCTTAAAGGTGATACCAATGTTAAATATCTGCAAGATCATAAAGTTACAATTTGGGATGAATGGTCGACAGCTGAGCAGACTGCTCGTTTTGGACGTCCTGAAGGAGAGCTAGGTCCAGTATATGGACACCAATGGCGTAACTTTGGTGCAACTAAGAAAGACGATGGTTTATACGAGCAAGATGGTTTTGATCAAATCAAATGGTTAATTAATGAAATTAAAACCAATCCAAACTCCCGTCGTTTAATCGTATCAGGTTGGAACCCAAAAGAAGCTGGACAAGTGGCACTCCCTCCTTGTCACACGCTTTTCCAGTTTTTTGTTCAGGATGGAAAATTATCATGTCAGCTTTATCAACGTAGTGCTGATGTTTTTCTTGGCGTTCCATTTAATATTGCAAGTTATGCACTTCTCACCCATATGATTGCGCAAGTCTGTGATCTAGAAGTCGGTGATTTTGTTTGGACAGGTGGTGATACTCATCTTTACGCCAATCATTTCGAGCAAGCACAACTTCAATTAACACGTGAACCACTTCCATTGTGCCAACTCAAACTGAATCCCGAAATTAAAGATATTTTTGATTTCAAATTTGAAGATATTGAAATCGTAAATTACGAATCGCATCCTGCAATTAAAGCACCTGTTGCGGTTTGATTTTAACTAATGTCTTTTGGGATCACAGTTGATACTAATCGTGATCCAACTTTACATTTCCCTCTTTAACTCATATTCGCTGGAAGAATAATCATGGCATTTCAAGGTTTAGAAGTCGTACACGTCGTTGCAATGGATCAGCAACGTTGTATTGGCAAAGGAAATGATTTGCCATGGCATATTTCAGCTGATCTCAAACATTTTAAAGAAATTACCCAAGGTGGTGTTGTGGTGATGGGACGTAAAACACTTGAGTCTATGGGTAGAACGCTTCCTAAACGTGTAAATTGGGTCATTACACGAGATACGTCATGGCAATTTGAAGGAACAAAAATCGCGCATACAATCGAGAGTGCACTTGAGCAGGCAGTCCATGATGTAAAAGCTTCAGAAAAGCCTGGATCTATTTTTATCATAGGTGGTGGAGAAATTTTTAGCCAAACGATCTCTATTGCGGATCGCTTAGAACTCACGCATGTTGAATTAGACGTTCAAGGTGATGCTCATTATCCTGAGATTCCACCTGAATTTAAAAAAGTGGCATCAGAGCAACACATTGATGACAAAACAAATATTGCATTTGAGTTCGCAACCTACCAAAAATAAAGCTTTCTTACATATAGCCAATAACAATGCATAACATCGGTAAAAGAGAGTTTATTCTTGCGCTTGCAAAGGGAGCTTTTCACTCCCTATTTAGTTTATTTGTCATCTTCTCTTCAATTTGGTTATGTATGGCCTTATGGGTTCAAGAGCCATTTGGCTGGTTAGTCAGTCGTATTATCATTGGCTTTTGGGTCGCTTTTGCCTTAAGTGTTTTAGGCATATATGCAACACAACATTTTTTCAGCCGTAGTAAAGATGTTGTCTTATACATTGTCTTTTTTGCGTTCAGTTTAGTTTGGTATTTTAGTATCCCTGCCAAACAAGACCGTGAGTGGAATCCTGAAGTCGCAAGAATTCTCAATTATGAACGTCAAGGTGATTGGGTCACTTTACACAATGTGCGTAATTTTGCATGGAATGAAGACGGAACCTATCAAGAACGCTGGGAAACACGTCAAATTGATTTGAATCAAATCAGTGGCATTAACATCATTACTTCATATTGGATGGGACCACAAATCGCCCACACTTTAGTCAGCTTTGATTTCAAAAACTCTAAACCACTGACCTTTTCGATTGAAATTCGCAAAGAAAAAGATGAAGAGTTTTCTGCTATTGGTGGTTTTTTTAGAAAGTACGAAGTCAGTTTAGTTGCTGCTGACGAGAAAGACATTATTTATACACGTAGCAATGTACGTAATGAGCAGGTCTATTTTTTCCCAATCAACATGGAAGCTGCTGAAATGAAAGCTTTATTTGAGGAATATTTAGAGCAAGCAGATAAACTTAGTCAAGAACCAAAATGGTATAACACCTTGACCAGTAACTGCACCACTTTGGTTTTTGATATGGTTCAAGCGATTTCCAAACATGAACTGCCAGTGGACTACCGATTATTAGCCTCAGGTTATTTACCTAATTATCTGTATGACTTAGGGGCATTACAACATCATTGGGATATCAAAACATGGTACAACAAGGCACATGTCAACCCAAGAACAGACCAATTTAATCAATTTAAATATCAAAGTAGTGAAAATTATTCAAAATTGATTCGTCTGGGTCTCCCTCAGAGTCAGCCAGAGCTTGCACCTTAGCGTATCAGTTGATATACATAAAATTGACTTGAATTTAATTTACATTAGAAAGAAATAACACAGGGGCATTTCATATGTTAAAACAACTTTTAGCCGTATCCGTTATAGGCTCAGCATTACTTTTTACAGCATGTACCACAACACCATCTGCTGAAAAGCAACAACAAGCACTTAATCAATTGCAAAATAAAACTTGGATTTTGACACATATTGGCGCAACAGAATTTAAGACCGACCCTACTGCACACAATGTTCCAAGTATTCAATTTGATGCAGCATCTAGTCGTTTGAGTGGTGCAGATGGTTGTAACCGTTTTATGGGTGCATATAGCATTAAAGCTGACAAAATTAGCTTGAGTGAAGTTGCAACTACACAAATGATGTGTGTGAATACTCAAGAACTTGCAAATCGCTATAATGCTGCCTTGGCAAAAGTCGCGGCATTCCAAGTCTATGACAAAACGCTTCGCCTACTCGATGAGAATGGTAATCCAGTATTGCAGTATGAGTCTGCAATACAACCGCGTTAACAGTTAAGCAACCATTTCACTGGTTGCTTTTTTCATTCTACACCCCATTATTTCAGTCATTGCAACTCAATAAGGTGAATCCCATGCAACAAGCTTTGCTCGGTGGCGGATGCTTCTGGTGTGTTGAAGCAGTTTTCCTTCAACTCAAAGGTGTCACTAAAGTCGTGAGTGGTTATGCGGGTGGGTATACGGCCAATCCAAGCTATGAGGACATTTGCAAAGGAGACACCCATCACGCAGAAGTGGTTTTAGTGGATTTTGATGAAAGTCAAATTAGCTTTGCTCAATTGCTTGATGTATTTTTTGCAACACATGATCCAACCACACTCAATCGCCAAGGTAATGATATAGGTACGCAATATCGCTCTGTCATTTATTATTTTAATGAAGAACAGCGCCAGATTGCAGAGAAAGCGATTCAACAGTTAAAAGCAGAAGGTTTAGATATTGTTACAGAACTAAGCTCAGTACCGACCTTCTACCCTGCTGAAGAATATCATCAAAATTTCTTTGCTCGTAACCCGACTCAGGGCTACTGCAATTTTAGTATCCCACCAAAACTTTTAAAGCTTCGCTCTAAATTTGAAGGTTTACTCAAAGACTAATACAGGTATAAAAAAAGCGACCTTATGGTCGCTTTTCTCATGTTAATCAGTTAATTATCTGTGGCAAAGGCAATGTCAGCAAGCCCGGCTTCGCTTGCACGTGACATCACTTGAGCAACAGTATCGTAACGTGATTCTTTATCTGCTTTAAGAATAATTGTCGGTTGTTGTGCTGAACCACCGGCATCGTTAAATCTTTTTTGCAATTCATCTAAGCTGATAATTTCTGAATCCCATGCAATCTCACCCTGTGAGTTAATGCTTACTTGAATCGATTCAGGTGGCGGATCAATGATATCCGCTGTCGTTTTTGGTAAAGTTAATGGAATTGATGGGTTAGCAACGGTCGCTGTCACCAAGAAGATGATCATCAAAACCAACATAATGTCAATTAACGGGATGAGGTTCATCTCCGTCATGCCTGTATCGTTGTCTTCACCCAATTGAAAAGCCATTAAGCTTGACCTCCAACGTAACTTTCTTGAGTCGCTTTCACTTCAACTTTTTGCGCAGAAGAATCTTGTTGCAGCATCGTGTCGATTAAAAGACTGTGAGCATGATCTTGTAGTTCATTACTTAATGTACGATTAAAGCGAATACAAATGTTGTATGCGATCACTGCTGGAATAGCTACTGCTAGACCAATACCAGTCATAATCAGGGCTTCACCCACAGGGGTTGCAACTTGTGCAAGTCCTGCTTGACCGCTTTTACCTACTGCAACCAATGCATGGAAGATTCCCCATACTGTACCAAATAGCCCTACAAATGGTGCAAGTGAGGCAATTGTTCCGAGTACAGCAACACCTTTTTCAGCAGATGCTTTTTCCAAAGCAATCTGACGCAATAAAGCTTGCTCAGCAACAGCTTTACGTTGTTCAAATCCCAAAGGAGCGAGTTTTGCTTTCAATCCTGCTAATGCTTTAGAGAGTTGAGCATAAGCAACTTCTTTCAGTTGACGTGTTCCCATCACACGTAAAACGACAATTGTCCATGTCGCAATAGACATTGCGAGTAAAACGAAATAAAGCGTCTTACTGACTGCATCAGCATGTTGCCAATAAACTGAAAAGTTCATACTCGAACTCCTAATAAAAGTTAGCCGTTAGAATTCAACTTAAGTTCAAATGGTTGTTCCGCTCTAAACGGATAAGCCACGCCATTTTCCTTATAAGGTCTGAATTTTGCATTACGCACCGAGCGTAAAATCTTTTGATCAAGCGAATCAATTCCACTTGATTTTGTGATTCTGGCATTCACTACATTACCGTTAGTGTCCGCTTCAATCGATACTACAACAGTACGATCAGAACCTTGTAAATCTCGGTTGGTATATGATGGCTTCGGTGTACGAGACCATGATATTTGCCCAATACTTAAATTCTTTGGTGTATTACGTGCTTGCTGCTCACGACGTTCTTGTTCGCGTCTTTCATTTTCCAAGCGCTCACGTTCTTGTTGCTCACGTAGCTGTTGGTCACGCAATGCTTGCTCACGTCGCTGCTGTTCAAGCAACTCACGATTTTTACGTTCTTGCTCTAAACGCTGTTGTTCCTGCTTTTGCTTTTCTAATTTATCTTCTTGAACAATTGCTTTTTGTTCGACAGGTTTAGGCTTTTCAGCAATGACTTTGGGTTTAACCACAGGAGGTGGTTCAACGACTTTCGGTTCTGGTTTTGGTTGAACTTGAGGTTTCACAGGTTCAACAGGAGGTGGCGGCGGTGGCGCATCCTCTTTTATCTGAACAAAACGAACCTTAATTGGATCCTTATCAATAGGTTTTAATTCAGGTGTTTTCATCTGACTCACGGCAAATAAAACACCAATATGCCCGATCACCACTGCAATGAGCGAAGTAAGCACTTTCTTTTTCATTGAGATTGGATTTTGCATCATAGGAATGGGAGATGGGCTCATTAAAATTTATGATCTGATATACATTGACGCTGTCTTCATAAGGAAGATTTCAATCAAACTTATCGGTTAGTACAATTAAAGTACGCCAATAATAAATGAGAAGTGTTTTCATTTGCAACTATTAATTCTGCAGTTTTGATGAGTTTTTTTGATCATCAATAAAAAAGGCATGCTCATGCATGCCTTAATAAATCAGTGATATTTAATTAAAAATCACTGGAATACCACAGTTTTATTACCATCAACAATGATACGGTCTTCTAAATGCCACTTAACAGCACGCGCCAAGACATTACGTTCAACGTCTTGACCTAATTCACGTAATTGATCAACTGTAAAATCATGGCTGACACGCTCAACATCTTGTTCAATAATCGGACCTTGATCCAAATCAGCTGTCACATAATGCGCTGTTGCACCAATCAGTTTTACGCCTTTTTCATACGCTTGCTTATAAGGGTTAGCACCCACAAAAGCTGGAAGGAAAGAATGATGAATGTTGATCACTTTCATTTCCCACTTAGAGACGAACTCTTCATCAAGAATCTGCATATAACGTGCGAGTACAAGCAAATCATTACCTTGCATTAACTCATCAATTTTTGCATATGCTTCGCGCTTGTTCTCTTTATTGACAGGCACAACTTCAAAAGGAATACCGAAGTTTTCCACAGACTCACGTAGATCTTCATGATTCGACACAACCTTAGTGATTTCACAAGGTAATCCACCACGTGCATGACGCCATAAAAGTTCAAGCAAGGCATGATCGACTTTCGATACCAAAATACCTACTTTCTTTACATCTGACACTAAAGCTAGACGCCAATGCATGTTGTAACGTTCAGCTACGTTTGTGGCGAAAGTTTGTAGAATATTTTCCTTACGGCTTTGCAAATTGTCGAGTTCAAACTCAACACGCATGAAATAACGCCCGCCCTGAGCTTCTGTTGCATATTGATCAAGCGCAGTGATGTTTGCCCCTTGATGATACAAAAAGCTCGATACAGCCTGCACGATTCCTGGTTTATCTTCGCAAGTAATCAGTAAACGTGCTGTGTTAGCAGTTGTCATATTCATGATGATTTATATCACTTAACAGTTAAATTGAAAAACAGCCGCGTATTCTAACTCTTTTTTTAATGCTTTCAAATTATCTTTGCTGAAATCAATCTTCTCGATCAGCAGAAAGACTAGCAAATAATTCAGATGTTCCCAACGTTTCAAGCAAGCGCTCATAAGTCTGACGACTTTCACCACGTAAATAAGGACCTTCAAGAAACACCATTTGACGCAGTGCCTGCCAAACCCACTTTTCATCTAGATGGTTGGAATCTTTTAAATGACCAGACATATAGAGAAAGTTCGTCCAATTGGTTAGGACAATCCATAGGTTAATGATCAACGCTTCAATTTCAGACTCTGTCATTTGCATGAGACCTGCATTGACGAAGGCTCGGTAAATCTTTTGACCTTGTTGCATCACTTTACCTGCGAAACGCGGGTAAATTTTTCTAAAGTCATCATTATTTTCGGTTAAATGATATACATCACGATGCAGAAAACGATAGGCCCATAACTGACTACTGAGTACTTGAAAGTATCGGATTTTATCATTGGCATTTACATCACGGTCTTCTGGCAATGCTAGCAGCTCTAAAGTTGCATGCTGATATTGCTCCATCAACTCTTTAATGATCTCTTGCTTGTTACGAAAGTGATAATAGAGATTACCAGGGCTAATACCTAACTCTGCTGCGATATGGTTAGTTGTGACAGATCGCTCTCCACGTTCGTTAAAGAGTTGCAAACTAATTTGCAAGATTCGGTCTTTGGTTTTTAACGTTTTGGAATGCGACATCCTAATACCATCTATAACAAGAATAATGACGTTTAGCCCAAGCTAACATAAAAGTGACTTGACTTTTAGAGTATTTACTCTAAAAATAAAAATCACATCAACCCTTACATTAGTGGTACTGGTCATGAACAGTCAAACAAAAACAAATTTAATGACGACTGAAGCATCGGAAGTTCAGCATTTACATGATCTTCTAGCGCTTCAGAAAGCAGCCTATCGACGTTATCCGAACCCGACAGCAAAACAGCGTATTGAACGTTTGGCTCGTCTTAAAGCAGTTTTGATTAAATATCAGGACCAAATTGCAGAAGCAATTAGCCAAGATTATGGTAATCGTTCGGTTTCTGAAACGAAAATTGGTGAACTACTCACTTCACTCGAACAAATCAAATATTACAGCAAACATTTAACAGAGTGGATGAAGCCTTCTAAACGCCATATCGGTATTTTACATCAACCTGCAAAAGGTTGGGTTCAGTATCAACCTTTAGGTGTTGTCGGTATCATTTCCCCTTGGAACTACCCTTTATTATTGGCGATTAGCCCATTAGTATGTGCATTGGCAGCGGGCAACCATGCCATGATTAAAGTTTCAAGCACCTCTCGTAACTTTGGCTATGTATTACAAAATGCTTTATCTGAAGCGTTCCCACAAGAGTTAGTTGCCGTTGTTACAGGTGGTGGCGTAATCTCTGACACATTCAGTCATCTTGCATTTGATAAATTAGTCTTCACAGGCTCTACCAATGTTGGTAAGACTGTGATGAAAGCAGCATCTGAAAACTTAGTTCCAGTTATTCTAGAACTTGGTGGTAAATCACCAGTTATCGTGCACCCTTCAATTGACTTAAAGGATGTCGCGGAGCGTGTTGCATTCGGTAAATTGTGGAATGCGGGTCAAACTTGTGTCGCACCAGATTATATTTTCCTACCACGTGGTAAAACTTCAGAGTTTATTCACCAGTTTGAAACCGTTGCGAAAACGATGTATCCAACATTACGTGACAACCAAGATTACACCTCTATAGTGAGCGATAAGCAAAATAAACGCTTACAAGGTTACTTAGAAGATGCGATTCAAAATGGTGCTCAAGTCACTGAAATTAACCCATTAAAAGAAGAGCTTGCTTCTGTACGTAAAATAGCGCCAACCCTTCTGACCAATATCAGCCCTGATATGGAAATTATGAAGAACGAAATCTTTGGTCCAATTTTACCAATCTTAGAATATGATCAAATAGACGAAGTTATCGAGTTTATTAATGACCGACCACGTCCACTTGCATTATACTATTTCGACTTTAACGATGCTCGAGCAGAATACGTTTCGCAACGTACTCACTCTGGACACTTTGGTCAAAACGCTGTTGTTACTCATGTTGCACAAGATGATCTACCTTTCGGTGGCGTTGGTGCATCTGGTATGGGCAGATACCATGGTCCCGAAGGCTTCTTCAGTTTATCAAATGAACGCTCAGTCATGTCTATTCCAAAGCTATTCAGCTTGAAATACGTACTGCCTCCGTTTAATAGACCGATCCCTAGTCTTATCCGTAAAGCCTTTCTTCGTTAAATGATCAAGGCATGATCTATCACAACAGGTCATGCCCTGTTTTTATCAATTTCGCTTGTCTTTTAAGCGTATTTTTGATATAAAACGCCCCTTGAATGAATTCAATCCGTTTTATTTTGACTGGCCATACAGGTTTGCTGTTGGCTAAATCAATGGAGTTACACCATGTCTAAGGTTTGCCAAGTTACCGGCAAGCGTCCAGTCGTTGGTAACAACGTCTCACACGCCAACAACAAAACTAAGCGCCGGTTCGAGCCGAACCTGCACCACCACCGTTTTTGGTTAGAAAGCGAAAAACGTTTCGTACGTCTTCGTCTAACTACTAAAGGTATGCGTATTATCGACAAATTGGGCATCGAAAAGGTTGTTGCTGACCTACGTGCTCAAGGTCAAAAGATCTAAGGAGCAACGAAAATGCGTGATAAGATTCGCCTAGTTTCTTCTGCTGGTACAGGTTATTTCTATACCACAACTAAGAACAAACGTACTATGCCGGAAAAAATGGAAATCAAAAAATTTGATCCAAAAATCCGTCAACACGTAATCTTCAAAGAAGCTAAAATCAAATAATTTTAGTTCTTTAAAAAAATACGACCCATTGGGTCGTTTTTTTTGCCTTTTTTTTCTTCAGGTTGTTAAAATTTAATCTCAGTTTGGCATTTTTTATGCTTATACAGCTCAAAAGCCAATTCATAATTTATAAATATTTAAGGGGTGATTAGTGCCACATGATGTAGATTTAATTATATTGCTTGCGGTTGGTTTTGGCTTAGCCCTTATTTTTGGCTTTATCGCCGCACGTTTACGTCTACCCCCTCTTGTTGGCTATCTCATTGCCGGCATTATTATTAGCCCCAAAACCCCCGGTATCGTCGCCGATATCACACTAGCCAATCAACTCGCAGAACTGGGTGTCATGTTTTTGATGTTCGGTGTCGGGATGCACTTTTCACTGAAAGATTTAATGCAAGTTCGGCGTATTGCTGTCCCTGGTGCAATTTTACAAATCACAGTGGCTACCATCCTCGGGATTGGCGTCTCCATGCTATGGGGATGGAGTTTTGGGTCAGCATTGGTGTTTGGCTTAAGCTTATCTTGTGCGAGTACTGTGGTACTCCTAAAAGCTTTAGGTGACCGAGGCTTACTGGATTCAGTCAATGGAAAAATTGCTGTGGGATGGCTACTCGTCGAAGACCTAGTCATGGTGCTCGCATTAGTTTTATTACCCGCTACAGCTGTACTCCTTGGCGGAACAGCACTGGAAGGCGCTGATCCAGATCAAAATGTCTTTGTGACTTTAGGAATAACCTTACTTAAAGTTGCGGGCTTTATTGCCTTTATGCTGATTATTGGTAAGCGCCTCATCCCTAAAATTATTCAGTTTGTCGTACGCTTGGGTTCTCGCGAGCTATTTACACTGACTGTGGTTGCAGCAGCCGTATCCATTGCCTATGGTTCATATGCGATTTTTGGCGTTTCAATGGCATTAGGTGCATTCTTTGCTGGGATGGTGGTTAAAGAGTCTGACTTCAGTCATCGTGCTGAAGAAGAAACGTTACCACTGCGTGAGATATTCTCCATCCTATTCTTCGTCTCTGTCGGAATGTTGTTTGACCCAACAATTATCGTTGAAGAACCACTTCATATTCTGGCTGTGATTGGCATTATCATGATCGGAAAAACATTAGCAGCAATGGCGCTGGTTTTGTTCTTCCGCTATCCATTAAATACCGCACTTACAGTAGGTGCCTCACTCGCTCAAATCGGTGAGTTCTCCTTTATCTTGGCAACACTCGGTCTATCTATAGGATTATTAACCCCTGAAGCTCAAAACTTGATTTTAGCCGGGGCATTATTTTCTATTTCGCTCAATTCTGTTTTATTTTCAGCCATTGAACCCGTACAGAAATGGATTCGTGAGCGCTCGCATTTAGCTCGTTTGCTTGAGCGTAGTGGTGATCCATTGGCGATGTTACCTGACGAGGTCTCACAGGACTACCTGCGCGATCAAGTGGTCATGGTCGGTCATGGAGAAGTTGGACGTCGCTTAACGAAAACACTGATGGAAAATAACATCAAAGTGGTGATTGCTGAAGAAAATCGAGAAATTGTTGAAAAACTACGCGCAAAAGATATTGCTGCAGTATCAGGTTCAGCAACAGAACCAGGCGTATTAATTCAAGCACATATTCAACATGCGAGGCTTTTAATTATCTCGCCGATGGATATTTTAGATATTCATAAGATTGTAGATACTGCCAAACTTCTGAATCCACAGATTCAAGTTTTGATCTGTGCGGAAAGTAAAGAAGAAGCTGAAGCAATACGTGCAGATGAAATTGGTGAAGTGTATTACGCAAAGGAAGAAATGGCGAAGAACATGAGTAATCATATTCTAAATCAAATTGAAATCGCACATCATCATGCACCATCTCACTAAGTAAAATAAAAACCGCGCTATTTGCGCGGTTTTTTCTTAGCTATAAAACTGTGGTTTTTCATCTACGACTTCCGCATGCCATTCATTCGATTGTTTTTCGAGAAGTGCAAATAACGCAGCCTGAATCATGTGTTGGGCAATCAAAGGCATATGATCACCTAATAAAGCTTTCACTTCATCATTAAATTGAATTTTCACAAGTGGCTCATCTTCAGATGCAGCGTGACGAAGCGCTAACTCGCCATTCTCAAGTTGCACCAATTCTAAAATTGCTTCTTGTGTTCCGAATAATTCTTTCAATTGCTCTATAGACATATACCCTCCATGATTCACATGGTGGCAAAATGCTGAATGCACTTTGCATTGCTTAGACTATTTTATATAAGTTCTAAAATTTATATTTCAAGTCTAATCGTTTAAAACTGTCATGATTACAATTAAAACTCAACCATTTCGTTACGAAAACCGTCAATAAGATGGGTTAAGTCACGATGCCACTCTCGAAGAATTTGAGTGTCTGGCAACCACGCTTGAGGTGTCTGCGTGACTTTAATAATAAGATTTGAAGAAGTCTCATCCTCAGGTTCTGGTGCACTTGGTTCAGGTGCATACTGGCACATACGATAAGCGCGCTTTAGTTCTGCAATAAAACCATCCTTTGCAAGATGCTGTAACACGGTGATTTCTGGAGAAACTTGCCCTTTAGCGGCCATATGCTCTTCAATAGATTTTAATGTAGGTGAAAAATCATTTAAACGGTAATAACGCACCAACTCTTGCAAAAATGCCAAGACCGCTCCATGCAAATGAAAGACTGCCGCTTCACGATGGGCTTGAGCTTGTTGAATATGCTCTGTCTGTTCTGCTTGCTGACATGATAGACGGGCAAAATAGAGTTTTTGATTAGTGCGATCTGCATGAAAACGAGCAACACGAGACATGAAAACTTCCTAACAACATTTATGTCATACAACTTAAATGTTGACGCCATATCACGCAATGCTTTTAAGAAAAAAATCAAGATTAATTTTAGATCAACAAGATTGATTGAAAGCCTGATTATTAATGCATACTGCTTAAATAAAAAAGCCAGCCAAATGCATGGCTGACCCTTTCGAATGAATCTAAGGTTATATTAGCGAACAATACCCTTAAAAATTCCTAATGGATTATAAGTCCCATCGCCTTTTTCATTGTCATAATGAAATTTGACCTGATCTTGATCGCCACCTAACAGTGTTCCAGCCCTGTAAAGACCTTCTGAAATCGCAAGGAAGCCAACATCAATTGCTTGATGAACTGTACCAACACCAGGAATTAGGCTCAATGGCTTCCAAATTGGAGCTTGAACATTCAATGTGCTCGAAAATAGGTTTGATGCGTTTTGAAGCGTGTCACCGATTAACGTACCTGCACCTGATACGATTTCTGTTTCTAGATGATTTAATTCTTGAATAGACATTTTTATAACCTTTTGGGGTTTTATAATGGAGCTTTTATACTACACACTTCACTCAAACTTATTCAATCTATTATTAAGATATACTTCACAATAATTTGTATATAAATGTGACTTTAAATGTATGTTTTTAATAAAAATATTAATATATAACAGAAATACATTTCAAAAATATGTCAACTCTTTAAAGTACAAAAGTTGGTCAAAAAAGCTAAAAAAGATTCATATTTATTAGTAAAATTAAATAAAATATCAAATAAAAAGGAGCAATAACTGCTCCTACTTTATTTAGACATCAAGTTATGCTTCTGGCTTTTCGTCTGCAGCTTTTACTCGAATACCTGCACCTTTAACTTTACGGGTGTTCAGCCCCTTAATTGCTTTCACAGCTTCACGGCCATGTGGCATTTCAACAAAGGCAAATCCTTTCGATTTGCCTGTTGCAGCATCTAACACCAATGTACATGAGTCTACTGTTCCAAACTGCTGAAATAACTCCAGAATCTCAGCTTCAGTAATGCTGCGCTCTAAGTTACGAACTAAAATTTTCATGAAAAAACCTTAAGAAGATAGGCAAAAAAACCAAAAAGTACGCGCCTACTCTACTTTTTGTATGAAACAATCTAGATAGTTTAATCGAGATCAATCCCAAAATCTAAATTAATCGACTGTCGCTCAATCAAAGCACTCTTAACCGTTTGCTGTCTGGTTTTATAATGTGTTTCACTTGTACACAAATGTCTTGAAAGATCATTGAGAAAATAGCTTTCAACTTTTCGTCCTTGCTCATCGACTTGTTCCCTTGCCCACGTCACCAAATTTTGCTTGGTTAAAATCAATTCATTTTGTGCACGGGTAAGTGCTACATAAAGCACACGGCGTTCTTCTTCAACTTCATCAAAATCCCCTTGAGCTCTTGCATGTGGATACTGACCAGGTGTCACATTCGCCACGTAACAAACTTTTTGTTCAGTTCCTTTAGCAGAATGTATCGTGATCAAGGTAACAACATCAGTATCTGACTGGCGTTCGATTTCACTGATTGAAACTGGATCAAGCACGTAGGCTTCTAAAAACTCACTTAACTGAGTATGTTTTGAAGCTAACTGTTTCACCAACTCAAAGTCTCCTTGACGACGCCCCCAATCCTTTTTGTAATTTTCACTCAACTGAATTTCTATTGCCTGAATTGCCAAGCTTACGCAAGCTTGAACTTCAGTCTTTAACACATTCAACTGCTTCATAATGAGTAGAGCCTCAGCAGGAATACGTCCAAATTTTTCTAGTTTTTCCGCAATGACGTCATCTTGAGGGTCCTGTAACAACTGTTGCGCTAAACGGCTTGCGCCAACATCACCGACCCCATCCCAAAGCGTCAAAAACCGCATCCATGCAATATCGTCTGAAGGATTGGCAATGACCCGTAGTAAACTCAGTAAATCCTTAACATGCGCAGTTTCAAGAAGTTTCATACCACCAATAAACCGATATGGGACATTGGCTGCAATGAAAGCTGCTTCAATATGACGAGCTGCAAAGCTTGAACGTACCAGAACCATATGATCGCGCCAAGGACTTCCCTCAAGCAAATGTCGCTCTTTAATATCTATGGCAATCCATTTTGCTTCATCAAACTCATTCGGGAAAATATGAATTTTAGGCTTTATGCCTGTACCTCGATACGCATTTAAGCGCTTGTCATATTTAATCTCACTTTGATCAAGCAACCAATTTGATAAATCTAAAATTTCTTGAGTAGATCGGTAGTTTTTTTCTAATTTAAAGATCTGTGCTGCTGGCACACGCTCTTTAAAATGATGAATGTTTTCGAAATCTGCTCCACGAAAACCATAAATCGATTGAGCATCATCCCCGACACAAAACAAACTTACTCGATCCTTTAAAGGCTCTAATAGCGCCCATTGCAATGGATTGGTGTCTTGCATTTCATCCACAAGCATATGTCTGCAAATCGAGGCCACATAATCGACTAGACCCTCAGACTGTGCTAAAGCTGATGCCACGATCGCAAGAATATCGTCATAATCAAGAAAGCTACGTGCCTGCTTTCGAGTTTCATATTCTTTCATGATTTCTGCAATCAGGTCTTTCATTGCTAAGAATTCAGGCATTTGCTTTTCTATGGCAACACTTAGCTTTTGACGCGTATTTCTAGCATATGAATACAGATCACATAATTCAGCAGGCTTCGGGAGCTGATTGGGATTCTTCTTATCATCTTTACCACGTATCAAACGAAACATCATGAGTTGATCATCACGATCAATAATTGAGAATTGCGCTAAGCCGAAAGCTTTTGGTATACGACGCAGCAAGTACATACAAAAAGTATGGAATGTTGATGCTCGTAATCCTTTTGCTTGTTCACCGAGTGCCAATTCGACACGCGCCACGATTTCACTGGCAGCACGACGCGTAAACGTCAAAATTTGAATTTGATTGGCGGGTACACCTTGATCAATGAGATAAGCAGCACGTGCCACAATCGTTTTGGTTTTACCACAGCCCGCACCCGCCAACACCAAACTATGTAAGGCTTCTGTGGTTGCAGCTTGTTTTTGTTGAGGATTTAATTCATCAATCAGGCTGTCTAAACTCATCGCTTCTCATCAATTTTACAATAACAATAGTTTAACAGAGCTAGATTTAGAAAATACAAACACGCTTCAGTTTTAAACCTCAAAGCCCACTTACATAGAGAATTAGATATACTGCCTTACGATATTTTGTACCGTTAAATCTAAATTCTGAACTGCATTTTTCAAGGATTCTGACAAACTTTGATCCAGTGGATTAATACTACAGATGTGATGAAACCCTTGTTCGTACAATGGTTCCACCCCTTCACCAACTCTACCAGCGAATGCAAACACAGGCTTGTTGTGCCGATATGCGACTTGAGCAACGGCAAATGGGGTTTTACCAAATTGAGTCTGAGTATCAATTTTCCCTTCACCCGTAAATACATAATCAGCTTGCGCAATTTTTTCAGCCAATTGAGTTTCCTCAATGATTAATTCAGCACCCGATCGAATATCTGCGCCTGTAAATGCCATCAAACCAAATCCCAAACCACCTGCTGCACCAGCACCAGATCGATGACGTAAATCGACTAAAAGCTGCTGCTCTACCACCCCTGCAAAGTGCGATAAGTTAAGGTCTAATACTTGCACCATTTCAGGTGTAGCCCCTTTTTGCGGACCAAAAATATACGATGCGCCAAGTGGACCACATAATGGATTGTTTACATCTGAAGCGATAACAATTTCTGTTTTAGTCAATCTTGGGTCGAGTTGTGACACATCAATGGAATCGATTTGGTTTAAGTTTCTACCTGTTGGCTCAAATGCTTCATGATATTGATTAATAAATTTCACGCCCAAAGCATGCGCCATACCAGCACCACCATCATTGGTCACACTCCCACCTAATCCGATGATAATCTTTTTCACACCGAATTCGAGAGCTGCGGCAATCAGTTGCCCTGTTCCTACAGTATTAGTGAACAAAGGGTTTCTTAAATGAGGTGGTATGAGATGAATGCCATTGGCTTTCGCCATTTCAATGACTGCTGTTTGTCCCTGATCAATTAATCCAAAATGAGTCATGACACGCTGATCAGCGAATGGACCTTGTACTTCGCACGCGATTTTTAATCCTGATTTTGCCATGACCAATGCATCAATGGTTCCTTCACCACCATCTGCCATTGGATTCAAAATACATTGTGCATCGGGTAAGACTTTATGGATTGCATTTTTCATAATCATGCATACCTGCTCAGCAGGCATGCTTTCTTTGAAAGAGTCGGGAGCCAAAATAAAAGTTTCTATCCTTTGCTGCATACTTTATTGCTATTCTCATATTTAAATTAATTCAGATACTTATTTATTACATTGAGATTTTCAATTTTTCAAATAGAACCCTTATATATATTGTAATAAACTTACAACTCCCCAAAAAAAATAACGGTATAACAATGCAAAAATATCAAATATTTAAAAAAACTTTAGTGCTGTGTACATTCATTTTTGTATGTAATCAAGCTACAAGCTCGTCTGCAACCAATTCACACAGTAGTGAAAATATTCAATTATCAGCACTTTCAGCCAAATGGAAATGTACTGAAGAAATGGATTACATGGGTTATGCTGCGAAAAGCGAAATAGTGTCTGAGTTCAAACCAAATGGTCAATATTTTGAAAAAAATCAAATGACCTTTATTAAAGATAACGAGAAAGCAATTGCTTATACCCAATCTGAAGCTCAATGGAGTTTACAAGAACATATACTCACAATTGATCAAAATAAATTACTGAAATTTGAAATGGACAATGCTCAAGTTGAAGAGCAATTAAACCTTAAATCAGCTTTAGCTGATCCTGATGCTGTGAAATTACTAATTAAAAAACTCGATAACAAAGAAATGATTGCGAATTTCATTCTATTTGATACAGAAATAGAAAATCTCTCAAGAGTATGTGTAAGACAATAAATTTAATGTCATAAAAAAATGCTGACCTAAGTCAGCATTTTCTGTTATTTAAACGTTAAGCTTCAATCCATTTACCATCTTGGTAAATCAAAGACCATTTCGTTTGTTTACCTTCAGGCGTTTCAGAACCAATATATTGCGCTTGATTTTTACGACTAAACTTCACTAAAGTTGGGTTTCCATCAGGGTCAGTATCTGGCGCTTGCAGAATAAACTGATACTTTGGATCTAGCTGTTGAGCAACCGTACGCAATTCCGCAACCTTAGGAGCACGAGTTTCACGTACTTTAGGGAATTTACTTGCTGCTAAGAATAAGCCTGCTGCTCCATCACGTAATACGAAAAAGTCGTCGTGTTTCGTTGAGCGCAAATGTTCCATTTTAATCGGGTCGACACGAGGAGGTGCTGGTTGACCGTTCTTCAATACTTTACGTGTATTTTCACAGCTTGTGCAGGCAAAATAAGGACCAAAACGCCCTGTCTTTAACTGCATCTCACCATCGCATTTGTCACATGGAATTGTTGGACCATCGTACCCTTTAATTTTGAACTCACCTTCTTCAAGCTCAAAACCTTCGCAGTCTGGATTGTTCCCACAGATATGAAGTTTACGACCACCATCAATAACATAGCTATCCATTGCTGTTTCGCAAATTGGGCAACGTTTTTTCGACATTAAATCTGCGGTTTCTGCAGACTCATCATCAGATAATGCGGCCAAGGACTCTACTGGCGTTAAGTTAAGTGTACCTTTACAACGTTCTTTCGGTGGTAAGTTATAGCCAGAACAACCTAAGAATACACCTGTGGTACCGGTACGAATCTGCATCGGACGATCACATTCTTTACAATGCACAGCATCAACTTCAACAGGCTGATTACGGCGCATGCCATTTTCACCCTGTGCAGTAGTCAGACGTTTCTTAAAATCACCATAGAAACTATCTAATAACTCTTTCCAATTACGCTCACCATCTGCAACTTTATCCAGTTGACCTTCTAGATCTGCAGTAAATGCATAATTCATCAAGTTGTTAAAACTTTCGTCCAAACGATCTGTAACGATTTCACCCATCTTCTCTGCATAGAGACGACGGTTATCCAATTTCACATAGCCACGATCTTGGATCGTTGAAATAATCGCTGCGTAAGTTGAAGGACGACCAATGCCTTTTTTCTCAAGCTCTTTCACCAATGATGCTTCTGTAAAACGTGCAGGTGGTTTAGTGAAATGTTGAGAAGGATCTAACTTTTGAAGTTGCAGAACTTCACCCACTTTCACAGCAGGCAGTAAAACATCATCATCCGACTTGTTCTGGCCACGTACTTTCGTAAAGCCATCAAATACCAAAGTACGACCTTTAGCTTTAAGTTCTACACCGTTTGCATCGACCAAGATTGTCGAAGACAAATATTCAGCAGGTGTCATTTGACATGCAACAAACTGACGCCAAATCAGATCATATAGACGCTGAGCATCGCGATCTACGCCCGCAAGCTGATCACCCTTCAACGCGACGTTTGATGGACGAATCGCTTCATGGGCTTCTTGCGCACCTGCTTTATTTCCAAAACGGTTTGGCTTTGCAGGAAGATATTTTTCACCATACTCGGTTTCGATATGTCCACGTACCATATTGACCGCATCATCACTCAAGAATGTAGAGTCGGTACGCATATAGGTAATATAACCTGCCTCATACAAGCGCTGTGCCATCGTCATTGTTTTCTTTACAGAGAAACCAAGTCGAGTACTTGCTGCTTGTTGTAAGGTCGATGTGATATAGGGTGCGCTCGGATTAACTTTGGTCGGTTTATCTTCACGGGCAGCAACTTTAAATTCAGCTTCTTTTAAAACATCCAATAAAGCATCTGTTTGTGCTTTGTTTTGAAGTTTTAATGTCTTACCTGACTGTTTGACTGCTTCTAAACGAATATCATCTTTTTTAGATTTGGTATCTGCAAAAACTTGCCAATATTCTTCAGGAATAAAAGCACGAATTTCTCGCTCACGCTCTACCACAAGTTTCGCAGCAACTGACTGTACACGACCCGCAGATAAACCACGTGCGATCTTCTCCCACAATAGTGGTGAAATCATAAAGCCAACAATACGATCAAGGAAACGGCGTGCTTGTTGTGCATTGACTTTATCAATGTCTAAACGAGCAGGCTGTTTAAATGCTTCTTGAATGGCATTTTTAGTAATTTCGTTGAAAACCACACGTCTATAACGAGAGTCATCACCACCAATGACTTCTTTTAAATGCCAAGCAATTGCTTCTCCTTCGCGGTCCAAATCGGTTGCGAGATAGACCTCGTCAACCTGCGAAGCAAGCTTTTTCAGTTCTGAAACAACATTTTCTTTACCAGGAAGCACTTCATAGTGTGCTTTCCAACCGTGCTCAGGGTCTACCCCCATACGATTAATCAGTGCCTGTTGAGCTTTTTCAGCTTTCTCTTCAGCAGTCTGTTTGGTACGTGTTACTGGTTTCTTTTCCGTACTTTTTGAAGCACCTGTTGGTAAGTCACGGACATGACCCACAGATGATTTCACAATGTAGTTTGAACCTAAGTATTTATTAATGGTCTTCGCTTTAGCAGGCGACTCGACGATCACTAAAGCACGTTTTTTTCCAGCTTCTGACGATTGAGCTGTAGCGCTTTTGGATGTGGACTTAGGAGCATTCGCCATAGTGAACCGTTATTCCTATAAGATTAAAAAAATTAAATTTCAGCCAATTTATGTAAAAGTGCTTTCATTTCATCAAGTTGTGTAGCGTGAAGATCTTCTTCTTCATTCCAGTACAAACCGACGCAATTAGACTGCATATCAATAGCATAAATCCCTTTTAATGCAATGGGGAAATCATTAAATTTCTCATTTCCGTGAACAACATTGAGTTTTTCATTTTCAACCAAAGCGCGCATTAAAGGTAGGCGACCATCAGGAATGATAACGCTGTAATACGCCACCATACTGGCACGATTTTCTGATGCCATTGGAATATTGGTCCATGAAGGTGCAGCAATCAAACGTGGGTGTAATCCCATTTTTCGAGCTTTCTCACGCATAATCCCCAAAGCTTTTTCTCTTGGATTTACACGTAATCCGAAGATCGAGCCCAGCACAAACACAACGATAAGAATCGTTATCCAAAGTCCAGCATTTTCCATAGTTCACCTTTTGCTTCTTATATTAGAGTTGCATAAGCCGAATATAAAAGGCAAGTTGAAAATTAAAAATACGATTTATAGCGGCATGAAACCAGTATTGAGACCTGAACCAAATAAGGCACGATGTGGTATAACCCACCTAAGCACAGTGCAACTGAAATAAAAAAAAGCGATAAAATCATCGCTTTTTTCCTAGGCATATTTTAGTTCAAAAACATCTCATGGCTATAAAGTACTTCATGACCATTCCAATAAATATATCCCTTATCAATCATTTCCTTAAGCAATAATCGCACATCAGATTTTGGAAATAGCTGTTCTAATAAATCACGCAGTTCATAAATATCTTTAGGCTTTCCGGATTTTAAAGCATTCAATTTTTGGATGACTTCCAGCTGGACAGGATCTATTTTTTCAAAATTTTTAAACAAATCACTCTGAATATGTTGAATGTCTTGTGACTCTTCAATTTCAGCTAAAATGTCTTTTGCTTCGATATGTAGCTTCGCCAATAACGCATCTACCTGACCAAGCTTGTGGTCTGCTACTACATCTTCATCAACATTCATATCCAATTGAGCCCACTGCTTTAATACCTTTTTACGAAAGGAAATTTGCTCACCTTCTTTTTTAACTACCTTTAAATTAATCAGCATGCCAATCAATTTAGCGCTGTGCTCGTCATTTATGCGCAACGTATTCTCGATCGAGTTTTTAAGCTTAGCTAAGGTGTTGGGCTTCCCTTCCATACGAACCACAACATCACAATACTGCTTTACTTTAAATAAATCATGATTTTGACGAATAGTTTCAACTGAAGGCACGTTGTATTTGAGTTTTGACACAGGTTGCTCTGGTTGTACCTGTATCAAATTACATTGAATGCCAGAAGCTCGCATCATGTCAGCCAACATGGTGCTACAGTCTCGTGCAGAAATCACATCAATCTCTGCGCCATGCTCAACCAATGCCAAGATTTGCCCCACAATCACAGCGTACTCAAATTCTTTTTCTTTTGCCTCAAGCATTTCTAAAATGACAATTTGACCACTACTAATCCAACTCGCAAATTCAGTCAAATCAGTGAGACTGTAATGAAAACTCCCTTTCGAATGAAATAGATAGGTCGTGGTGTAATGTTGCACAATCTCCCGAAATAACGTCGAAGTCGGCATGTTATTTTCAAGATCTATTAGGACAACTTTAGCGCTCATAGGATAAGATTCAGAATTCGGCAAGTGAAAAGACTATTACAACGACCTTCATATCAAAGGTCAAACTATTTACGCATACTTCTTAATAAATAATCAGTATTTATGTCACGTCTTAATAATGTGGCGGTTTATCCAAAATTGGATCAAATGGAGCAACACCATCGTCAGCATGAGTAGCTTCAACTCGTTGATACAAAATTTGCATTTGTTTCTTTAAATCGCTGATTTCACGGCTTTGTAATGCAATTTGAATATTTAACTGATCAACTAATTCATCTAAAAATGCAATTCGGACTTGCAAATCTTCTATGGGTGCGGAAAATGACGCCTGCTCATTTAGATTTTTTTGATTCGACATTATAAGTCCTCATCAGGGGATTTCAGGAAACATTATGGCCTATATTACCTTAAGGGACGTCCAACTCGCATTTGGTGGACCGTACTTACTCGACGGCGCGAATTTTAGTTTAGAGCGCGGCGAACGAGTGTGTTTGATTGGCCGTAATGGTGAGGGTAAGTCTACTTTACTTAAACTCATTGATGGAAGTTTATTGCCTGACGCTGGTGAAGTTTCCCTGCAAAATGGTATTACCATTTCTATGCTGGCTCAAGACGTGCCAATGGACTCGGGTCGTGTTGCAGATATTGTGGCAGATGGCGCAGGTGAAGCAGCTTCTGTTCTTAGAGCTTATCACGAAGCAAGCGAAGCTTGTGTACTCGGCGATATGGAAGCTTGCGATCGCATGGGTAACTTGCAACATAAAATGGATCAATTAGATGGTTGGGCACTTGAAACTAAAGTGAATTCAATCCTCAGTAAAATGGGACTTGATCCTGATGCTGATTTAGCTGATCTTTCAGGTGGTCGTAAACGTCGTGTGCTTCTTGCACGCGCACTACTCACCCAACCTGATGTTTTGTTACTCGACGAACCAACGAACCATTTAGATGTTGAAAGTATCGAGTGGTTAGAAAAATTCTTACTCGATCAAAATAATTTAACATTACTCTTCATTTCGCATGACCGTTCATTTGTAGACAGTATTGCTACACGTATTGTGGAACTGGATCGTGGCATCTTACGCAGTTATGAAGGGAACTATTCACGTTACCTCGAACTCAAAGCTGCACAGATGGAAGCTGAAGAAAAACAAAATGCGCTGTTCGATAAAAAGCTAGCAGAAGAAGAAGTTTGGATTCGTCAAGGCATTAAAGCACGTCGTACCCGTAACGAAGGTCGTGTACGTGCCTTAAAAGCATTACGTGAAGAATCTAAAGCCCGCCGTTCGCAGCAAGGCAAAGTGAGCATGGCTACCCAAGATGCTCAACGTTCAGGCAAAGTGGTCTTCGAAATTGAAAACCTCAGTGTGCAATTTGGCGACAACACTCCAATTATCAAAGATTTTAATGCACTGGTTCTGCGTGGAGATCGTATTGGTCTCGTGGGCGATAACGGTGTCGGTAAAACCACGCTAATCAAAGCAATTTTGGGTCAACAAGAACACTCAGGTACGGTCAAAACAGGGACACAACTCGAAGTGGCTTATTTTGACCAGCTTCGTAACGTGCTCGATCTTGAAAAATCGGTAAAAGACAACGTGGCCGAAGGGTCAGACTTTGTCGATATCAATGGCGGACGTCGTCATATCTATAGCTATTTACAAGATTTCTTGTTCTCCCCTGAGCGTGCTCGTACACCTGTAAAAGCCCTTTCAGGTGGTGAACGTAACCGCATTTTATTAGCGAAATTACTGCTTAAACCATCGAACCTCATCGTGATGGATGAGCCAACCAATGACTTGGATATGGTGACGCTTGAGCTGCTTGAAGAGATGCTCAGTGATTACAAAGGAACTTTATTGTTGATCTCGCATGACCGTGCCTTTATGGACAATGTCGTGACCTCAACTTGGGTATTCGATGGCAAAGGCAATATCGATGAATATGTCGGTGGTTATCAAGACTACCTCATGCAACGTCCTGATCAAACTGTAGTCGATCAGAAATCTGCGGTGAAGAAAGCAGCTGCAAAAGCTGAAGCGGCGGCAACCCCTGCACCAGCGGTTAAAAAAGTAAAACTAAGCTATAAAGATCAACGTGCTTTAGAACAACTTCCTGCTGAAATGGAAGCTTTGGAAAAGGAACAAGCCGAGATTAATGCACTTTTAGCAGATGGTTCTTTATTTGTGTCAGATAGTGACAAAGCAACTCAACTTTCAATTCGACTTACTGAAATTGATGAGCTACTTTTAGAGAAATTAGAACGCTGGGAAGCGCTTGAAAGTCTTGCGAATGGTAGCTGATTACCCTAGTAAATAAAAAACTCCGCGCTTGCGGAGTTTTTTTTGTCAAGATTGATCACGCTAAACCAATTACTGCAACCAATGCTGCTAGCGCACCTACAATCTTTTTACCTTGTGGAACAAATTTCACCATCAATGCCCCTAAACCCAGTCCAAGAGCATAAATCATTGCCATGGCAGTAATCATGCCTAAAATCTGAATGCCAACATTTCCATTCATCGCTAATTCAGCTCCGTGTGCTGAACCATGAAAAACTGATAGAAACACTGCTGCAATTGGGAAAATTCTGTTCGATTTGGTCCATAAACTTACAGCTAAGATGAACAATGAACCTACAATTCCAATTTCTGTAACGCCATTAGGAATAATTCCATGCGCACCTAAACTGAATCCAGCAACAAGCGCTGTAAGCAAGCCCCATGCCCCAATCATCTTCCAAATTTTAGACATGCTCCACATCAATACGCCGAAACTGAGTGCCATCATCAAATGATCCAATCCTGTAAACGGATGAATGAAGCCCGCCCAAAAATTAGCGTCATGGTGATGATGGCCTGGATGTGCCATTACAAGGCTCGGAACACTTGCCAGAATGAATAGACCGAATTTATTGCATTGTTTCATCCTTTAAGCCCTCTTGTTTAAGCTTTGAATAAACCTTGTTTTTCAATAAAACTGATAATCTCGTTTAAACCATCTTCAGTTTTCATGTTTGAAAACAAGAACGGTTTATCTCCTCGCATACGCTTGGCATCTTGGTCCATCACCTGCAAATTCGCTCCAACCATTGGCGCCAAATCTGTTTTATTGATAATCAGTAAGTCCGACTTGGTAATGCCTGGACCGCCTTTACGTGGAATTTTTTCACCACCAGCAACATCAATCACATATAGCGTCAGATCAGACAGTTCAGGGCTAAACGTTGCTGCCAAATTATCACCACCACTTTCAATGATAATTAACTCTAGACCATCAAACTTTTCACATAAGTCATCAATCGCTGCCAAATTGATTGAGGCATCTTCACGAATAGCCGTATGAGGGCAACCGCCAGTTTCCACTCCCACAATACGATCGGGTGACATGGCTTCATGACGAGTTAAGAAGTTGGAATCTTCTTTGGTATAAATATCATTGGTCACCACCGCCATATTGTATTTATTACGCAATGCACGGCATAAATTTAAAGTCAGTGCTGTTTTACCAGATCCGACTGGTCCACCAATTCCGACACGTAAAGGAGAACGTTCTGACATGATTGATTCCTTATGATAATTTTTAAGATCTAAATAAACGCGAATATTGTGTTTCATGGGACATGCTGAGCATGGCATATTGAGGTAAGGCACTGCTGAGTTGATGATCTTCTATACACATTGCATGCGTTATGGCATCTGGGACTAAACCATGTAAATGCCACAAAATTCGTTGACCACTCATCTGACCGAGCGGCACAGTTTTGACTGCGCCAAGTACTTGGTTTTCTAAAACAGTAAATGTATACGCCGTTAAAACATCTTCGATATTCAGATCCAATCGCCCACATAACTGAGCATATACAGGTACAAATCCAAGTTGTTTTTTGACCGTAACGGGCATTTTCAATACATCTTTAATCCATGCGTTCAAGGAAAATGCCAACTGCTGCGATTCAGCCAATAACTCACGACTTTCACGACTGGCTCGATACAACTGCGCCCAATGATTAAACTGCTGTTCAGCATCATGGGCCTGCATCAAACGCTTCAATACAGGTAGCTCAAAACGAACCAAAAGCATTTCCAGAACTTCTTCGAAGTACGCAATACTGGATTGCTCATCATGGATCAAACCTTGATCGATCGCACTTTCAACACCTTGCGAATAGCAATAAGCGCCTACAGGCAAAGCTGTAGAGGACAAAGTTAACAGTTTGAGTAAGTGAGCTGCATTAGTGATGCGCATGAGCATGAATCGCTTTGATTGGGCTGAGACGATGATCATGTCCATGCTGAGCATAAGCACCACTTTCTGGCTCAAATGGATGATCCACTTCCGTCACCATTAAACCCAATCCTTCGACCATTTCTGCTAAGACATGATCAGGTTCAAAATATAATGCATGAGGAGTGAGCATAAGAGGGACATGACGATTCCCTAAATGATAGGCTGCTTTCAAAAGCTCAAATTCAGATGAAGCTTGGACACACATTAGGCGTTCAGGCAATGCATCCACCCGCAGTAAGTCACCTGATTCAGTTGCTATAAATGATCCTCCGCGAAGAATACCTGTACGCGGTAAATCTGCACCAATATCGCCCCCTGAAGCTAAAGTTGCACGAAAACGGCTCTTTTGTCGTGTATCAAAGTTGAGTTGCACAGTTTCGAAAGCTTGATCTTCTGTCACTGCTTCTATTCTTTGAGTATAGATTTTCATGCCTTTCCTATTGTCGCTTGAATACTTTGCTTTAATTTCAACTCGCGAAATGTCTTGTCAACATCAATCCATTTACGCATCAAAATTAAGCATTATTCATGCCAACATGAAATCTATTGGTGCATCCCCTTCTTTCTTATTAAATAATATTTGATGATCTCTAAAAATATTTAAGCCCAGATCACCAAGATTGCTGCAATTACAACTAAGGCTAATCCCCAATGTTCGGCTTTCGCTAACTTTTCTTTAAAGAAGTAAGCGGAGATCAACAAACTAAACAAAATCTCAATCTGACCGAGTGTTTTCACCACTGGTACACTCATCATGCTCATGGCGGTAAACCATCCCAGTGATGCCATAAAACTACATACACTGACTTTAAAGGTCAGTCCTAGACGTTGCCACATCGCCAGCAGCGTTTGACGACTGAATAAGCTCAGATACAAAAGCATACTCAAGCATTGAAAGCCAATCACCGACAGTAATACCCATGCAGCGCGATGAATTGTTGGCAACATTGTTAGTTCAAGACTGGCCTCTCTAACCAATAGTGAAGTGATAGCAAAACACAAACCACTCCCGATGCCAATCATCAGTGTTTTGGGTGAAAATCCAGTAAAACCATGTCCCCGACTCAACAGAAACACAGCAAAACCACCCAGTAACACCCCAAACCATGCCAACCATGACAAATGATCAGAGAGAAAAGCAACGCCAATGATTGCAGCTAAGATCGCTTCACTTTTAGCCAGTCCCACGCCAATGGCATAGTTTTTTTGTTTAAATAACTGCACCATCAATGCAGTGGCTAAAATTTGGCTAATGCCTGCGATAAAAATATAAACCCAATATTTTGTCGTAAATTGAACAGTCGCTGTTACAGGTGAGAAGTGATAAAGGCTACTCAAATAAATCAATGCAAAAGGCAAGGCGAAGATAAAGCGTGCAAGGGTCACGCCCCATACATCGACAGTGGTACTCAGTTGTTTTTGAAAAGCATTGCGCCATGCCTGCATAAAAGCAGCCATGAGGGTAAATAGGATCCAACTGAACGCCATAAAAATATCACTTTAATGAGTAGGACTGACGGGTTTTATTCTATGCCTCATCCTGCGTGATGACTAATCAAAAAAGGATTGTATGTAGATAGCATAAAGTTTGATTTTATTCGTTAGATAAAAAGATGATATTTTTTGAGCTAACATTCCTCGTGTAACTGTCACCTAAATCAGTTGAAGTAACATGGTATCTAAATTGCATAAGATTGAGATCACTGATAAATTTTTCACATGAATATTTTTATATGTTAAAAGTATGTAATTAGACCCTAAGTCTAATTGCAAGATGCTGCCCCTTAATGCAGTATTTACTTATAAAAAAAATGATTTATCAGTGACGATATTTCACCCTATACCCGATAGCCGGAAGCCATCTCAGGTAAGGACCTACAATGACCAGCTTACACTATTATCAAACTATTTTTGATAAAGCGGGCGATGCAATTTTTGTACATGATATTGGCAGTGTCCAATTTATGGATGCCAATGAAGCCGCTGTAGAACTTACTGGATATAGTAAATCTGAATTGACACAAATGAACGTTGAAAAGATCAGTGCTTTTCAACATGGTTTTGATTTGCATCATGCACTCCGAAAAGTTCAACAGGCCGCCACTACAAAAGACGAAGCAATCACATTTGAATGGTTAATAGAGTCTCAAGACCAACGTCATATCCCAGTTGAAGTATGTCTTAAAAAAGTTGAGATTGAAAATAAACCAAAGCTTCTCGCTCTAGTACGTAACATCAGCGAAATCAAAAAGTATCAATATGCTCTACAGTCTAAAGATCAATATTTCAAAATGCTGCTTGAGCATTCTGGAGATGGAATTGCTATTCTCGACTTACAAGGCAAACTACTTTATGCCAGCCCATCATTACAAGGTATTCTTGGTTATCGGGATCGCTTTGTACTCAATAAGAATGTGTTAACTGCAATTCATCCTGATGATCGTATTAAAGTCAGACAGCTTCTATTTAAGAAAACAGAACAACGTGCAGTTGGTGTGATTCATTACAAAATCTTGCACCACAATGGAAAATGGCGACACCACGAGGCAACCTATCGTAACTTATTAGATCACCCTGATATTCAGGGAGTATTGGTGAATTATCGTGATATCACTGAGCGTATTGAGGCTGAAGAAAAAGCACGTGCTCGTGAAAAGCAACTTGGTCATATGTCACGTTGCAAAACGATGGGCGAACTGGCTACAGCGCTCGCCCACGAATTAAATCAACCACTGGCTGCACTCAACAATTACGTTGGAGGTAGTATTATTCGCATTCAAAACGGTTTAGCCAACACACAAGAGACTCTTGATGCCCTCAATGCTGCTTTAAATCAAACACATCGCGTCAATGGCATTATTCACAGCATGAGAAGCTTTTTACGTAAAGGCGAAGCGAATTTCCAGATTCATTCTGTGAGTCATCTTATTCAAGAGTTACATCCTTTGATTAAGCTTAAAGCAGATCAAGGTGGATGTACCATCCATTATGAATTAAGTGTTTCGCCTATTTTTATATCAGCAGATGAAACGCTCTTTAGCCAAGTCATTATCAATCTCGTCTTCAATGCGGTCGATGCTCTACAAACTAACCCTGAGGGTGAAAGGGACATTTATATCCGCACTTGGCAACATAACCAACATGCTCGAATTGCAATTGCAGATAATGGGCCTGGACTCGAAGGGCAAAATCCAGAACAAATTTTTGAATCCTTCTATTCAAGTAAAAACAACAGCATGGGTATTGGCTTAACTCTGTCTCGAAGCATCATTGAAAACCATCATGGTTATTTATGGGTCTGTGAAGGTGAGTCCGGCGCTATTTTTAATATCTCTCTGGCAGCACAGGAGCGTACAAAATGTATTTAACCAATTCTCATGTTCCCGAGCCCATTGTGTATGTGATAGATGATGATCAAGACATTTGTAATTCACTCACATGGTTGCTCGATTCCGTGCAACTCGAAACCAAAACATTCAATAGTGCTACTGAATTCCTGAATTATCAGCGCCCGCAAACGCCTGCATGTTTGATTCTTGACATTCGTATGCGAGGAATGAGTGGCTTGCAATTACAACAACAATTGAACCAACAAAAAACCCGTATGCCGATCATTTTCATGACTGGCCACGGCGACATTCCAATGTCGGTCAACGCGATGAAAGCTGGAGCCTTTGATTTTTTAGAAAAACCTTTTAATCCACAACATATGCTTAATCAAATCCAAGCCTGTCTACAACTTGCTGAACAAGATTTTATCGAACAAGAAAAACGTCAAGAACAGATGATTAAATTGAAATCTTTATCACCAAGAGAAAGTGAGATTATCAATTTATTGGTCGATGGACTTTCGAGTAAACATATTGCACAAATGTTGAATATCAGCCATAAAACAGTAGAAATTCACCGCACTCATATTCGTCAGAAGTTAGGAACTGAATCTATCGCACAGATCGTCAATATGGTCTTGATGTGTCGTGATCGCTCAGTACCGGCGATGGGTTAACCATCGCCTGAGCGGGAGAAAGATGATATGTTCGATTAAAAAAAACGATCAAAATGAATTTGTTGTTGTGGAATACCAGCTTGGTGAGCCATTTGTTCAATTGATTTCACCATCGGTGGTGGACCTGCACAATAGATTTCATGCTCAATCAATTGTTCACCTAATACATCTTGAATGACATCATGAATAAAGCCTGAACGGATACCTTCAATGAATTCAGAGGAGGTTGCAGGTACATAATTGAGGCGTTCCCCTAATTCTGTCCAGTCACGTAATTGATTTTCAGTGAACAAATCACGTTGCTCACGACCACCATGGAAAAACCAGACTTTTTGATGTTGCAAATGTGGATTGACTGCAACACCACGTGCAATCGCTAACATGGGGGCAAGACCTGAACCGCCTGCCACACAGACAATCGGACGAGGTTGTTCTTGTAAATGTGCTAAACCGTATGGACCATCAATTTGTATTTCTGCTTGTTCACGCAACTGTTCATCAAACAGTACATTGGTCATCTTACCATCAGGAACACGTCGAATTTGGAAGACCCATAAACCGTCGTCATTCGGCAGATTGGACATCGAATAGGCACGAAGTAACTCTTGATTCACCCAAATTAAAGCGTATTGTCCAGGAATAAATTGTGCTGGCTCATCTGATTGAAAATGTACTTCCAAAATATCATGTGTCACCAAATGAGCATGCTTCAATGTTACTTTTTTTTGTTTTGGAATAATTTTAGGAACACATTGTTCGTCTAAACGAAGCTTAATCACGCAATCCGATTTGGGGCGACACTGACACGCCAGTAACCGACCTTTACGTTTATCACGATCGCTTAATCCAGGTGCATCTGCCCATAAATTTTCTACTTCACCTGACAGGACTTCGATTTTACACGTCCCGCAACCACCCGCATTACATTCGTAAGGAATGCCTAGTCCTTCACGTAAGCCACCGCGTAGCAATACATCATTAGCTGAACAATAAAATTCGGCTTGACCGTCTATTTGGATTTTATACATCGGCATCACTCCACCAAATAAACATTATTGTCACGTACAATCGATTGATAGGTTTTCAGTGGAATCGTACAAGGTGCACCACATGGTTCACCGGTTTTGATATTAAATGCACCCGCATGAAATGGGCACTCCACTTCACAGCCATCAATCTCACCATCTGCCAATGATGCATCACCATGTGTACACGTATCATCGGTGACATAGAACTCGCCATCTTCTAAGTGAAACACTGCCAATGGAGGATAACCGTCAATAATGATTTGTAGTCCCTCACCCTGTTCCACATCAGAGGTTGAACACAAAAATTTCTCAGCAACATTGGTCATTTTAATGTTCATTGAGTTAACTCCTCTATCGGTGAATCTGTGGCTTCAGGACCTAGAATGTGATAACCACCATCGGCATGAATCACACTGCCTGTAAGTAATTTTGCTTTCGGGCTACACAATAAACTTAATACTTGTGCGACTTCCTCTGCATCCGCAATACGTCCTAACACATGGAAACGTCCTGCCACTCGATCAGTTTTGGCGCGGTCTCCGCCGGAAATCATTTGCATTGGGACGGACCAAGTCCAACCTAATGAGAGTGCATGTACACGAATACCATCTTGTGCTAGATCCAGTGCCATGCTTTGTGTGAGTTGCTCTAAAGTTGCTTTAGATGCTGGATAGACCCAGCGTTCTTTTTGTGCAATACGTGCACTGACACTGCTGATATTAATTACGGCACCATCAGTACTTTTTTTCAAAAGTGGTCGACATGCTTGTACTAACGCTGCGTGACCAAATACCGTGACATTGAACGTGTTTTGCCAATCTTGACGTGTAGATTCAGATCCATGATCTTCATACAAACACGCCAAATTCACCAAAATATCTAACTGTGTTAATTTGGCACTTAATGTGCGAATACTGTCATCATTAGCGAGATCTAAAAATTCATATTGCGCTTGGGTTGCATCTGCCACTTGCTGACCTTGCGTTTGATTAATGTCGGCAACAATGACTTGTGCACCTAAGCTTTTTAATTCTTGCACCACGGCTTGACCAATGTGCGTTGCACCACCTGTCACCAGGACCACTTTGCCATTTAAGTCTGTCATGAAACCTCCTTGTACTCAGGCCATTCATTAAATTGTCCCTTGCAAAACAGCAGAGGCCGTTGATTACTGTGGCGACATTGCTCAATTTTACCGAGGAAGATTTGATGATCACCCGCTTCAATTTGTTGAGCTCTTTTGCAAATAAATTGCACGACACATCCTTCTAAAACAGGTGCTTTCGAACCTTGAATTTTCCACGTACCATACTGAAATTTGTCCGCAATCGGCTTAGCGAAGTTTAAGCCTACTTCCTGCTGATGTGCACCTAAAATATTAATGGCGAAGTATTCAGCATTTTCAAAAATAGATCGGCTTGGAGAATGATTGACTAAACTCCATAACACCAATGCAGGATCTAAAGACACTGAACTAAAGGAATTAATCGTCAACCCTACAGGTTGTTGATCTTGGTCTAGGCAAGTGACGATCGCCACTCCTGTCGCAAAGCCACCAAATGCCTGACGGAGCGATTTCGCTTCCGCCAGATCAACATCCTGCCAAAGTAATTCAGGCAGCTGCATGTTGAAACTCCTTTCGTGACAAGTATTCTTTTGCCCCAGCTTCACCATCTACCGCTGGCCAGAAACCACATGGATTGTTGAAATGCCCCATAAAATCATCTGCAATCGCTTGGTTTTGCGATGCTGCGCCTAACACTTGCAATAAGCTTTCACTTGGTGGGTTTAACAGCAAGTTGGTAAATTCTGTGGTATAACGACCTGACTTTTCCCAGAATTGCTCGAATACTTCTGTCATCCAATCTGCACTAAAGTCTTCATCACCTCGTGCTAAAATCGCAGCTAAATAATGCTCCACCATACGAGTTGCATTGTTTGCGCCTTGTCCTGCGATTGGATCATTTACAATGACAGTGTCTCCAATCCCCCAAATTTTTGCACCGTTATCTAAGGTTGCAACAGGATCTCGAACTTCAGGGCGGAATGCACCTTTGAGCCATGCATTTGGATCACTTAATTCCATATTATCGACCATACGGAAGCTTTGATCTGGTGTTACTTTGGCAACCGCTTCTTTCATGCGTTGGACCATTTCTTCGCCAGATGTCACATCATCGAAGATATCCATTGGACCATTCGGTACACATTCAAATAAGAAACTACGACATGGACCATGCGTGTGACTATAGAACGGCATACTGAAGTATTCACCTGCACCTGCAACAAAATTAAAATGCAAAGTCTGAGATGGTTGACCTTGCCAACTATTTGGACCACACAAATCATCACCTACGACGAGTGCAGCAGCCAATTTACGTGGCGGCGTTTGATGCACTGAACGTGTTTCATTGCGTTTGAATAAACTCGTGATATTGCCCTTACCTGCCGCCAAAATCGTCAAATCATTTTCAGCAGTGATTACTTCCAAATCTTCTGGACTGACATTTTGAATGATGAGCTTGCCACCACGGCGCGGATATTCCTCTAACCAACGGTGATATTTGGTTCGTTGGTCCATGGCAATACCGTCATTATCATGTAAAAAACCAGTCACAGGTAACATGATATCGCCGTTTGGTGCACGAAAATCGACATGCAATGCTTGACCACGATGCGCTTTCCCATCCCAGAAATTCAAACCAAGTTTGCGTTCAAACTCTAATGTATTGGCGAAGAACATCGTGGTACTGACCATACGACCGTGTAACAATTCATCCGCAGGGCGATCTACATATAAAGTGACATCATATTTATTTTCGAGTAGCGAGAACGCGAGTAATAAGCCTGCTTGTCCACCACCGATAATTGCGATTTTTCTCATCTTGAATTCCCCTTAGGCCGTACTGATACAGTGCCTATATTGCTGTGTTCGGATAAGGTTGATTGAAGGTCAGATTCAGTTCGACACGATCAAATTTCCATTCACCCCATTGATTCCGACGTACTTCCGTTTTATAAAAACCACCTAAACAACAGGTTGTTGGTTGGTTTTGTTGTGTTGATGAATCTGCCAGATTACAGACTTCCCAAAGCATCCATGACGCGTTTGCATGATTTTGATCAATGACTTCAATATCTGGCATCGCCATGATATGTAAGCTCCAAAGCACTTGTGCTTCTGCAATCTCTGACAATGCATTCAAGATATTTTGGCGTCCTTGATATTCTCCAAAACCATTTGCACACCATATGGCATCCTCATGAAATACATGCTGTAAAATGGCTGAATTGTTGCGCTGATCAGCCGCTGTTGCATAACGACCGATCAGGCTACGAATCGCCTCGCAGGTCTCCAGATAGTGCAAACGCTGTTCTAGATTGTGCTGGCTCATCTTCGAGATCCTTTTAAACGTTAACTACATCACCAGTTTCATAAACGAAACGCTTTTCTTCAAAGGCGTATGGCACACCTACTGAACCTTTATAAAGTTCAATATGTGGAGCAACTTCGGCAAAACTCAGGCTTAACCAGTACAACTTGTGCAGCTCTTCAGGCAAGGTACCTAAAGCGTATTGGTCAAGTGCTGCAAGGAGCTTGCGCATTTCAGGCAAAATAGCATCGTAAAAAGCTTGCAGTTCGGCTGTAGTCGAATTTAAGCGTGCTGCATGACGTTGTTTCGATGTCCCTAGAGCCCATTTCGCGACAAAAGGTTCTAAGCTTGCAAAGTCAGCAGGCAATTGTGAAATGATGTTTGACATGTGCATTCTCCTTATGCGCGATTTAGGTATTGTTCAAGAACGTGGTAACCGTGACGAATCAAGATTTCTTCGTCTTGTAGATGCATCACTTTTTTCGCTCGAGACTCAAGTGCTTCTTGGGTATCTTCCATGGTGGCGGTATCTTCTAACCACGCATTACGTTGTAATACTTGTGCAAACTCTTGCGCCCAACGCTCTGAATAGGTTTTCGCTTTAGGCAGGTAATAGCGACCCTCCCAACGGGTTTGGTTATGACCGACCGGCCAGAACTGATGGGTGAACCATACACCTTCAGTCACATGCACCAAGATATTTGGGAAAATGACAGATAATTCAAACGAGAAGTCATCACGATCATTTGGATTGACTGATTTAGGTAGCTGAACACGTTCATAGTGATTCACCAATGATGCGCCAGTGATCTCACCTGACAATGCAGCCGCTGGTTTTGGATTGGCGTTTTTGGTTAAGCACACAGCGCAAGTACGATGATCACCAAACAATTGCACTTCTTGTAAACCTGATGCGAATACATTCGGGAAAGAGCCTGCATGAATGGTCGCCACGTGATACGCTTCAGCAAATGCGTCATGTGCGACTTTCCAGTTACAGTTCAGAACTGTGTTATAGGCAAAGCATTCTTCCATTTCATGGAATGGATAACCGCCTAAATGCTGTCCCATACCGCCTAAGAATTCTTCTACCGATTGAGTGCCGTCATTATCCAAATTGATGAAAATAAAACCTTCCCACACTTCGGTGCGTATTGGTGCTAAACCGTTATGACCTTTGTCAAAGCAAGATGTGAATTTTTCTTCTTCAGGTACGCTGACCAAATCACCTTTAGCATCGTAAACCCAACCGTGGAAACGACACGTTACGACTGCTGCTTTATTAGAACCAAAGGTTTCATTGCCTGTTTCCACCACAACTTTGTTACCACGGTGTGAACAAATATTGTGGAATCCACGGATTTCACCATCTTTACCATGCATTAAAATGACTGAGGTTTTAGCAAAATCTAAGCGTTTAACTTTGTAGTCACCTTGCTTTGGTATCTCTTCTACACGCCCCACTTTCAGCCAAACTTTTGAGAAAACTTTTTCAATTTCTTCCTGATAGATTTCTGGCGAAATACATGGTTCGGTTGGTATAGGCTCAATACCAAGTTCTGGATAGATATCGCCCCAACGAAGTTTTGCATTACTGTTCATATGACATTCCTGTTCAAGTTTTCGTTTCTAAGTTTTAAGTTCAGTAAATTTCATGCTTATTTACGAACAGCGTTTGAAACACGCCAATCAAACGCCGATCACGTGATGAATTAAAGTTGGTAATGTTCGCGAACTAAGTTTGCGATCCCCAGTTTTTCTAAAATTGGCATTGGGCATAAGAAGGTTGCACGTACCATTCCTGGTAAACGGCTAATTTCGATTGAGCCTGTGATGGTGCAACGGTTCATGACCTCATCCACACTTAAACCTGTGACTTTTGCCGCTCGATTTAAAGCATTGTCCGTTGCATCATTGAGGTTCTTACCTGTTCCCATAAATGTGATTGGACCACTTTCCTCAATTTCAGTTTGTCCCCAACGTGCACCTAAAGCTTTCACTTTTTCACGCTCTTCCTTGGTAAATGGACGTGCCATTGGTGGTAAGTCATCTGGTGCTTGAAGCAAAATTGGACCATCAATGGTTAAGCCTTTAATCACTTCCACTTGTAATTCTGTTTCGCCTGAAACGTCCGTGGCATGTCCTGCAATTTCACCATTACCTTGTTGCGCATGCATATCCCCCATGTAAACACCTGCACCTGGTACTTTCACAGGACAAATCAAAATACAGCCTGGACGAATCGAATTGGTATCCATGTGACCGTCTGTTTTGGCTGCGATAAGTTCTTCTTCAGTCATCCCGAATTTATGCGGTGCATCAATCAAATACTGACCAAAGTCGTGGCAGTTGTGAGAGTCTGGTAAGTCACGTGAAGGTGTCGTACCAATATTTCCGAGGAATGGACGCATATGCGCAGCAACCCCTGGCATATCAGCACGTGCAAGCGACAAGATTGAATGTTGCGCTGCATGTTCAGGCAGTGCAGAAAGCTCATTGGCATTGCCTGCTAACTTGTTGGCAATCTCTTGATTGACCGTCAAGCTCACTTTGTTTTCTTCATCCAACACAATCACATAACCATGTGAAAAGCGAAAAGCACTGACTTCTGCCCCACAGTTTTTACAGTGAATCGCATCTTCACCAATTCCTTCTACATAACTTGCTGGTTGCTCTGTACCACATGCTTCACAGTATTTCGCAACAAACGGATCGCCTTTATAACGCCCTTCAACAAATTGCATCACACCCGATGAGGTTGCTGTAGAAGTGACATGCATATCCTTAATCTTTAAAGCGACAGCATCACCTACCTCTGCACCTTCAATAAAGACAGGGAGTGTCACTTCATGACCACCTTGGAATGCAGGTGTAATCATTGGACCCCAACAGCCAGGCGGTGTGCCTGTTTTTAACGTTCCACCATTTTTTAAAGGTCCCAGCATACGTTGGCTTGGTCCCACAATACCGCCTGAAAACTCATTCACCACTAAATAATCGACAGCTCCAGCACTGCCTGCTGCATATTCTTGATTCTCAATTTTCATGGCCTTACCTCTATATGCTTGCTCTAATGTTTGGGTAACAATGTTTTAAAATGGAATGGTGATATCAATTGCGAACTTCTGACCTTCTGGTCGGTTTTCAACATCAAATTCTTTTTGATATTTCGCTGCGATTGCATATCCTTTAGGGAATTGATAGCGAACCTGTGGTCCTACGCTGGCTGCTTTAGCTTTAAAATCACCTAAAACGGCACCTTCACCTGAGTCACCTTCAAGCTGACGATGTACGTAACCACCAACACCAACCGCCAAAGGTCCCATGTGTTTCGCGACTAAGTAATCGACATGCAAAGCATTACCCGACTCGTATTTGGTATCTTTATTCTCGAAATTGATGTCATACATCCACTTGGTACTGACTTCGATACCTTGTTTATTTAAGTATGTGGTCGAGATAATCGGTTGAATGGTGTAATAATTACGCCCAATATTTGCGAGTCTATTTTTGTTGTAAGAGCCAATTGGAATATAAAAGTCGACACCTGTCGCCACATGCCAATCCCCTTTATGCCAACCCAATAAGAATGGATCGATAATGAGATCACCCATTGACATGTGATCATCTTGACGACCACCTAATGTAAGATCTGCATGGGCATATACAAGGAATGCATGCATGCCCCATGTCGCGCCTAAAAATGTTTTGTCACTGACATAGACACCACGAGCAACTGTGGCAAAAGTATCAATTTTAAAATCATCAAATACTGGATAATCATTTTTAAATTTATCTGCGTTGTAGTATTGGTTATAACTGACGAGATACATCCCAGGTGGCGGCATTGCGCCACCAAAAAAACTCTCTGTCCCATCTGGATAAGCACTTCCGCCATTTTCAGCGGCAAGCGCTAAACTTGCGCTACTGAAAAGACATGTGGTCAATGCCACAGAAGTTAGATATTTCCTTACCATTTACCGCATCCCCCTCGTTGCTAAATTCCTTGCTGGCGATGTTCTAAATCGTCTAGCGCATGTCTTAATCTAGTCTTGAAAGGAGGCAGGGAAATATAAGGATGAATCTATGTTGAATTAAGGGATTATCTTGTAGAAATATTGATTTATTCTCACAGGTATAGAGGTTTTAGAGAAATAAAATAGGTTTTCTTCACTATAGTGATAGGTAAAATCCCCTATAAATGTGAATGATTTTTTATTTAAATTACATGTTTTGAAACATTTGAAAGTTAGCGTTGTCATATCGCTGTTGTACTTTGTAGAACACAGAGCAGCTAGATGTGCACAATCATGAATATTAAAAGCAACTCCATCATCGGCGTGGGCATCATGTTGATTGATCAACGTCAAAAAGTTCTATTGGGTTATAGAAACAAAAATGATGAACCTGCCTCATGGTGTTTCCCGGGTGGAAAAATGGATGCCCATGAATCAATTGAAGATGCTGCAGTACGCGAATTGTTAGAGGAAACTGCTTTAGATCTGAGTCAATATATTGAGTCTATTCAACCCTTAAATACGATCATTGATCAAAATGCTGAGGCGGTGAAGATTACGTTCGGAACGATTTATCAACTTTTAGATGAACGTTTAAAAACTCAAATTTGCGTGACAGAACCTGAGATTTTTGAGCGTTGGGAATGGTTTAGCATTGATGAGCTTCCACAACCACTTTTTTCTGAAACTGAAGTCATGATTAGACATTGGCTCAAACAATTTCAAGATAAAAAATGGTCTGTATATTCCTTGTCTAAGAAAGATTAGTTTTAATAAATTAATTTCAAAATTATTTTATAAAGGTATCTTTATTTATTTCATATAAAATATGATTTTCAAGAATATGCCCTGTAGGTAATTCTGGATGCTTGAATTGCTTAACTTCGGTCATACCTAGCCTTTTCATAACTGCTTCTGAAGGCTTATTTGTCAAAGCTGTAAATGCAACTACTTTATTTAAATTAAGCTCTTCAAAAGCATATATCAATGCAGCTCTTGCACCTTCTGTTGCGTACCCCATTCCCCAATATCTTTTTAATAACCGCCATCCAATTTCAACACATGGAGAAAATTCGAATAACACTGGTTGATTGTGCAATCCAATAAAACCAATAAACTCACTAGTATCTTTCAACTCTACAGCCCAAAAGCCCCACCCGTTTCGTTCAATTAACTCATAAATTTTTTCCGCCATCTCAATACTCTGTTGTGGGGTCAAAACTTCATGAAAATATTTCATAACATCTGGATCTAAACCCATTTTTATAAAAGATGAGTAATCTGCTTCCTTCCATTGTCTTAATATTAGTCTCTCAGTTTCAATCATTAGAGTACCTCTATGAATCTATTAAATTTAATATTTTTTGTGCTTGGAAAACTTCTAATATCGATTAAATTTAAAATTTATATATTTTAATTCAGTGTTTAATTTCTTTTAGCAAACGCGTTTATTCCGCTGAAATTTTTATGTATTTAAAATAAATCGATGAATTCTATCTAATGATAAAGTCTTATTAATTACATAAGACTTTATCACCTATCACAGTAATTATCTTTTCTAGAGACAACTTTAAAACAAGAAATACCGCTGTGCCATCGGCAATACTTCCGCAGGCTCACAGGTTAGCAATTTCCCATCGGCTCGCACTTCATAAATTTCAGGATCAACCTCCATCACAGGACAGTAGGTATTCAGTTTCATATCTTTCTTCTGAATATCGCGTGTACCTTTACATGGACTGATCAACTTTTTCAGACCCAATTTTTCATGCACGCCTGCTTCAATCGCGACTTGTGACAAGAACGTAATACAGGTGTTATGCACACCGCGCGCATTTGTCCCAAACATCGGACGATAATGCACAGGCTGTGGTGTTGGAATCGAAGCGTTAATATCTCCCATCGGCGCAGCTGCAATCATGCCACCTTTAATAATCATCGACGGTTTTACCCCAAAAAATGCAGGCTTCCACAGTACCAAGTCAGCAAGTTTACCTACTTCCACCGAACCAATTTCATGGCTTAAACCATGCGTAATTGCAGGGTTAATTGTATATTTAGCGATATAACGTTTTACACGATTATTATCATGTGTCGCATTGTCACCCTCTAAAGGTCCACGCTGCACTTTCATTTTATGCGCGGTTTGCCACGTACGAATCACCACTTCACCGACACGCCCCATCGCTTGCGAGTCTGATGACATCATGGCAATGGCACCTAAGTCCTGCAAAATATCTTCTGCAGCAATGGTTTCACGGCGAATACGACTTTCCGCAAAAGCCACATCTTCAGAAATCGCAGGGTCTAAATGGTGACAAACCATCAGCATATCCAAATGCTCATCAATGGTATTGATGGTATAAGGACGAGTTGGATTGGTGGAAGATGGCAACACATTCGGCTGACCAATGGCTTTTAAAATATCAGGGGCATGTCCACCGCCTGCTCCTTCGGTATGGTAGGTGTGAATGGTACGATTTTTAAATGCAGCGAGGGTTTCTTCCAAGAAACCACTTTCATTTAAGGTATCGGTATGAATCGCCACTTGGACATCAAACTCATCGGCAACGGTCAGACACGTATCAATCGCTGCAGGGGTTGAACCCCAATCTTCATGTAGCTTTAAACCTACTACCCCTGCACGAATTTGCTCACGAATTGGGTCGGGCTGACTTAGGTTTCCCTTACCGAGTAGACCAATATTCATCGGTAAATCATCTATGGCTTGAAGTATTGTCCCAATATGCCAAGGCCCCGGTGTCACTGTTGTTGCAGAAGTCCCTGCCGCAGGGCCTGTACCACCACCAATCATGGTGGTCACACCGGACATCAGTGCGGTTTCAACTTGCTGCGGGCAAATCCAATGAATATGCGTATCGACACCGCCTGCGGTGAGAATCTGTCCTTCACCAGCGATCACTTCCGTCGCTGCACCAAGTGGAATGGTGATATCGGGCTGAATATCTGGATTTCCCGCTTTCCCAATTTTCCAAATGCGACCGCTCTTTAAACCGACATCAGCTTTGACAATACCCCACCAATCCACAATCAGCGCATTGGTAATGACCGTATCCGCAACATCTTCAGCCAACAGTTGTGATTGTCCCATGCCATCACGAATCACTTTACCACCGCCAAACTTCACTTCCTCACCATAGGTAGTGAGGTCTTGCTCAATTTCAATAAACAGCTCAGTATCCGCGAGACGAACTCGATCACCTACCGTTGGACCAAACATTTCCGCATAAGCACGGCGTGACATTTTCATTATTATTTTCCCTTAATCCAACTTACCCATAACACGACCCGCAAAGCCATACACCTCACGCTTACCTGCGAGTGCAACAAGTTCAATATCTCGACTCTGTCCTGGCTCAAAACGCACCGCTGTACCTGCAGCAATATTCAGTCGATATCCTCGTGCCAACTCACGATCAAACTGCAACGCATCATTCGCTTCAGCAAAGTGATAATGTGACCCAACCTGAATCGGTCGATCCCCTGCATTTGCTACCGTCATTTTGAGCGTTGCCCGTCCGACATTCATTTCAATGTCTGTATCGGACGTAATGATTTCACCTGGAATCATATTTAATTTTTCCTCTCAGACATCACACAATCGGTTGATGTACAGTGACCAGTTTTGAACCATCAGGAAATGTCGCTTCCACTTGGACCTCTGCGATCATTTCAGCCACGCCTTCCATTACTTCATCCCGTTTTAGCAATGTTGTTCCAAAATGCATGAGGTCACTCACACTCATTCCATCACGTGCACCTTCTAATAGTGCGGCAGAAATATAAGCCACTGCTTCTGGATAATTCAGCTTTAAACCACGGGCCTTCCGTCTTTCCGCTACAAGCCCCGCAGTAAAAATCAGCATTTTGTCTTTTTCTGTAGGTGTTAGTTCCATAATGCTTTCCTCACTATCTTTAAATATTGATGCAAGATGTGTGCTCAAATATTTGTGTTAAAACAACTTAACTATGTTGCTATGACAAGAATAAATTTATGTGCGCCAAATTCTTGGGAACTCTTCATCAAGATCAAACCAATAACGACGAAGCTTTGCACGAATTGCAGCAAATGCATCATGACACTCACGTACATCATTTCCGAGATAACGTGCTGTCACGACGTAATCGAGTAACGTCAATGTGACGTTAATATTCATACGCATGATTAATTCACGAATTTGATCAATATGTTGATCAAGATAGAAATTTGACCGGTATTGTTCTGGAGGCACTGCCCAAAAACTGGCCATCACTGCATGAGCGTTCATCCCTAAACAAGACTTTAACCAACGATCATTGCCTTTAAAATTTAAACAGTCTGCAACCAATATTTTCTGATTTTGATAAAGCTGAAATTTATTTTGGTAAGCACCCTGTGAGAAAGTTTCATGTCGTGCTTGCCGTCCAATCACCAACATATCCCAACCGATAAAACTGGCAGCAGCGTCCAAATGTACGATTGTTTCTGAATTTGCATTCGCACCATTAAAGAGCATCGTCTCTTGAGGAAGCCATTCGAAAATCGCCTCATCTTGGACATGAATATGAATATGTTGAAATGCTTGTTTAAGATTGGTTTTGTACCACTTCCCTGCGCCAGGTGTGGTAACCAAAGCATGCGAATCCTGATCTATTTTTATTTCAAAGGTAAGATGATCTCCACCAGCAATTCCAGCAGGTGGATGAACAATAATGGCGTGACATACTCCTGTTTTTTCAGGCCAGAGCATCTTTTGCACGCGAACAGGTCCAAAGTGCTTACGATGCGCCAAAATTGTGCGATTTGAATCTTTGGTAAAACCTAACTCTAATTTAGCAAACCAATACTGTGCATTTTTGACTGGCTCATTGAACAATACTTGATTCATTCACGGTCATCTTCGTATTCATATCATTTTCAGTAAATGTTCTGCAAAAATTGCACCAAGTTTGCTCAAGCTAATTTTGGTTAAAGGTTCTTAGGCACTTAATGTTGATATTGATGAGTAATTCATGTGAAAAATCTAAGAACGTTTTTCTAAAGAATCCGATTGTTGCCTTCGCCGAAAAAAAACAGTTCGTGCTAATATAGTGAATTACCTTAAATTGTTATCAAGTTTGAATATGAGTAAACAGAAAAACTACCAACCGGGAGAGTTCCAGTGGTCTTTCTTAATGCCAAAATATTGGGGCATTTGGATTGGTATTATATTTCTGATGCTCCTTGCGATATTACCTTGGGCAATTCAGCATCGTTTAGCGTATCTGATGGGAAATGTAGCTTTCAAATACTTGCGTTCACGTCGTGAAACAACTTTAAGAAATTTAGAAGTCTGCTTTCCTGAATGGATGCCCGAACTCCGTTATGAAAACGCTCGCCAAGTCTTTATTGATCAAATGGTCGGTGTTTTTGAAACACTGAATGCTTGGTATTGTCCCAAATGGTTTAAAGATCGTGTAACGATTGAAGGTTTAGAACATATTCAACAAGCGCAAGCTGAAGGGCGTGGGGCTTTACTACTCGGTACACACTCTACCCTACTCGATGCAGGTGGATATGTCTGTGCCCAGTATTTTGATCCAGATGTCGTATATCGTCCGCAAAATAATCCATTGTTAGATATGCTGATTTACCGTTGTCGTGCCACGATTTATACCCATCAAATCGACCATGATGATATGCGTGGATTAATCCGTCATTTAAAAGAAGGACGACCTATTTGGTATAGTCCCGACCAAGATTTTGGTCTTAAACAAGGTGTTATGGCGCCCTTTTTTGGTGTACCCGCAGCCACTGTAACTGCACATCGCCGTATATTAAAAATAACCAAAGCTGCCGCGATTCCACTTTACTTCTACCGTAAAGGTGATATTACAAATCCGAAATATCATATTTTGATTGAACCTGCGTTAGACAATATGCCAAGTGAAGATGAAATTGCAGACGCGACACGAACAAATTTGATTATTGAAAATCAACTTCGTTTAGCACCAACCCAATATATGTGGTTCCACCGTAGATTTAAAACACGTCCGGAAGGTTTTGAAAAAATTTATTAAAAAAAGCGGCTGAGCCGCTTTTTTATTGTGTTTCTAATACATCTGAATTTTTATCAGTATCAGGCTTTTTCGCCTCTACCATCTTATAGCGGTTGATACGACCTAACTCATCTTTTAAAGTCATATGCTGCATGTCCAAGACATTTAATATCAGCTTTTCTGAAGTTTTATTTTGATTCTGATCTGTCCAATTTACATTGAACTCCGTACCTAAACGAGTCCATTGATTTGCATGAATTTCCCCGACAGCAACAGGGGTTATAAATTTTGGTACTTTTCCGTTGAGATCAATTTGAATCTCTTTTAAATCCACCCTTGGACATTGCTCAGCAAAACATTGATAGGCTGCTGGTTCAGGCGTTACTTTTTGAGCAAAAGACTGTGCTTTAGCTTCTTTAGCTTCTTTAGCTTCTTTAGCTTCTTTAGCTTCTTTAGCTTCTTTAGCTTCTTTAGCTTCTTTAGCTTCTTTAGCTTCTTTAGCTTCTTTAGCTTCTTTAGCTTCTTTAGCTTCTTTAGCTTC
>NZ_JBWYJA010000007.1:0-168931 GCF_056780035.1 Acinetobacter sp. ANC_7503 | reverse complement strand
CTTTAGCTTCTTTAGCTTCTTTAGCTTCTTTAGCTTCTTTAGCTTCTTTAGCTTCTTTAGCTTCTTTAGCTTCTTTAGCTTCTTTAGCTTCAGTGTTCGCGACCTGTTCTTGAGATGCAACCGCATCCATCATTTTTTCATCAGCTTCTTGTGCAAAAACATTGGTACTCATTAGTACATTTAACACAACGATCGAAGCGAAGGATTTGCTTGTAGTTATGTCTTTCATATTTTTAAGAAACAAACTCATACCCCATCTGCTCAATATTTTCATTTTGGCAAATCATAGCATTAATAAAAGATTAGAGCTGAATAACGAGATTTAATTCATTCGACCTGTATGCATTTAAACGTTTAAATCCACCATAAACTAAACCCGAGTTCTACATCCTGTAAAACTCGGGTCGATGAGGTTGTGCTTTTCAAAAATCATATTATTGTTTTATTGGCTTTCCTTTCCTACATCATCTCCATGATGATTTTCCGTCGGCGTCGTCTTCCATATTGGGATCATTCCATTCCCACTCCCTGTGCCGATAAGCTTAGATTACGCTTAAGCTCGCTTCGTGACTATGGGTCAACAGACACATTCATTGTAAGCAATTTCTTACACGCATCCATTCACACTTGTTTGCCATCTTTATAATCTTGCGCAATTTCATCTGTCACTTGTTTCTCTTCTTTCTCAGCTTTCGCAATACCTTCTTGAATCGCCTCCTGAGCCTCTTGCTCATCAGCATCCGTCTGTTCTAATTCTTGCTGTACTTGCTCAAATTGTCGTCCAGTTTGTAAAACAACGTACACAGGAAAGTGATCCGAACCAATATGCGGTAATCGCTCCATTTTCACCAAAGCAAAATCAGTGCTGTGGAATACATGATCGAGTGACCATCGTAATAGCGGATAGTCCGCATGGAAGGTATTGACATAATGACGTCCAACACGCGGGTCTAACAAACCACTGATACGTTGAAATAGTCGTGTGGTACGAGACCATGCCACATCGTTTAGATCTCCCATGACAATGCAACTTTCATCCAAGTCTTTAATTTGATCACCGACAATCAACAATTCAGCATCACGTAATGTAGAGTCTTTGGCTTCAGTTGGACTCGGCGGTTTGGGATGTAAACAATATAATTGAACTGGCTGTCCAGAACGCAATTTCACTGTGGTATGAATAGAAGGAATCTCATTACTCAGTATGAATTTGACTTCGGTATCACTCAATTCCAACTTACTGTAGAGATGCATTCCATAGAGATTATCTAAAGGTACTGGAACACGATAAGGATAATCCGCCTCAATGACCGAAAGTTCATTCTGCCAGGTTTGGTCTGTTTCAAGCGTCAATACGATATCGGGTTGATGCTGATGAATCTGTTCAATCAAACGATGATATTCTGTATTTGGTGTTAAAACATTCGACACAATTAAAGAGATTTGCTTTGATGGATCAAGTTGATCTGGTTGGACCTGTTTCACCTGTTTTTTCCAAATTAAGGTATAAGGCAAAACCATCTTCAATTGATATGCTAATGCAGCAATTAATCCAACAAATATGACTTGGCGTCTTAAATCCCATTCCCCATCCCAAATCAACAGGAGGATAAATGCGATAAAGCCTAGGGCTAAAATTTGTAGTCTTGGAAAATCGGCACCTCGAAACCACCACTCATCACGCGGAATCAAAGACCAAAAACTTAACCAAATCACAACAACAGCCAGTATCTCAATCCATAGCATAGCGCTTCTCTTTATATATTCTTAATTTTTCGATGATTCATAAATTTATATTAGTTTTGCATGTAACATAAACAAGATATATTGCACAATATATTTGCTGTTTTGATTGTGTACCACTTGCAGTTATACACTCTTTTGATACACTCGAACCCCCTTTTTTATTTTAACGCACCGAGGCAAAGTGACATGAAAGTAGGTCTGGTCGGTTGGCGCGGGATGGTTGGTTCCGTCCTTATGCAACGTATGGTTGAAGAGAATGATTTCGCTCAATTTGAGCCATTCTACTTCTCTACCAGTAATGCAGGTGGTGAAGCCCCTGCGTTTGGTGGTAAAACTGCCCCAGCACTTATGGATGCGACAGACATTAATAGTCTGAAGCAAATGGATGTCATTATTACCTGCCAAGGTGGTGATTATACCACTGAAGTTTTCCCTAAGTTGAAAGCTGATGGTTGGAATGGTTACTGGATTGACGCTGCATCTACATTGCGTATGGACGATGAAGCAATCATCGTATTAGATCCAGTCAACATGAATGTGATCAAAGACGGTTTGGTAAAAGGTACGAAAACATTTGTAGGCGGTAACTGTACTGTTTCATTGATGTTAATGGGTCTTGGTGGTCTGTTCCAAAACAATCTTGTTGAATGGGCGACTTCAATGACTTACCAAGCTGCTTCTGGTGCGGGTGCGCAAAACATGCGTGAACTCATCACAGGTATGGGCTATTTGTATAACAATACAAAAGATCTATTAGACGATCCACGTTCTCCAATTTTAGATATCGACTCTAAAATTGCTGAATTACAGCGTGGTGAAGGATTCCCTTCAGCAAACTTCGGTGTACCTTTAGCAGGTTCTTTAATTCCTTATATCGACAAACAGCTTGAAAGCGGTCAATCGAAAGAGGAATGGAAAGGTCAAGTTGAAACCAATAAGATTCTTGGTAATTCACAAATTGTACCTATTGATGGTCACTGTGTACGTATTGGTGCAATGCGTTGTCACTCACAAGCATTGACTTTAAAACTTCGTAAAGATGTTCCTTTAAATGAAATTGAAGACATCATTGCAAGTGCAAATGACTGGTCTAAAGTTGTGCCGAACACACGTGAAGCATCAATGACTGATCTTACACCTGTTGCAGTAACTGGCACGCTTACAGTTCCAGTAGGCCGTTTACGTAAACTCAATATGGGTAAAGAGTATTTAGGCGCGTTCACTGTTGGTGACCAATTACTTTGGGGTGCTGCTGAACCTTTACGCCGTATGCTACGCATCTTGATTGACTATAAAAATGCTTAATATTTAATAGTCACTTCAATAAAAAGCCGGTCTGATTAGATCGGCTTTTTTTATGCAATTTGAATTGATTAGAGCTTGGAGTGCTATTTGAAAGGAAATATTATGACATCGATACAAAAAACAGTTAAATTACAATCTCATCACTTCTTATTTCGAACATCTTGATCGATACATAATGATGAACTGAGAATATAAAAAATCGAGATTAAAAACAGTCCAATATTTCGAGCACTCAGGTATTAGATTTGCAATAAATTCATTGAATTCAATGAAGGGGAAAAATTATGTTGTATGTCATTCCATTTGTCGTCTTGCTGTTAATCGCACTGGTGCTCAAAAAACGTGAGGATAAACAAAAAAATGGTGACACAGGATCAACAAAATCTAAAAAAAATGTGAGTGTAAAACGCGCTAAGAAAAGCCCCAAAACTCGTTCCACCCCACAACAAGCCTATTCACAGCATGGTCATGGCGCACCACAAGACTTAAGTGCCGAACCAGTGGCTGATGAACTTAAAGCCAGTATTGAATACTTAATTCAATCAGAAAGCTATATGTCAGCCGAAGCAAAAATCAATCAAGCATTGAATCGCGATCCTAGACAACATGAGCTTTACTCGTATTTGATTGATATTCACATCTTACAGAATGATGAATTTGCTTTAAAACAATTGAGTAATTATTTACGCTCCACTGGATTACATTACATTGCGGATGAAGCTGAAGACAAACTTAAAGCTGCAAAAGAAGCGGAACGGAATAAAGAAATTGCGAAAGAATCACGGGATATATCGAACACCGAGAATCAGCCTCGTCATGCTGCACAGTTTCATAGCACCAGTTTTATAACTGAAATCCCTGCAGTGCAATCAGAACAAGCTTTTGATCATCTCATCAAGTCTCAGGATGAACAACATAGCTCTCAGGAAAGCACACCCACTGAAACAAATGAGACCACAGAGCAATCTTCTCTTCCTTCTCAAAGCTCAACATTTGTGTTTGAAACAGAACAATACCCACATCCCTTACAAGCCAAAGAGAAGAAAAGCACTCCTGAGGAAGAAACTGAGCATGTCTCTGCTGAACCTACTGCTCATTTTGTATTTAGCTCAGAACAGCTGGATTTAGCAGAAGAGTTTACGCTCAATAAAACCAATGAAGAAATCATTGACCAGCTCCCTTCTGATCAGGCTGAAAATCAGCAGGCAACTGAACAACAGACTCCATCGCAAAACGAGCATTTTGAACTCGATTTTTTTATGGAAGATACACCGCAACCAACCTCACAACACCCATTCGAGCAAGATGATGAGAAGACTCCTGCATCAAAAGAGCAAACACCTTTAGAATTTATAACGACAGATTTAACTTTCGAGCCAAATGCTCAAACACAGACTGAATCTGAAACAACCAATCAATCGACTGAAGATCGCGCCCCCTTAGAGTTTGATTTAGATTTCTCCAGTTTTCAGTCTGAAAATAAATCACAAACAGCATCAGTGCACTCAACTGATGCTGAGAACCTTGTTTCAGAAAATGAGTCCATCCAAAATCTCGACTTCACACTTGATTTAAGTCAAGAATGGGTTGAAAAAACAGATCTCTCTCATTCAGCACTGAGCTCTTCTCCATTAGAAAAAAATCCACAAGAACTGAATATTGAAATAGATCCATTGGAATTTAGCTTTTCAGATCAGTCGGAACAGCCTCATTCTCAAACAACATCTAAGGATGAACTCACTTTTGATCTTTCAGATGATTTTAACTTTGATGCTGAAACATCTAGCTCAGCAAAAGTTTCAAAGCAAAGCGTGAATGATCAGATTTTAGATTTTGTAACTTTCGACTTTGAGGAAAATCTTGATTCAAAATCTACAATAGAAAGCTCAATTGAACCGACAAACGAGTTTAATTTTGACCTCAATTCATCAGATGAAAATGTAGAAGTGCAACAGAATCATTCGCATGAAACATCTGCGATAAAAATGAATCCGAATCGTCCTGATGATCCTCTTGTACAACGTTTTCCTGAATTACTCAACGTTGATGAAATTCAACTTAACTTAGATTTAGCGGATCAATACATTAAATTTGGCGCGTTTGATGAAGCAGAAAAATTAATTACGGAATATGAATCGCATTACAATGACGAACAAAAAATGCGTGCAGCAAAACTCCGAGAGAGCATGGAATCTGATTCCAATTAATCTTAATATGAAGCAGTCTAATCAGGCTGCTTTTTTTATGAGTTCAAAAATAGCTTTAATCTATATGGGTGGGACATTTGGTTGCGTTGGTGAACCTTTAGCGCCTATGCCTGCTGCCGATTTTTTCCCGCAATTAAAAGAAATTTTGCCCGTTCAAAATCCAATAGAGCTTGTTCAGGCTCATGAGATTAAAGACAGTAGTGCATGTACGGCGCGTGATTGGTTGCTGTTAATCCAAAAAATTCAACAATTGCAAGCTAAACAATTTCAAAATTTTATTGTCATTCATGGTACCGATACCATGAGTTATGCTGCGGCTATTCTTTCTCGATTTCTCCATGATACGTGTCGAGTCATTATCACAGGTAGCCAATTTCCTCTGCTCAATCATGCAGCGACATCTTTGCATCCATCGAGCGATGCTTTAGATAATCTGAATCATGCCATCCAATATATGGAAAATGTGTCTGATGGTGTTTACTTATGCTTTAACCATCAAATTTTTCATGCCAGAACTGCAGTCAAGACTCATCGCACGGCACTAAATGCATTTTGTGGTGAAGCATTTACAAATGTCATCAAGCCCATATCAAGTTCTTTTGTCGACATTACTGAGCAACATATTGAACGCTCGACACAACTCAATATTGCGAATCTGAGTCTTCGCCCCATTGAAATCAAATTATTCAATCAGCATTTAACGCGTTTTATCGACAACTCGCCTCATGTACTCATACTTCAAGCATATGGAACCGGTAATTTAGCAATTAATGCGGATACCACAGATATTTTGAAGCAGCTTCGTGCCTTAGGCTGCCATATTATATTAAGTAGTCAGGTCATGTTTGGAGAATTAGATCAACGCTATGCAATTAGCAGTTGGATTCAAGCATCTGATATTTTAATAGACGATACACTCAGTGATGCCGATCTTTATGCCAAAATTCTAAAAATGTATTTACAATACCCTTCCACAGATCAATGGTTAAAACATTGGTATGATTCATCAAATTAGAGGTTCAAATGCCGCGTTTTGCAATCGGAATTGAGTTTAGTGGCGTTCGGTATCGAGGTTGGCAAACACAGCAACCTGGTGTGCCGAGCGTACAAGAAACCATGGAAAAAGTGTTGAGCAAAATTGCTGATGAACCCATCATTTTGCATGGTGCGGGTCGAACAGATGCAGGTGTTCATGCCACAAATATGGTGGCTCACTTTGACACAAATGCAATACGTCCAATTCGTGGCTGGCTTATGGGGGCTAACAGTACACTCCCTAAAGATATTGCCATCCAATGGATTCAAGAAATGGATAGTGATTTTCATGCACGCTTTAAAGCGCAGGCTCGCCGTTATCGTTATGTCGTTTATAACAGCCCCATGCGCCCTGCCTTACTCCATAAACAAGTAACGCATGCTTATTACCCACTTGATGTAGATAAAATGATTGCTGCAGCCTCAAAATTTGAGGGTACTCATAACTTTGAAAGTTTTCGAGCTGCTGCGTGTCAATCCAACCAACCTGTACGCCATGTGAGCCATTGCAAACTCATCAAACACGGTGCTTACCTTGTTCTTGACATCCAAGCAGATGGTTTTTTACATCACATGGTTCGCAATATTATGGGCTGTTTACTGGAAATTGGTCAGGGGATGTACGACATTGACCATATTGATGAAATATTCGCAGCAGAAGACCGTAAAGCAGCAGGGATCACAGCACCACCTGACGGCCTTTACTTTATCCAAGCACACTATCCTGAAGAGTTTAACTTGCCTAAAGTTCCGCTAGGCCCTCATTGGTTAAACATGCCTGAATAGATTTTTTATTTTGAATTGAAAAAAATCCCTTCATAAGAAGGGATTTTTTTAGCGCTGTTTACGCTTACGATATTCAACAGGTGTCTCATTGGTCCATCGTTTAAAGGCACGATAGAACGTACTTGGTTCTGAGAAACCCGTAAGATATACAATTCTCTCTACGCTTTCATTGGTATTTGCCAAAAGTTTTTTAGCTAAACGACAACGATAGTCAGATAAAATTTGCTGGAAGCTTGTATTAGCTTCACTGAGCTGTGTTCTCAAACGACGTGGGGTAATATTCAACTGAGCTGCCACAGTTTCTAGCGTTGTTTCTCCACTCTCAAGTGTTGATCCAATAGCACGGCGCACCTCACCCACTAAATCGTATCGAGCCAACTCCTGTAATTTTTCAATCGCCAACTGCTCATGCAGTTGAAGTAATTCTGGCTCGGCTTGCCAAAGTACATAATCTAAAATTGCAGGATCAAAATAAAGTCGCGTTTCTTTTTGGCCTAAACTTACCGGGCACTCATATACACGGAAATACTCATCGTCTGAAGCACCCTCGCTAAAGTTAAAATCGATATATATAGGTTGAAAACGACCTTCAGTAATAAATTTGAAGAATCTTAAAATGCCTGAAATCGCGCACTCAGAAAAATGACGATTGACTAGGTTTTCAGAGAAAGGTTGTTCACCATTGGTTAGGTAGCAACGATCATCTTCAATGACCAACTTGGCATGAAATGCATCACTGATTAGACGTTGATACGCTAAAGCCCTTTTCAGGCCTTCGCCAAAATTTTCAGATGAAATAAAAAGATGTTCAATCACTTGACCACGATACAGTGGTAAATGCTCACCTAAATGTAGACCAATGTCTGGATCTTTACTGACTTCTTCGGCAGCAACCCAGAAAGCGTACTGCGCGCTTAAAGGCGTACGCGCATTTTGATCTACTTGATTTAAGGCCACACCCGCTTTTGTTAAAATTTCTTCTGTGGGCAATCCAGCACGACGAATTGCTTGATAACCTAATCGTAGAACAACCGAAGCATCAGTTAGCTGACTCACGCAGTGCCCTTCCTTGTATGTTATTAATATTTACTTAAAACTTATGAATTAGATTACAGTCGATTGACCAAACTGACAACATAGTTAAGCATTTTTTTGTTTAAAAATTTTATTTGTTTGTTCGACAAGTTTGACCATAGAAACGCCGACTGAACTTGGTTTAACCTTGTTTTTTTCTAAAATTTTGCCTATAATTTGCGCCTTTCCAATTTGATCATCAGGTAGGCTATGGCCAATAAAGAGGAACTTATCGAGTTCGAAGGCGTTGTCACCGAAACGCTTCCTAATACTATGTTCCGTGTACGTTTAGAAAACGGTCACGAAGTAATTGCACACATTTCTGGTAAAATGCGTAAACACTATATTCGTATTTTGACTGGCGACAGTGTTAAAGTTGAAATGACACCTTATGACTTATCTAAGGGTCGCATTACTTACCGTGCACGCTAAGTGTTAGTAAGCGAAAAGCCACATTGAGTGGCTTTTTTTGTTTTTGTACTTTTATTTTATGAACTACAGGAGATTCACTCTACTAAAGCAATCGTCTGTCTTTGTGAGAAGACCAATACTCATATGTTATAGAATAATTAAACTCACTATTTATTCATTCACTATCCAATCAAATATACCAACAAAGCCCATTTACACATTCAACATAAAAAATCTTCGTATCGCTCCACTATTTCATGCATTAAATCAATTGTGGTTTTCGCTCATTTGCATATTTACACTTTTCCTATTAACGACATGCCAAACAGCAAATTTTCAGAACAAAAAAATATGAACACTTATGTTTCACAATTTGTAGGGCAAGATATCCAACATATGCGTGAAAATATCAATTTGAATTCTTTTAACATTAAACTGAAGCCTAATCCTGTGATTCGAGATGAGCGGGAAATTTTCAGTTTTGAACGTATAGTCAACACCGCGATTCCAATAGGAAATTCGATGAAAGATGAAAATGGTTTTATGATTCCTGTACAGACAACTTCAGTAAGTCAGTACTACGATAACCTAATGACTTGCTCAAGTGTTTTTAGCTTAAAAAAACAATATCGCTTTCAAAAGCTCGGCAATAAAAAAACGCAGCTCATAGGCTGCGTTTTGAATGAATCAACTGAAATTAGTTAAGCGCTGCAACAACTGCTTCACCCATTTCAACTGTCCCGACCTTCTTCATGCCTTCAGACATAATGTCAGCTGTACGTAAACCTTGGTCTAAAACATTCCCTACTGCATCTTCAATCGCTTTTGCTGCAGCTTCTTGACGGAACGTATATCGAAGCATCATTGCAACAGATAAAATTGTTGCCAATGGGTTTGCGATATTTTGACCTGCGATATCTGGTGCTGAACCATGACAAGGCTCATACATCCCTTTACCATTTTCATCTAAAGAAGCTGATGGCAACATACCGATTGAACCAGTCAACATCGCTGCTTCATCAGACAAGATATCACCGAACAAGTTACCTGTTACGATCACATCAAATTGTTTAGGTGCACGAACCAATTGCATTGCTGCATTATCGACATACATATGTGACAAGTTAATGTCAGCATACTGTTCAGCATGTAACTGAGTTACTGTTTGTTTCCAAAGCTCAGTGACTTCAAGAACATTCGCTTTATCCACTGAACACACTTTACCACCGCGTAGTTTCGCCATTTCAAACGCCACTTTAGCAATACGTTTGATTTCTGACTCTGCATATACGTCGGTATTAAAGCCTTGCTTCTCACCATTCTCTAATTCACGAATACCCCGTGGTTGACCAAAGTAAATACCACCAGTTAATTCACGGACAATTAAAATATCTAAGCCTGAAACAATTTCAGGTTTCAAACTTGAAGCATCTGCCAATTGAGGATACAAGATCGCTGGACGCAAGTTAGCGAAAAGGTTAAGTTCACTACGTAATTTTAATAAACCACGCTCAGGACGAATTGAGCGCTCAATTGTATCCCACTTCGGACCACCCACAGCACCTAACAAAATCGCATCTGCTTTTTTTGCTTGTTCAGAGGTAACTTCTGGATAAGGTGAACCATGCGCATCAATTGCAGCGCCACCCAATAAACCTTGTTCCCATGTTAAATCTAGATTGAATTTTTCATTGACACGGGTGAGGACCTGTTCAGCTGCTTTTACAATTTCAGGACCAATGCCGTCACCAGCTAAAATCAAGATTTGTTTAGACATGAGATTTTCCATTTGTAAAGTTAGTATGAACTAACGTGTTTTTAAATTTTTTTGTTCCACAAACTCACCTAGTCCATTGAGAACATTATAGGGTTTGCAGAAACGGCGAATGGTTTGTTGCTCTTGCAACAAGTCAACACATAATGGCTCTGGTGCAGAAGCATCAAGTAAACTTTTTTTCCCACTGCTTCGATCTCTAAACATTACAAATCGGTAATCTTTTTTTGCTTCGAAGCGATGGATGACATTAATAGTTTCTGCTTTTTCCTCTGAAATCGGATAAAAGCGAACCACCACCTCATGCAGTCCAGCAGGAACTGAAAGATATAAGGCTTGCGGATCTTTCAAAGAGTCAGCATTTAATCGCACCATACCTTGCTTGATCGCACGCTGATCTAATCTTCGAGATTGAGCATCAACAATGGGATATTCATCGAATCTTTCAAACTCACAATTCAACGTTCCTGAGCAATAAATCAAAGCATGATTTCTGGTTTCAAGCGTTTCTTTAATCTTTTTCAGTTGTAATCGGTCTACGGTCTGACAAGCGGATAAAACGGCGACAGACAATCCGAAAAACGCGTAGCGTAATAAAACTTTTGCCTTCATTTGTGCCCAACCTCACCAAACGGCGCAAAACTAAAAGAATAATTTTGCACCGATATTAGCAAGACTTGAATCAGAGCACTATAGCTTTAAGTATCAGTTACGCTTTGATTTCTTGGAATACCCATGGGCGAACAGCTTTAGTTCTTTCCTCATAAGCACGAATGTCTTCTGCCGCTTGTAACGTTAAACCAATATCATCTAAACCATTCAACAAACAGTGCTTTCTGAATGGATCAACTTCAAATTTAAATGCTTCACCTGTAGGCGTACGCACTTCTTGTGCTTCAAGATCAATCGTTAACTGATAACCTTCTTGTGCTGCACACTCTTTAAATAATTGATCAACAATCTCTTCAGACAAGATCACTGGTAACATGCCATTTTTAAAGCTGTTGTTGTAGAAAATGTCTGCATAGCTTGGTGCGATTACGGTACGGAAACCATATTCTTCCAAAGCCCATGGCGCGTGTTCTCGGCTTGAACCACAACCAAAGTTGGCACGTGAAATCAAGATTGAAGCACCTTGATAACGTGGTTTATTCAACTCAAAGTCTGGATTCAAAGGGCGTTTTGAGTTGTCTTGCCCCAAATAGCCTTCATCTAAATAACGTAACTCATCAAACAAATTCGCGCCGAAACCTGTACGCTTAATTGATTTCAAGAACTGTTTTGGAATAATTAAATCTGTATCGACATTGGCACGGTCTAAAGGTGCAACGATACCTTGTTCAACGGTATATTTTTTCATGATTACTACCTAATGGAATCAAGACCATGTTTCACAAGAACTATCATATCTAAAATGTATAAAATTAACTTTTAACAGTTCAACTTTATCTTTTAAATATTTGTACTCCACATGGACTCCATTTTCTTTATGATCAAATTTAATGAGTGCAAACAGTTCATCATTTAAATAACAAGACCAACATGCCATAGCTGGAAATGAATAGTGTTTTAAAATTTCATTGAAAAACTGTTCACTCTGTTCATATTTTACAATGTGAGTCTGTAACAAATGAGGAGCATTTACATCATCCCCCATGCAAACTGAGTCTCTAGTCAGTGAGCATTTCACTTCAGTTACATAACTCATTTCTAGGTTTGCTTAGAACGTACGCACATCTACAAAGTGACCTGCAATTGCCGCTGCTGCTGCCATCGCTGGACTCACTAAATGCGTACGACCACCATTACCTTGACGACCTTCGAAGTTACGGTTTGATGTTGATGCACAGTGCTCACCCGGTTGTAATTTGTCTGCGTTCATTGCTAAACACATTGAGCAACCCGGCTCACGCCATTCAAAACCAGCTTCAATTAAGATTTTATCCAAACCTTCAGCTTCTGCTTGTGCTTTGACTAAGCCAGAACCCGGAACAACCATCGCTTGCTTAATCGTGCTTGCAACTTTTTTGCCTTTTGCAACTTCAGCTGCCGCACGGATATCTTCAATACGAGAGTTGGTGCAAGAACCGATAAATACGCGATCCAATTTAATATCAGACAATGCTTGACCCGCGGTTAAGCCCATATATTGATAAGCACGTGTCCAATCGTTACGTTGTACATCATCTTTTGCTTGTTCTAATGTCGGTACTGCTTGAGATACAGGAATCACCATCTCAGGAGATGTACCCCAAGACACTTGTGGCTCAATCTCTTCACCTTGTAATACAACAACTGTATCAAAGTGTGCACCCTCATCAGAATGTAAAGTATTCCAATAAGCTACAGCTTGATCCCACTGCTCTCCTTTAGGTGCGTATGGACGACCTTTTACGTATTCAATGGTTTTTTCATCAACGGCAACCATACCTACACGGGCACCGCCTTCGATTGCCATGTTACACACCGTCATACGACCTTCGATCGACATATCACGGAATACTTGACCACCAAATTCGATGGCATGACCTGTACCACCAGCTGTACCGATTTTACCGATAATCGCTAAAACCACGTCTTTTGGTGTTACGCCTTGACCTAATTTACCGTCAACACGTACCAACATGTTTTTCATTTTCTTTTGAACTAAGCATTGCGTTGCCAATACATGTTCAACTTCTGATGTCCCAATACCGTGTGCCAAGCAACCAAACGCACCATGCGTCGCTGTATGAGAGTCACCACAAACAACCGTCATACCCGGTAAAGTTAAACCTTGCTCAGGTCCAACAACGTGTGCGATCCCTTGACGGACATCGTTGATATCAAACTGTGCAACATTAAATGTTTTACAGTTATCATCTAAAGTTTGCACTTGGATACGTGAAGTATCATCTTCGATCCCCGCAATCCCTTCAGAACGCTCTTTCGTAGACGTTGGTACGTTATGGTCAGGAGTTGCCACGTTTGCACTTAAACGCCAAGGTTTACGTCCTGCAAGTTGTAAGCCTTCAAAAGCTTGTGGAGAAGTCACTTCATGCAACAAGTGACGATCAATATAAAGTAAAGAAGATCCATCATCGCGTTGTTTAACTAAATGATCGTCCCACAATTTATCGTACAACGTTTTTTTTGTTTGAGTTTCTGCTTTTTGGGTTTCGCCTGCCATGTCGATTTGCTCCACTGGACTGGGTAATTCTGTCATTAATTACGATTATAACGGCCTATTCACATAAATCTAATTTATCATTTTTATTAGTTTAAAAACTTTTTAGAATCAATTTAAACACAAAAACCATCTATAAAAACGATTAATTTAAAAATAATATTCGCTTTTACAGATTAAATAAGAATGCTTATCATTTTAACATCTCCAAGATCACCACCAACTGAGGATGTTCACATGGCACATATTCAAAAATTTGTTGAAGATAATCAACGCATGTTCAAAAAAACATTAAGCTACTACATTATGCACATTACGGTAGCCATGATTGTAGGCTACCTTGTCACAGGCAGCATTTGGATGGCAATTACTTTAAGTTTACTTGAGCCTACTGTACAAGCCGTGGCTTATTTCATTCACGAACGCGTGTGGGAGAAAAAAACGATACAACAGGAAGAAAATATCGTCGCATAGTTTCACCTGTGATCCTCCTCATCTAAGCCGCACTATGCGGCTTTTTTTGCAACAGTTTATGAAGAATTACTTCGCAATAGATATAAATTTATTTTATAATTAAATAATATTTTCATAACCGAGTTTAAATTATGAATCTTGCTGCCTTTGAAGCTTTTATAAAAGTCATGGAAACGGGTTCGATTTCTATGGCAGCTGATCAACTATTTATCACTCAGCCCGCTGTCACCAAACGTATTCATAGTTTAGAAGATTATTTTGGTGTCAAATTATTTGAATCTGCTGGCCGAGGTGTACAAGCCACCCATGCGGCTCATTCCCTGCTTCCTAAAGTTAAAAATTGGTTAAATGAACTAGGTGATATTCATCACACCTTAAGCCACGACCAAAATCAGATTAAAGGAAAGCTTAAAGTTGGTACCAGCCATCACATTGGATTACATCATTTACCGCAACATTTAAAAAGCTATGTTCAGCAATATCCTGATGTGACATTAGATGTGCATTTTGTAGATTCAGAACAAGCGCATGAAAAAGTGTTAGCCGGTGACCTTGAACTGGCATTCTTAACCTTACCCCCTGTCCTAGATGAACGTTTAAAATATGTTCCTTTATGGAGTGACCCTTTGGTTTTCGTTGCTGCAGTTTTTCATCCATTGGCAAATATGAAAAATTTAAGCCTTGAAGATCTCATGCAGTACCCAAGTTTATTACCTGCAGCTCAAACATATACAGCGCAGATCACCCTTGCAGAATTTGAAAAAAATGGATTAAAACCTAAAGTGTCCATGAGCAATAATCCGCTTGAATCCATTCGCATGTTGGCTTCTATTGGGTTAGGTTGGTCTGTCCTGCCAAGTACTTTAGTCAATCAAGACTTGGTCAGACTGGATATTAATTTAGAAATGCAGCGTCAATTGGGTATGGTTTGGCATCCGGGACGCACCCAATCTAAGGCTGCCAAGGCACTGGTTGATTTAATGAAATAATTTCGGCACTCGATATTTAAAAAGTCATCTAATAAGATGACTTTTTACTTTATTAAGACAAGTGAGCTACTTAAGCTTTTTTCTTCAATGAATCTTCATGTAAAGACTCATTGAGCTGATCGATAATTAATGCCCATGAACCATCTGAACATAATTTTTCTTTCAAAAATTGACGTTGACCTTCAGACCAAAAACTTGCTTCAGTCAAAAAGGTTTCAGCTTCTAACTGATGTGTTTCAATAAATTCTGCAATAGCTTGCTCGCTAGAATCCAATCCTAATTGCTCAAATAAGTTGGTCATTCTTGGCTCTGCATTTAGCATCGTGTATTCCTTATGATTTTGATTAATTTTAAGTTAGTTGTTTGCGCATAAGGTATCACCAAGCGATGAAAGCGTCTGTAAATTTATGCTGAATTTCATCTCAAGTTATTTCAATGCTGATCAATGAAAAAAAGCCATTGATACAATGGCTTTAGCAATGATTTAATTTTGAGAATAAAACTGTCTTAAATGGACCAGTCTTGGATATCCCAACCCTGCTCTTTAGCCAATGCTTCAAGACGCTCATCTGGATTGACTGCAATCGCATGATCCGCATATTCCAATAAGAATCGATCGTTAATGGAGTCTGAATATGCCCATGATTCAGTAACGTCTCGTCCCTCGAGCCATTGATCTAATCGTGCCAATTTACCTTTTTGATAACACGGAATATTAATGACTTTACCCGTATATTTACCATCAACCACTTCTGCATTGGTTGCAATAATTTCTGTAATACCAAATTCACGAAAAATAGGTGCAGTAATAAAATCTGATGTTGCGGTAATCCCTACTAATTGATGCCCAGCATCTTGATGACGTTGAATCGCTTTATAACCTTCAGGACGCATTTGAGGTCGAATCACTTTTTGCATAAAAAGCTGATGTAAGTCGGTCAAATACTCATTGTCATGTTGCGTTAAAAATTCAAATACAAATTCGTTGTAGGCAATTGGATCAAGTTGTCCTGCTTTGTAGTCTTCATAAAATTTGTCATTCATGGCGCTATGTCGAACTGGATCAACCAAGCCTTCATTGACTAAAAACTCACCCCAAGAATGGTCAGAGTCGGTATTTAACAAGGTGTGATCTAAATCAAACAACGCCAATTTCATGAAATTACTCGTTCAAACTGAAATTTAAGAAAAAAAATGTAAATCTATCTCCGCTAGTCGATAGAAATTCGTTAAGATCATAGCAATTTTAAAACATTATTACTTTGAACTTTTCGAGTTGGGCATAGAGAGTGGATGCCCCCGAACCCAAAGTCAACGAATTTAATAAATTTTAGGTGCCAAATGATCGACTCAGAAGGTTTCCGACCGAATGTCGGGATCATTTTGGCAAATGATATTGGACAAGTTTTATGGGCAAAACGCATTGGTCACAATGCTTGGCAATTTCCTCAAGGAGGCATCCAATTTGGTGAAACTCCAGAACAGGCACTTTTCAGGGAACTCCGTGAAGAAGTCGGGTTATTGCCGGAGCACGTCCAAATAATTGCTCAGACCGAAGGTTGGTTACATTATCGTTTGCCACTTCGCTACATCAGATCAGATTCTGATCCTGTGTGTATCGGACAAAAGCAAAAATGGTTTTTATTGAAATTAGTCGCGTCAACGAATCATATTCAGTTGAACTTAAATGATCCGCCAGAGTTTGATCAATGGCAATGGGTCAGCTATTGGTATCCACTAGGCCAAGTGGTGAACTTCAAAAAAGATGTTTACCGTCGTGCCATGTTGGAATTGTGTATGCATCTGCCATAGCATGATTTATATTAAACATTGAATTTAAATGTTTGATTTTTATTTCGACTATTTGAATAATCACCATAATTACATCCCTTTAAGAGGAGCACCGCTACATGTCGAACATGCAATTAGACTCTTTACGGCGCATTGTCCAAGAAATCAATGCGTCTGTCAGTTTGCATGATTCGTTAGAAATTATGGTCAACCAAATTTCTGAAGCAATGCATGTAGATGTGTGCTCTATTTATTTACTTGATGAACGTAACCAACGTTACGTTCTGATGGCTTCCAAAGGCTTAAATGCTGAATCTATTGGCAATGTCTCACTGCAGCTGGGTGAGGGTTTGGTCGGACTCGTTGGGCAACGCGAGGAAATCGTCAATATCGAGAATGCGTTTAAGCATGAGCGTTTCGCGTATTTCCCAGAAACGGGTGAAGAGATTTATAACTCTTTCCTTGGCGTTCCTGTCATGTATCGTCGAAAAGTCATGGGTGTTCTCGTGGTTCAAAATACTGAACCACAAGACTTTAGCGAAGCTGCTGAATCGTTTTTAGTCACACTTTGTGCGCAACTTTCTGGCGTTATCGCGCATGCGCATGCAGTTGGAAATATTGATGTTTTCCGTAAGCCAAATAATTCTCCAACCTATAAAACATTTCAAGGATCATCAGGTGCAGGTGGTATTGCATTAGGTCGTGCACTTATTCTTTATCCACCCGCAGATTTAGGTTCAGTACCTGACCGCGAAGCTGAAGATATTAGTGAAGAGCTTGAATTACTTGATCATGCGGTTGATTCAGTTCGCCAAGAAATTCAATCACTTGATGAAAAAATGCAAGATTCTTTGATGTCTGAGGAACGTGCATTATTTAGCGTATTCTTGAGAATGTTGGATGAGAATGCCCTGCCTGCTGAAATCAAAGAGTTAATCCGTGATGGTCACTGGGCTCAAGGTGCAGTTAAACACGTTATAGATCGTCATGTGGCAATCTTTGCACAAATGGAAGACGATTATTTACGAGAACGTGTTGCAGACCTAAAAGACCTTGGGCGACGTATTTTAGCAGCACTTCAAGAAGATGATTTAAGTCACCGAGAACTGAGTAATGACAGTATCATCGTGGGTGAGGAAATCAGTACGGCAGCATTGGTTGAACTACCTGTCGATAAGATTGCAGCGATTGTGACGTCTGAAGGGGCTGCCAATTCACATATGGTGATTGTGGCACGTGCTTTGGGTATCCCGACAGTCGTTGGGGTCACCGAGCTTCCAGTAACCACACTTGATGATGTGGAAATGATTGTTGATGCCTATCAAGGACGTGTATTTATCAATCCACCACGCCGTTTACGTCAACGTTATCGTGACATCCAAAAAGAAGAAGAACAAATTGCCAAAGATCTTAAACAGTATGAAACCAAAGATGCCATCACTCCTGATGGTGTTGCAGTACGCTTATTTGTGAATACAGGTTTAATGATTGATGTCGTGCGTGGTGTACAACGTGGTGCCAAAGGTGTCGGACTCTATCGTTCAGAAATTCCATTTATGTTGCGTGATCGTTTCCCGGGTGAAGAAGAGCAACGGGCGATTTACCGTCAACAACTTAGTCACTTTGCCAATAAACCAGTCGTGATGCGTACTTTGGATATTGGTGCAGATAAAGATTTACCTTATTTCGAAATAGAAGAAGAAAACTCAGCATTAGGATGGAGAGGGATTCGTTTTACCTTGGATCATCCTGAGATTTTCTCTTCACAAATTCGTGCGATGTTAAAAGCCAGTGTCGGCTTGAATAATTTGCATATTTTGCTGCCAATGATCACCAGCGTCAGTGAAGTAGAAGAAGCGCTTTATATCATTGAGCGTGACTTAGCTGCGGTTCAGGAAGAAGAACAAGTTAAAATTAATCGTCCTAAAATTGGCATCATGGTGGAAGTACCTAGTGTTTTACTTCAAATTGGTGAGTTTGCAGAATTAGTTGATTTCTTCTCAGTGGGTTCGAATGATTTAATCCAATATTTGTTGGCAGTCGACCGTAATAACCCACGTGTATCGAGTGTTTATTCTCACTTCCATCCCTCAGTGCTTCGAGCATTGCAACGCTTAGTTCAAGAGTGTCATAAATATGACAAACCTGTCAGTATTTGTGGTGAAATGGCTGGCGATCCACTCTCAGCAATTTTACTGATGGCAATGGGCTTTAATACACTTTCAATGAGTTCGAGCAATATTCTCAGAGTCCGTAAAGCAATTTGTCATGTTCCAATGGTAGATGCGCAAACGCTTTTAGATGAAGTGGTGAAAATGAGTAATCCACTCATTGTGAAAAGTTGGATGGAATATTATTTCCGTCATCATGGTTTAGCGGATATGGTGAAATCGAATCGTATTGTAAATGCCTAATATGAATCTCGGTTTAAGCAGAGAAAGAGCTGAGTAACAACATGATCAATTGGCTTTTTTTATCTTCATGTTGATCGTAGCGATCTCGGTAATTCTATTTCATTTATATGTTAGTAAATTAAAAAGTAGTTCAACACCCAATAAACCTATTTCAAATCATACGCTAGGTCATGGCTCAACGATGAATTCTGAACACCAAATGGGCGAATCATCATATGTAGATATAGATTATGGTGGAAGTAGTGGTGGAGCAGACTAACCTTCACGTGTTTAGGCATATAAAAAAAGGGAGATAATCATTCGAACATCTCCCTTTTTTGTGCTTGCTGTAGCCACGTTTTGCATCTTTCTTACGATCTATAAACACTTGGCTTTTGTTGACCTCATGCATATGTTTCGCCACAAAGTTGTGAATCACAACCTCTGGCAATGCTTTTTTCTTTGCCATTTTATATTACCTTCAGTTTAATCACCCTAGATGATGGGAAAGCGATATTACGCTTTTTTGTACATTATACAAGCAAATTCATAATGGTTTTTTCAATGACATTCATCGAATGCATACAATGTTTAAGATTAGCTCTGCCATTTTTCTATGTTAAATTAATCAAAAACTCGAGCACCCGAAGGTACTCTTACTCAGCATAGAAAGGACTAAATCTTCATTATTTCGGTAGAAGACTAAATGTACCTCGATGATGATTAAATTTTCCATCTGGCATTGCGATATTTTGGTAAATGATCTTTTGCTTTTGATCGATGACTAATACAACATTTTCTTTAGTCGCATCATCTGTCCAATACACCATAAACTGCTCAGGTCCAACCTGTGTGGCTAAATATTCAATATTGGCAGATGTATTTTGTCCTGATGTGATATTTAAAAGACTTTGGTCTTTGAATTCAAGACGCTGCGTTTGACCATTGATGTTTAACGCCAAAGTCTGTCCAATAGCGAAGAATGGTTTGTTCAATACTTGTTGTAAACCGATGTCCTTGATTACACCTTTGACGCCCTGTATTTTGCCTTTAAGATGAATTGTTCCATCATTCCCAGCAATGTTGGTGTAAACGATATCTCGATTATAATCTTGAATATGAACGACATTATCTCCTGATTTATCCTCATGCCAATAAACCATAAAAATATTTTTAGCAATCTCAACAGGTGTGTATTTTACCGCTTCAGAAAGATCTGGCCCAACTGCGCCACCGGCACCTGTAAAAGTTAGGTTTTGATGGTCTTTGACATCAAGATCAAATTTCAAACTCGTAAAATTGACTTGAATTTTTTGTCCTATTGGCGGATAAGGAGATGCAACTTTCCAATCGGTTTCTTTGGCAAATACTTGTGCAGACATTTTTAGCACTTCTTCACTCGACTCAAGATCTGGATACTTTGCTTTCATATATCCAAAAATCCCTTCCGAGCTTTGATTTTCAGTAACTGCTGTTTTAAAGTTCGTTAAATACCCTTTAATCCAATCCAATGGCTTAGGTGAAAAGTCACTTTTTACATAATGACCTGGGATCACTTTTTCAGGATTTAAACTCAGTATTTTATCAATTTGCTTCTTCCAAAGATCGATCCCTTGCACACCATTGGTATCGGCCATCCACAAATGCTCACCATAAGCGACCGAAATACCACCCAATGCCGTTTTTAAACTTGGAATCCATAAGAAACTATGTGCGGAATCTTCTGGATCAAGTTGGACTTGAATCTTTTGCCCATCTAATTCCATATATCCTGAATTTAAGGCTTCAGGAATAATAATCTTTTCAGGGGCATCGCCTTTTGCTAATTGTGGCTGCCAAATTGATAACTTATCTTCTTTAGAGGCTTGTATCAAATAAGCTGTCTGCGCGGTTGAAACAACCTTAGCATTTGGAAATGCTTTTAAAATTTCATTGGTTCCAAAATAATAGTCAGGGTCACTATGGGAAATATAAATATATTTTAAATTTTTACCTGATTTCTTAATCAGATTGACTACGTCTTTAGCGTATTGATTCTGAAATTGAGCATCGACCAAAATAGCATCTTTTTTTCCTGAAATTAAAGTTGATGCAACGGCAAAAACAGCATCCTCGCCAGGAGTATAAGTCTGCAAAGTGAGTGGAGATGGATTTGATGAATCTTTTGGACTTTTATCATCAGAATCATTACAGCCACTTAAAGCAATGGTGGTCACAAATAAACTAGTGGTTAGGAGATTTTTCATATCAGCCTCATAAGATAAATTTATCTATGGTTCTTATTGATCTTTATTTTTTAAATAAGCTTTAAAGCAAAAGTGCCATATTTCCCCTCGTCATACTGCGGATGTGGCAGTGCAACAAGACGAATTAAAAGCTTATTGAGGTAGAAGAAGGATGAGAAGTACTTACGGTTTAGTAAGTAAAAAAATCGAATTTACAGTTAAAATATTAGACTGATTTGCAACAATAAATTCCACGATAAAAAATGTTAACTTTAGTATCTTGAACTTTGAATACCTGTTAATACAGACAATACTCACTGAACAGCCATCTCTAATTTTTTCTTATTCATGGGCTAAGGCTTCAATTGGTTTTAAGTTTGCAGCACGTTTAGCGGGCATATAACCAAAGATCAAACCAACCAGCGTTGAAAATAGCAGTGCGATAATAGCAACTGACCATGAAAATACCATCTTATAATCTGAGCTAATCGCATTAAAAATAAAACTGGCGATCAAGGCGATCGCAACACCAATTACGCCACCAATTAAACATAAAACTGCAGATTCAATCAAAAACTGAGCCTGCACATCGCTTTGGCGAGCACCAACTGCTATTCGTAAGCCAATCTCCTTAATTCGCTCGGTCACAGAAACGAGCATGATATTCATCACACCAACGCCACCTACGACCAATGAAATGAAGGCTACTGCAGAAATAAAGAAGGTCATCGTTCCTAAATATTTTTCAAAGGACTTCATAGACTCATCGCTGTTATATATATCAAAATCCTCCACACCATGACGAGCAATCAATAGCTGCCTTACTTTCTTTTCAGCTTTTACTGAGTCAGTATTTTGATGAAGTACTGCAGTCAGCAGATTGACATTATCACTACTTGAAATTTGTGACATCAATACATTATAAGGCATCCAAATTTGTGAAGAACCTGAGCTATATTGAGGTTCAGCGATTCCAACAACTTCATAAGAACGCTTATTAAATAAGACTGTTTTACCTAAAGCTAATTTTTGCTGTCCAAATAATTTTTCAGCAGCTTGCTTATCAATCACTACGATTTGGGAACGCTGTTCAACATCGCTCTGTGTAAAAAAGCGACCATATTGAACTTTCATGTTTCTAATTTTTAAATAAAAACCATCTGCACCTGTTGCACTCACATCAATATTACGATTTTGATAAATCATGTTCCCACTTAAACTGACATGTGGAGAAACATGGATAATTTCTTTCATCTCATTGAGTGCATTTAAATCATCCATATTTAAACGGCTGGCAGATGCAGCTAAAGCTGTTCCACCTGGATAAATCTCAAGTGTTGCTGTTTTCAATCCCCCCCAATCATTCAAAAATTTTTCTTTTGCTCCATTACCAATCGCAATGACAATGGTGACTGAGCAAATGCCAATAATAATCCCTAGCATGGTCAAAAATGACCTTAAACGATTGGCGAAAATTGAGTGCAAAGACATTTTCATCGCTTCATACACTTGGGAAACAAAGCTGAATTTCATGTCCGCATGAAAAACTTTTGATGGAGAAACTTGCCCTAAAGATTTACGCTGCGTATCCGAAAGAATGCGTCCATCTTTAATTTCAATGACACGATCTGCACGTTCTGCAATACTTTTATCATGAGTAACTAAAATAATCGTATGCCCTTGACGGTGTAGATCTTCCAAAATTTGCAAGACCATTTCACCACTTTCAGAATCCAAAGCGCCTGTGGGTTCATCGGCTAAAATAACCTCACCACCATTCATAAGCGCGCGGGCAATACTGACTCGTTGCTGCTGTCCACCCGACATTTCATTGGGTTTATTGTCACTCTTATCAGCTAAACCGAGCTGAGCTAAAAGTTGCAGTGCTCGATCCGCACGGTTTTCTGCATTCAAATTTGAATAAATCGCGGGCAAGGCGACATTCTCTAAAGCAGATAAAGCATTCAATAAATTATAGCGTTGGAACACAAACCCAAAACTTTTTAAACGTAACGATGAAAGCTCATCATTATTCAATAAGGAAATATCTTGTCCACGAAACAGAAACTGTCCTGAAGAGGCTTGATCCAAACATCCAAGTAAATTCATTAAAGTAGACTTACCTGAACCTGATTGCCCAATAATCGAAATAAACTCACCCTGTTCAATACTGAGACTGACATCTTTTAGGATGTGTTGTTGATTATTTTCTGGACCTACAAATTTATTTATTTTTTTTAGTTCAATCAAACTCATTAAGTATCGCCTGATGTATTCGCACTATCGTCAGGTGCCTCTGCCAAAATTTTTTCACCCAACTTTAAACCAGACTTGATTTCAATATCATTTGAGTCAGAAATTCCAGTCACGACTTTTCTTGGTTGAGGTTTTGTATCAGGTTGATAGAGGTAAACAATGGCATCTGATCCATATCCAATCACCGTTGTTTTCGGAATTTTCAGCACATTCTTTTTTTGATTTACAATAATGTCATTTTGGGTTGTCATACCGATACTGAGTTTACGCTCAGGGTTGTCCACCAACATTCTTGCATAGTAGAACACTGCTGCATTCGCATTTTCATTTTTATCGTCGTAAGTTCCTTTGGTCAGGGTCGTTAAAGCAGGATCAATACTTTGAATCACACCATCTAATTTCACATTGGGGTCTGCCAAGGTGCTAAATTTAACTGGCATGTTTTCTTTTAATTTAGTGTAGTCACCTTCTGCGACCTGCATTCGGATTTCCATCTTATTCAAGTTGGCGATCGTCGCGATCAAAGGTGTCGTTTGTGCAAAGTTAATGGTTTGACCAGCTTCAACAGGCATGGAAACCACGGTACCCGTCAATGGAGAGCGAATCTGTGTGTAGCCCAATTCAGTTTGTGCTGTATTCACATTAATCTGTAATTGTTTGAGCCGATATTCATTTGACTCAACATCTGCAATCGCTTGTTTAAGCTGATTATTCGCCTGTTCGAGCTCTTCACGAGAGCCTGCTTCAGCTTTGTATAAGGTTAATTTACGCTGATAGTTTTGTTTTAAAGTTTGTAAAGTGACACGTTTCGCTGCCAAGTCTGCCTTCGCAGCTTCAAGTTCGGCTTTACTGGTATTGAGCTTGTCCAACTGTGTTGTCGAGTCAATTTCAGCGATTAATTCGCCTTTTTTTACATCCTGTCCTAACTTGATATACAGCTTTTGAATTTGACCTGAGACTTGTGCACCCACGGAGACAATATCAGATGCATAAATTTCACCTGTGGCTTTAACAATCTGCGTTAGATCACCTTGAGTGACTTCAACTGTCTGCGGTTCTGGCTGCTTTTTTTGTGACTGAATATAGAAATAAACAAAAAGAGCTAAAGCAACCAATACCACTAAGACCAAAAAATACTTTAATTTTTTTGATTTTTTTTGCATGTGCATAATGACGAATAATCTTTATTGAGGAGATAACTTTTGATCAACATGTTTTATTCACTTTAATATGATCAAAATTTAAAAATTTTTAATGACACGATTCTAGTGAATTCTATTTTTTCACACTGTCGTACTTATTTATTTTTATGTATCGATAACAGCCAACCGCATCTATGTGTTGGCTGTCTATCAGAAAAGGGTTTTGGACAATAATTAAGCGGCAAATGCTCGATTTAAAATTGAGGTCACATCTACTTGTTTAGGATCAAGCATTCCCACCACTTGACCATGAAATTTTTGATACCGCGTCGCAATAAAAGCATTGGCAATAAAATCTGGTGCATAACGTTTCAGCAATACTGCTTGAGAGAGCACAACCAAACGACTGACTAAGCTTCTCCCCATAAATTGTAAATCATCAGGTTCCTGATGAAATAATCTAAACAGTCCCTGCAACTCTTCATTAAGTATTTTGTCGTGACTTGCAGTAGATGCTAAATCTTTAAATAAATGCTCGATTGATTCAGGATCACGTGAAATAGCACGAAGCACATCGAGACACATGACATTACCTGACCCTTCCCAAATAGTGTTCACAGGTGCTTCTTTAAAGAGACGAGCCATGATGCCATGTTCAACGTAGCCATTGCCACCGAAAACTTCCATCATTTCACCAGTCATCTCTACTGCTCTTTTACAGATCCAAAATTTTGCTGCTGGTGTCATGATACGTTTCCATGCCAAACAAAGTTCGCTGTCATGTTCATAACAATGAGCCAAATGGAAACTCAACTGCACTGCCGCTTCAGTTTCTAAAGCAAGATCTGTGAGCACAGACCGCATTAATGGCTGCTCAATGAGTCTCTTACCAAATGCTTGACGTTGACGAGTATAGGCAATGCTTTGTACTAGGGCCTGACGCATAATGCCACTTGAACCTACCGCACACGTTAATCGGGTATAATTCGCCATTTCAATAATCGTTGGAATGCCGCGTCCAGCCTCCCCCATCATAATGCCCCAAGCTTCTTTAAATTCGACCTCAGAGCTGGAGTTGCTGCGATTTCCAACCTTCTCTTTGAGTCGTTGAATATGAATCGCATTTTTTGTGCCATCTTCTAACCAACGCGGAACAAAGAAACACGCCAATCCATCATGCTCAGTTTTAGCAACAACCAAATGTGCATCGCACATAGGTGCTGAAAAAAACCATTTATGCCCAGTTAGTAAATAAGCTTGTCCTCTTCCAGACTGCCCAACTGGAACAGCTGTCGTTTCATTAGCACGCACATCAGAACCACCCTGCTTTTCAGTCATGCCCATTCCAATCCAAATCGATTTTTTCTGAGCAATTGGTAAATCACGTTCATCATATTCAGTGGATAAAAGTTTATCTCCTAGCTTTTTCCACAGCTCAGGTTCTTTTTGAATCAATGGAATGCTGCCCAAGGTCATTGAATTTGGACATAAGTTTCCACACTCCACTTGACCACTGAGGAAGAATTTTGCTGCCCAATCCACCCAACCAGATTCTTGAGTGAAATTTAGAAAAGGATGTGCATGAACCGCATATTTACGATTTAACGCCATCCATTTGTGCCATGAAGGATGAAATTCAACAAAATCTGCCCGCCTACCTCGAGCATCAAAACTATGTAAAATAGGAGGATGTTTATTGGAAAGATCAGCATGGTGATAAAAGCTTTCACAACCTACGACTGCGCCAAACTCACTTAAATGGACTGAGTTTCTACTGCCATAACGCTGTAATATTTCTTGTAAGATTGGATCTGTTGTATATAGATTGTAATCTTGAAGCTCATCAAATTGATTATGTATTTGATGTGTCATCCATGCCGACATAAACGCACCCTCTTTGGAATTTTTATCTATAACTTCATTATTTATATTATCGAGTATAGCTTTTGAAAGTAGATTATCTAGTGCAAATGATGACCTAAATTGTCATTAAATTTTTATTAACGTCTTAATATGATCTCAGTATTGTGTTCTGCTATTGTTGCATCATCTTTCTATATTTTGCTGGTGGCATACCCTTACAGCGCTTGAATGCTCTAGAAAAAACAGATACTTCTGCATAACCCAACCGTTCAGAAATTTGATCTATTGTGAGATCAGTACCCAGCAATAAATCATCTGCCAAATCCTCACGTAAATTTTTAACTAATTGGTGAAACGTAATCCCTTCATTGGCTAAATTGCGCTGAATGGTACGAACATTGACAGCTAAAGCTTTGGATATATCTTCAATCGTCGGCATTTGTGATGCATTCTTTAATAAAAACTCGCGTATTTTTTTACTATAGTCCCCTAAGCTTTTTCGGCGTCGAAATACATGCTCACACTCTTTTTGGTAACGCATAAAAGTGAAGTCATCAGCTTGACGCAATGGGGTAAGCAACAATTCAGATTGAATCGTGATTCGACTTTGTGGTTTCTCATAAAAAATAGGATAACCAGTTAATTCTTCTATCTGATTTGCATAGCAAGGCTTGGTCATCGCTAAATCTATCTGAAAGGGTAATTGAGCACCAAGAATGTCATTTTGAAGTGTGATGATCGTGGCAATATCTCTTTCTAAAATAAATAATTGCATATCAACACTTAGATCATGATGGAATAAATTCAAATGAGTAAATTCACCATCTTCTTGCAAGGCCACATCAGAAAAAATTGCGCCTAATTTCAGATAACGTATCGCAATCAACAACGCTTCTCTGACATTGGCACTACTTAAAATTGCAAATCCCCAAGCCCCTAATGTGGTGGTGTGATGTCGAAGCCCAGCTTCCAGCGCAATGGGATGTTCATCAGAGATTAGATTCAGAATATTTCTGATGATCTGTAATTCATTTCGCTCTTGGATTTCAAAATTTTCTTGATAAAGATCCTGTTTCGTCAGTTGTGTATTTTCTAGGCATTGCTCAAAAGTAATACCGTAGCTTTCTGCAACATGACATAGTACCCGAGCTGTATTCGCTTCCCTTAAAAACTTCCATGAATTAAGCATCATTATTCGCGTTTTTATTTGTCATCTAATGTCAAATTTAACTGTTTAATTATCATTCTACAAGTGAATTCAATCTCTTATATTCATAAATAAAAGAAAATGGAATTTTTTATGAACATGTATGCCAATCTTGTTGAGGAACAGCAAAGCCTGGTCAATGAACTCACGGCGTTATATCAAAAAACCAAAGCCGAGATGAACGACCAAGATATTGATCATATTCGAAATGTTGCTGCATATTCAAAGGCTATAAAATTACGCAGTGAGCAACTTATTCGTGAATGTATAAGTTTAGAATCTTGGGGACGGGGCATTATTCTGGGTTGTTTACACACCCTACTCGAATTTTCAGAGCTCGGTCATAACATCATGCACGGAAGTTATGATCACCTCCCCCAAGCAACCGAGTTTCATTCAGAACGCTGGGTATGGGACTTTGTGACTGATCCTCGTGAATGGCGCGTCATGCATCATCAAAATCATCATCCATTTACCAACATCGTTGGCAAAGATCATGATTTAGGGTATTCCTTTTTAAGAAGCTTGGCAGGTCAAAGCTGGTACGGGCATCACAGTGTTCAATTGCTGATTTACAGTGCGCTGATGATCACTCCATCCTACTATTTCACACTCTATACAGCCACATCAGCAGCACGTACAGAAGGTCGAAAGATCCTTTCCAAAGAAACCTTTACTCAATCACTTCGTCTCATAAAAGCTCATGCTCAAAAACAGTTTATTGAAGCACCTGTCGCTGCAAAATGGTCAAAAAAATTACCTGTTTTTATCGGAAATTATCTTACAACAACGATAGGCTATGGTTTTTTACTTCATATCCTCTTCTTAGAACATCACGCTGAAAATTTGGAGCTTTATTCAGATCCTGGACCTGATGAGACGCAAGAAGAATATTTCATACGACAGATTAAAAGTACCACCAATTTTATCCCATATGCACCGCTGGATCAGTTTCTCAAAAAAATCCTTGATGATGAGGTCCCGTATCCAAATCCACCTCCATTTGAAATCTTTTATGGCGGATTAGATACACATCTTGAGCATCATTTATTTCCAGATTTAGCATGTAATCGTCAAAGACAAATCAAAGCTGTAGTACGTAGTATTTGTGAAAAATATCATTTGCCTTATCACAATTCACCCATGGAAAAGCTGATTCCAGCGATACCGCTCAGCCTCATTAAAAGAACTCTACCTTTTGGTAATCAAGAAAAAAATAACCCTTTCAAATTACTCATTCGACCAAAAGAATTTCTAAAACGTATCAAACGAGGAATTCAATATCAGCCACCCTCAACCATGACATATTTACACAAGCCACAGTTCTATAATGCGTCGGCAAAAGTTATACAAGTCGAAATACAGCTTAATGGTCAAGTCAAAACACTCAAAATGAGCAAGCCTCAAGGCTGGGAACATTTAAAATGGCAGGCAGGTGCATTTATTTCATTAAGCTTTGAAATAAATGGGCAAACTTATATTCGTCAATACAGCTTATTGCATGAAAGCCAAAGCGCAGATGGCTATTTTGAAATAGCAGTGAAACGTACACCTGCGGGCATCGTTTCTCACTATATTCATGATCATGTTCCTGTAAATACAAAGGTGACGATTGTAAGTCCACCACAATCTACACCTGATTTTGTTTTAGACACCCTTCCGCCGAAGTTAATCTTTATCGCAGCAGGAGTCGGTATTACACCAATTTTAAGTATGTTAAGAAAATATCAGCGTATCGAAAGTAAAGCTGAAGCTCATTTGTTTTACTTTAACCATGATGAAAATTCTATTTTGTTTGAAAATGAGATTCGTCAAATCGCGAAGTATTCAAATTTGAATGTTCACTTCATCTGCTCCAAAGTTCAGAACGAGTCGGCATCTGATTTACGACAAGGACGTTTTAGTCTTGAAATTTTCCAAGCTTATATTCGAGATTTTAAATGCCAACACGTATATGCCTGCGCCCCTCAAGCATTAATCGATTCTGCTCGCCAACAACTTATTCAAGCAGGCGTTAAAGCAGCAGCATTTCACACAGAAAATTTTAAACCTGCTCCTCTCAGTTTTGAGCCTGATGGGGTTACACGTCGAGTGATTTTCAAAAAGAGTAATTCAAGTATCGACATTGAAGGGAATGTCACTTTACTTGAAGCCGCGCGTCAAGCTGGACTGAAACTGCCAAGCGGTTGTCAACAAGGTTTATGCAAAGCCTGTGTATGCACTAAATTGGAAGGTCAAACTCAGTTAGAAGTTGACTCATCCACTATTCAACATCGCATTACCCTATGCAACACTGTAGCTCGCTCACCAATCATTGTGCTTGATGTTTAACAAAGATTCTTAAGTTAATCGCCGTCATGAAGTAATCATGCAATGCTTCATGACAGTAAGATTCAAACACTTAAACAACCAAACTTATGATTCATATCCAAGAATTGCACAACCAAAACCTTACTGTAAATCATCGTTAAATCCTTTTAACCTGAACCAAATATTCTATTGGTGAATATTCAAATAAACCCTTAATTTATATGAGGGTAATTGGAATTTTATTTACAAATTAAACTCTCCAATTGAACGCATCATGATTTATGATGAATTTGTAAACTCAATAAAACACACATTCTTGTCACAATGTTGCTTTAGAATGATCGAACAAAACGGTTCATGTCTCTGGTATTGGAAGCGCTAGATCTTATAAAAGTGAATGCTCAGCCAACCATCAAGAAAGACATATATTATAAATGGAGAATGAATATGAGCGATGACTCAAAAAAATGTCCTGTCACCCACTTAACAACTGATGCTGGTGCTCCTGTAGTAGACAACCAAAACAGTATGACAGCAGGTGCACGTGGTCCTTTACTTGCACAAGATTTATGGCTGAATGAAAAACTAGGTAACTTCGTTCGTGAAGTGATTCCTGAGCGTCGTATGCACGCGAAAGGTTCTGGGGCATTTGGTACCTTCACTGTTACCCATGATATTACGCAATATACTCGCGCTAAATTATTCTCTGAAATCGGTAAAAAAACCGATATTTTTGTGCGCTTCTCTACAGTTGCTGGCGAACGTGGTGCAGCAGATGCTGAACGTGATATCCGCGGTTTCGCAATGAAATTTTACACTGAAGAAGGTAACTGGGATTTAGTAGGTAATAACACTCCAGTTTTCTTCTTACGTGATGCGCGTAAGTTCCCTGACTTAAACAAAGCAGTTAAACGCGATCCTAAAACCAACAAACGTAGTGCAACCAACAACTGGGATTTCTGGACTTTACTTCCAGAAGCATTACATCAAGTGACGATTGTCATGTCAGACCGAGGTATCCCAGATGGTTACCGTCACATGCATGGTTTTGGTAGCCATACCTTCAGTTTTATCAATGCCAACAACGAACGCTTCTGGGTTAAATTCCATATGCGCACGCAACAAGGCATTAAGAATTTAACTGATGCAGAAGCTGAAGCGATTATTGCGAAAGATCGCGAAAGCTCTCAAACTGACTTATTTGATGCGATTGAACGTGGTGATTTCCCGAAATGGAAAATGTACGTCCAAATCATGCCTGAGCTAGATGCAGAGAAAGTTCCATATCACCCATTTGACTTAACCAAAGTATGGCCTAAAGGGGACTATCCTTTGATCGAAGTCGGTGAATTCGAACTTAATCGTAACCCTGAAAACTACTTCCAAGACGTAGAACAAGCTGCCTTTGCCCCAAGTAACTTAGTGCCAGGCATCAGCTTCTCACCTGACCGTATGCTTCAAGCACGTCTGTTCAACTATGCAGATGCTGCACGCTACCGTGTTGGTGTTAACCATTATCAAATTCCAGTGAATGCACCACGTTGCCCTGTTCACTCAAACCGTCGCGATGGTCAAGGTCGTACTGATGGTAACTATGGTGCTTTGCCACACTATGAACCAAATAGTTTCAGCCAATGGCAGGAACAGCCACAATATAAAGAGCCACCATTAAAAATTTCTGGTGCGGCAGATTTTTGGGATTACCGCGAAGATGACAATGACTATTTCAGTCAACCACGCGCATTATTCAATCTCATGAATGATCAGCAAAAACAGGCTTTATTTGACAATACAGCCGCAGCAATGGGCGATGCATTAGATTTCATTAAGTATCGTCATATTCGTAACTGCTATGCTTGTGACCCAGCATATGGCGAGGGTGTTGCAAAAGCATTAGGCATGACCGTAGCTGATGCACAGGCTGCACGTGCAACTGACCCAGCACAAGGAAATCCTGGCTTACTTTAATTAATATCTCCATAAAAAAACCGCTGTTATCAGCGGTTTTTTTATTCAAACAATTAGTTTTTTACCTTCCCGAATACAATAAAACGGACTGATAAATTTAGATGCATTTTTCATCGCTTGGTGCAGATCCAACTCAGGTTGATTCCGATCTTCATCTGTTAACTGAAAAGTACGATAGTGAATCGCTAGTGAACGTTTTGCGTGTAAATCTTTATGTGCTTGGAATGCATCAGCAGGATTCATATGTAGATATTGCATCAATACTCTTGGTTCATATGCACCGATTGGCAGTAAAGCAATCCTTGGTGCACCTAAGCGCTGGTGAATCTCTTTAAAATGTTGTGCATAGCCTGTATCACCAGCAAAGTAACAATGACTATGCTCAGATAAAATTGAAAAACCACCCCATAATGCAAGGTTTTGATCACGAAGCCCTCGACCAGAACCATGTTGGGCAGGCGTGTAGACAATTTTAAAATCTTTGAATAAGGCAGACTGCCACCAATCCATCTCAATCACATGAAATGCTTTCGGCAAATAGGCTGCATTTCCTAGACCTGTATAGATCGGCATAGCAAATTTTTGATGTAGCCAATTCAAACTCGCTAAATCCATATGATCATAGTGATTATGACTGAGTAATACTGCGTGAATCTGTGGTAAATCTTCAAGTGCAATCCCTGCTGGGATAACACGTTTCGGTCCACTCCCGTGCTTTGGGCTTACATAATCCGCCCATACAGGGTCGGTTAAGAAGTTATATGGACCAATTTGAATTAAAACCGTAGCATGACCAACAAACCATACTTGCCAATCTTCTAAATCTGCATGCGGACGAGCCTCAGGCTTAGCACGTTTGGTTTGAATAAAGTCCTGTTGCTCTTTCGCGAAATCACCTTGCCAGGTAAAGCTTTTACGAGCCATCAACCATTTATATAAATTCCATTGGTTGAGCTGTGCAGGACGTGGTTCCTGATTAACGAATCTTTGCCCATTATGGTGATCCAGTGAAACCAATTTAAGTTTTGGTTTAAACCACACATGCCGAATACAATCTTCAGTCTTTAGTTGATAGTGCAGATTAGAATCTTGCGGCTTCCGTCCAACAACAAGTGTAGACTCTGGATTACTCGAAGTCGTCGTTGGAATATCAGTCAAATTAGACATAATAAATGTAAGCACCTTAAACCGAAGCGATTTTGAAATAGTTGATTATTCAGTTATATAAATAGATTATGTTCATCATCTATTCGCATTTTTAAATTATGTTTTTAAAAGATACACTGTTCGTGTTTCATTTAAGACAACATCAATCTCAATTCCCATGAAGTGGTTATAATTTCATCAATAAATTGTGAAATAGAACACCAATCATCCCTCTATTATTCATCATATACAACTCAGACTTTCTTTTTGTTTATGATTTTGTTGTTTTTTTCTGATTTTTGATGTTTTTTTAATCACCCACAGAAATCTTAAATAGAGGAAGTTAAATTTTGTTTAGGATGTGACTTAACGCTGAACAACTGATCTCCCAAAGCTTCAACGTACTTTTCTCTACATTATTATTTTTCATAGACTTAAAGCCGAAACAATTGGTTTCAACTTTAATAGATACAATCTTTTCTAAACCTATACAAATCAGTCACTCATTCACGATGAGAGTTCGATCTTGAAATCTAAAATTTCTATCTAAGTAAGAAATTAAATGCATGTAAATTTTAAAATACAAAAAAATGCTTCATTCACTAACTAAATACCAAAATACATCTACTTATTGATCAATTTCACTTATACTCATCTTTAGCAACATTAAGACATTTTTTAGATTATTCTCTGGAAGGCTATATGGAATTACGGCATTTGCGCTATTTTATTACAGTTGCAGAAGAGCTTAATTTTAGCAAAGCTGCACTTAAGCTCTACACAGCACAGCCTTCACTCAGCCAACAAATCAAAGATTTAGAAGAAGATGTTGGTGTGCGTTTACTAAATCGAACCAAACGAAAAGTTGAATTGACCGAAGAAGGCGCTGTGTTTCTGGAACAGGCGAGACTCACCATTGCTCAAGCAGAAAAAGCAATTAATATGGCGCGCCAAGTGTCTAAAGCAAAACAAAAAATGCTACGCATTGGTTTTGTGCCAGTTGCAGAAATGAAAATCTTTCCTTATGTATTACCTAACTTACGTGTTCAAAATCCCGAATTAAAAATTGAATTACAAAGCTTAAATAATATTGAGCAATTCAAAGGCATAAAGAAAGGTGAATTGGACATTACTTTTACTCGTCAACGTTTAGATTCTGAAGAGATCGACAGTCGCTTTGTACTCCGTGAGCCTTTAGTTTTTATTCTGCCTAAAGATCACCCTTTGGCAAAGTACGATCGTATTCCTGTAAAAGCGCTTGATGGCATTGATTTTGTGATCCCTTCAGATGAGCAATCTAAGACCCTGCATGACACCATTTTAGGCTTTGCTGAACAAAATGGCATTTCTTTTAAAATTGTTCAAAAAGCTGACAATATCTTGTTTAACATTAACTCTATTGGTATTGGCTTAGGGTGTACGATTCTTCCTGGCTATATTATGCCACTTCTCTTGGAAAATAGTGTGACTCGTCCACTCGATGTAGAGCTACCTTCGCTTGATCTCTTTGTAAGTTATCGCAAGAATGCCACTGGTATTGCTGTGCAAAAATTTATGGAGTTACTTTCAAAAGTCTTTTATTTAGACTTTAATCAAAGTTCAACGTGAATCAAAAACCCGCTGAATTGAGCGGGTTTTTTATCGATGTGATTTAGCAAGCAACTGACTGATTAATCAAATTTTTTAAAAGTTGATGTAATTCATCAATGGAATCCACGACCGCAAGTGGATGATATTGCTGTAGTACCTCAGGTACATGAACGCCATACGTCACCCCTACACTTGGCATACGAATATTCAATGCCATTTCAAGATCGTATGAAGTATCTCCTACCATTATCGCTTGATCTGCATTAAAACCAGTTTCGGCTAAAATTTCAGCCAACATCAACGGATCTGGTTTTGATTTTGTTTCACTGGCTGCACGTGTCGCTGAAAACAAACTCACACTCTGAGTTTGCCCCAGTACTCGATCTAGCCCCTTACGACTTTTTCCTGTCGCAACAGCCAAATGAATACCTGACTCTTTGAGATCATGCAACATTTCAGCCACACCATCAAACCAACGATCATGTTTCGAGTACTCAACATAATGCGCTGAATAAGACTGTAAAATTGCCTCGTGTAAATCAGGAACCTGAGGAAATAAAACCTGCGCTACTTCAGGTAATCCTAAGCCAATAATGCTTTTAGCATCCTCATCAGTCAAAGGTTGATTAAATTGTTTGGCTGCAAATTTTAAACTTTCAACAATTTGACCCACTGAATCAAATAAGGTGCCATCCCAATCAAAAATAATGAGTTTTACCGCTGATGTCATATTTTGTATCCTAATTTTGATCGGGCAGATGCCACTTAAATATCATCGTGACATATTAAGATCCCATCGTTGCATGACCTCGTCATGACACAACGATTCAATCTTTACACAACCACTGAGACGCAATCAGTCTTGTTGAGACTGCACTACAGGTTTATCCGCTTTTTGTGCGCGAAGTTGTGCAACCAAACTTTGCATATCCTCAGGCAAGGGTGCTTCAATTACTGGATATCCTGGAATCTCTAAGCGCATTGCGTGTAAACATAAACGACGTGGTTTAGGTCCACGATATTCCGTCTCATGCCCGTACTTTTCATCACCCACCAAGGGATGACCAATACTGAGTCCATGTACGCGAATTTGATGTGTACGACCAGAAAGCGGTGATGCATACACGAGTGATGCATGCATAAAGCGTTCTGCTACCTTCCATTGGGTTTTTGAAGGCTTTCCTTCTTTAGATACACGCACTCGACGTTCACCATTGGCTAGCTCATAGCGATGTAATGGTGCATCGATTAATTGGGAATCTAGTGTTACTTGGCCTTTCACCACAGCAGCATAAGTTTTTTGAATCTTGTGTTCACGAAGCATATCTTGAAGTGTTTTTAACACGCTCCGCTTTTTAGAAATCATCACCAAGCCTGAAGTATCACGGTCAATACGATGGATCAATTCTAAATATTTTTTCCCTGTCGCTGCGCGTAAGCCTTCAATTAAGCCATACGCAACACCACTTCCACCGTGCACCGCAATCCCAGAAGGTTTGTTCACCACTAAAAGACCTTCATCTTCATAAATCACACGGCTTAACAAGCCCTGCGCGACTTTGTCTGATACTGGAGCTTGAGATTCATCTTTTTGTTCATAACGAATCGGTGCAACACGGATTTGATCGCCAATATTCAATTTAGTTTCCGCTTTCACACGCTTTTTGTTGACCCGCACCTGACCTTCACGAATTAAACGATAGATTCGACTTTTCGGTACTCCTTTAAGACGAGCGAATAGAAAATTGTCGATGCGTTGCCCCAATTGGTGCTCATCCACTTCAAACCAAGTGACGCTTTGCCATTCTTGCGTAGAATTCATACAGTTACGTTGACCTAAAAAAATACTAAATTCGATTAAAAACTGATCATTTAGACTACCCAATTGACTAGAAATGTCTGTGTAGCCCATAGGCAGATGATCTAAGGTTTGCTATAGTCAGCGCACGGATACCGCCGTAAGTGAACATTTGTTTAGAGATTTCAAAATTTTGAAATTCAAACTAAATTTTTGTTTAGCATAAACTCGGAATGGTCCCAAAAGAATATGCCAACGCCGAAGGCTTATTATATCGGCAAAAAGACAAACTGTTGCGTTTAATTGTGCTTTTGCACATAAATCAGTTTGTTTAAAAAAATATGTCGCCAACAAATTATGTTGGTTTTTAAACGTTAACTGATACACATCAGAATGGTCGCAACCTGATTTCTCATTCAGGCTATAACGTTAGATGCATTGGATCTGCACAATTTGTAAAGATACGACGATAATTCCGTATCAAGACACTCTATCAAAAAATTGAAGAGATGATCTTCGAGCAATGTGACAGTGAAAGTAACGAACATCCAATGCACCGTTAGTCCGCCAGTGAATGTTCAGGCTTCTTTAATCAGTGACAGGATTAAAGCCGTATTGCCATCATCAATACGTGAATCAAAATACCGAAGCCCATCAATAAAGGCCGGTAATACACTTAGATCAATCTAATTATGGTGATCTAGGAATTGATCCATGCGGGTTGATGTTCGCTACGTAAATCGCGATGTTTTGCTTGTGTATCACTATTAGGTGTTACACCCATGAAACGTATGTTGATCAATGCAACACATGCCGAAGAAGTTCGCGTTGCACTCATCACTGGTCACCGTCTTTACGATTTCGATTTAGAAAATCGTACTCGTGAACAAAAGAAAGCCAATATCTACAAAGGTCATGTGACTCGCGTTGAGCCATCTCTTGAAGCTGTGTTTGTAGAATATGGTGCAGGCCGTCAAGGCTTCCTTTCAATGCGTGAAATCGCAAACTCATATTACAAAGCTGACCCTCGTCAAACTTCAAACATTCGTGAGTTAATCACTGAAGGTACTGAACTTTTAGTTCAAGTTGAAAAAGAGGAACGTGGCAACAAAGGCGCTGCTCTCTCAACTTTTATTTCCCTTGCTGGTCGTTACTTGGTCTTAATGCCAAACAACCCGAAAGGTGGTGGTATTAGTCGTCAAATTTCTGGTTCAGTTCGTGAAGAATTGAAAGAAATGTTGGCGTCTTTAAATGTACCTCGTGGGATGAGCGTGATTGTACGTACTGCAGGGATCGGTCGCTCACAAGAAGAGCTTCAACTTGATCTTCAGCACCTTCTCGATCTTTGGGCACGCATCCAAAGTACAGCAAATTCTGGCCCTTCTCCAATGTTGGTTCATCAGGAAGCTGGTGTAGTTACTCGTGCAATTCGCGACTATTTACGTGATGATGTTGCAGAAATTTTAATTGATTCTGAACAAGCTTATAACGAAGCCTATAACTTTGTTAAAGCCGTGATGCCGAACCAATTAGACAAGTTAAAAACATATACTTTGAATGAGCCTTTATTTGCTCATTTTGGTATCGAAAGTCAAATTCAAACAGCTTACGAGCGTGAAGTGAAACTTCCTTCTGGTGGTTCAATTGTCATTGACCAAACAGAAGCATTGGTTTCGATCGATATTAACTCTGCAAAATCTACTCGTGGTCACGATGTAGAGGAAACTGCGCTTAGTACTAACTTAGAAGCAGCAGAAGAGATCGCTCGCCAACTTCGCTTACGTGATATCGGTGGTCTGGTCGTGATTGACTTCATTGATATGACCAAAGAACGTAATCAACGTATGGTTGAAGCGAAACTGCGTGAATCAACTCAAAGTGATCGTGCACGTATCCAGTTCGGTCAATTGTCTCGTTTCGGCTTAATGGAAATGAGTCGCCAACGTTTACGTCCTTCTTTAGAAGAAGCGACTGGCTATGTATGTCCACGTTGTCATGGCACAGGTATGGTTCGTGACTTACGCTCTCTTTCACTTTCGATCATGCGTAAAGTTGAAGAAATTGCACTTCGTGAGCGTCAAGGTGAAGTTCAAGTAGAAGTTCCTGTTGAAATTGCAGCATTCCTTCTCAATGAAAAACGTCATAGCCTCGTGTATTTGGAGCAAACTTCAAATGTACGTGTGACTGTACTCCCACACCCGCATTTAGAAACGCCACATTACGAAATCTCGTATAATCCGGAAGGCTTTGCACCAACCAGCTATGAACGTACTGAAGCGACTCGTTCTAGTGAAAAAGAGTTGGGTTATGAGTCTTCAGAATGGCACTTAGAAGAAGAGCATACAGCTCAACCTACGCATGCCCCTGTAACGCAGGAAAAAGGCAATAAGCGTCATAAAAATAACCAAAATGCTACACAACCTGCGGTAGCGCAAAAAACTGCCCCAGCAGTAGCTGCTCCAGCAACTAGCCCATGCGCATGGTTAGAAAATCTGTTTGTTCAAAAACAAGCGAGTACGATTGATCAATCTCGTACAGCCAATTCTGCAGCGGCTGCAATTGAACAAATGGTGAACGGTGGTGCCGTAAGTCGTGGTCAATTCGGTCAAATTGCACCTGTGACACCTGTGGCAATTGAAGCATCTGCACCAGTTGAAACAAATGCGTATATTTCACATACGCCTGTTGCGAAAAATGATACACGCGACCAAGAACGTCAAGCTGAAAAAGACGAGCGTCCACAACGTCATAATAAGAAAAATCGCAATAAGCAACGTGACACACGCGAAGTTAACGCAGATCAACATGTGATTGAAGAAGTTGTACAGGCACCTCGCCATGAACAACGTCAAGACAATCGTCATGAGTCACGCAATGAAAACCGTCATGAGCAACGCCAAGAACAGCGTGATCAGAAACGTCATCAAAAGCGCCCTCAACAAAACGAGACGGCTTTCGAAGCACAAACTGAACAAGCTGTGCCACGTCGTGACCGTAATGCACAACGTCCACAACGTCCAAATCGTCACCGCGATCAAAGTGTATTAAATCAAGAGCAATCTTCAGCACCTGTTGCTCCAGAAGCTCAAGTTAAAGTTGATTTAATTGATGTACCTCGTAATGATGAGCTTAAAACAGCGTTAGTGGTTAATGTTGATCAAGCACAAAGTGAGATTGTTGCATTAACGCCTGAAGTAGCAGCACCTGTAGCAACTGCTCCAGCACCTGTTGTGACAGACGCTGAAGTGTCAGCACCTCAAGTGGAAATTACGGTTGATGAACCTGTCATTGAAGCTGAGGTTAAACCTCAACAAGCACCACAACGTGCAAGTAACGACCCACGTCAACGTCGTCGTAACAAGCATCAACATGACCAGAAAGCAAAATCAGATGCGCCGAAGCTTCGCCCTTCACAAGTGCCAGCTTTAGCACAACATACGGTTTTAAGCTTAATTCAACATGTTTATGGTGCGGATTGCTCTGTATTGATTGAGCAGTTTGGATTAATTCCAACCTTCAATCGCGCATTGCAAAAGTTCACTGAACAGTATGCAGCGAGTTTAAATACTCAATCTGCTGAACCTGCTACTGAGAAAAAACCAGTAACACGTGATGTCGCTGTTCAACAAGCTCCAGCTGAAAAAGAGCCTGCACCTGTGTTGGACTTAACACCTCCAAAACCAGTGTCTGATAAGCGTGTTGCAAACGATCCACGTGAGCGTCGTCGTCTTGCAAAACTTGCAGCAGAGCAAGCAAAACAAGCGCGCCTTGAAGAAGTTGCAGCACAAGAAGCCGTGAAAGTTGAAGCACCTGTTACGGATGCTCCACAAGCAGCTGATGCAACATCTGAAGTTGCACATCAAGAAACAGCAACACAGACAGCTGAAGTGACTCAATCTGAAGTGAAGACTGAAGAAAAAGTTCAAACTTCTTCACAACAGCAACCTGAAGAAAAATCTTCAGAATCAACTGAAGTTGCGTCTACAGAAGCAGAAACTGCGAAAGTTGAAGTGGCGGAAGTTGCCGTAAGTGCTGAGGATAAATCTGCACAAGCTGAAGCAGATAAGGATGATGCAGAACAGCAGGAAGAAGACAAACCTGTTCGTCCGCGTCGCCCTCGTGGTCGCCCACCAAAAAAAGCAACCCCATCAGCTGAGTAATTTGCTTAAACTACATTAGCTTTTGACAAACCTAGTCATTACGGTGGCTAGGTTTTTTTGTTATGGTCTTTAAAGTTTTGACTGAAAAATCCTGTTCAGAATTGATCATTTTTTCAAAATGGATAAGATATTCAGTGACAAAACCAAGTAAAAAACTTGCGAAAAATTAAAGACTAAACGGAATATCACAAAAAATAGGACCAGTATGAGCCAGACTTATCAAAACGATCTCATTGGAATCAAAGACGTAGCAGCACGACTCCCACATTTGGTCACGAAGTTGCCAAATATTCTTGTCGGGCTCAAACAGGCTTATTTACGTACTCCTAAAACGCCAGCAGGTCTTGCCCTCGCTTTTGAGCGTGCAGCGCAAAAAAATCCTCAAGGTATTGCGCTGTTATGTGAAGATCAGAAATATACCTACCAACAACTAAATGATTGGGCAAACCAAATTGCACACTACTACATCACTAAGGGTGCAAAAAAAGGTGATGTGATTGCGGTTATTGTTGAAAACCGTAGTGAACTTATTGCCACCGTCATTGGTCTTGCAAAAATTGGGGTTGTTTCAGCGCTCGTCAATACGTCTCAAACAGGTAAGGTACTTACCCATAGTATTAATTTGGTTAAACCAATCGGCGTAATTGTCGGTGAAGAATGCCGTGAAGCTGTCGATGAAGTACGCGAACAACTGACTGTCGCAAAAGATAAGCTCTATTGGTTTGCTGATCAAAATACACGCCAAAATGCTGGTCAAGCACCTGAAGGCTATCATAATCTTGCACAAGAAATTTTATCTGAATCTAAAGATAATCTAGCTGAAACACATAAGGTGACTGGTGCTGACGGCTTATTCTACATCTATACGTCTGGCACAACAGGTTTACCAAAAGCCGTAGTCTTTACCAATAGTCGTTGGATGTTAGCGTATGGCACATATGGTCATGTCCTCAATCTAAATAAAGATGACGTTATGTATGTCACTTTACCGCTTTATCATGCTACAGGCATGGTAGTGTGCTGGTGTGGTGTAATTGCTGGTAGTTCGACACTAGCGATTCGTCGTAAGTTCTCAACCTCTTCTTTTTGGAAAGATGTTCAAAAATTTAATGCATCAGCAATTGGTTATGTTGGTGAGCTATGTCGCTATCTTCTAGATGCACCTGAATCACACCAAGATCGCAATCATCGCGTCACCAAGATGATTGGTAACGGCATGCGTCCAAATATTTGGGATAAATTTAAAAATCGCTTTGGCATTGAAGAAGTACTCGAACTTTATGCTTCAAGTGAAGGCAATGTCGGCTTTTCCAATATTTTAAACTTCGACAATACCGTAGGTTTCTCTCCTATTCCTTATGCCATTATCCAATACGACAAGGAAAAAGAAGCTCCTATTCGTGATGCAAAAGGTCATTGTATTAAAGTCAAAAAAGGTGAAACAGGCTTATTGATTGGTAAAATTACCAATCGCTCGCCCTTTGATGGTTATACCGATCCAGAAAAGAATAAATCCTCGATCATGCATGATGTTTTTACCAAAGGAGATTCTTATTTCATCACAGGTGACCTCGTGCGAGATATCGGGTGCCGCCATGCTCAATTTGTTGACCGTCTCGGTGATACCTTCCGCTGGAAAGGTGAGAATGTCTCTACAACTGAGGTTGAAAATATTTGTAGTGACTATGAAAAGATCACAGAAGCAGTGGTATACGGCGTTGAGATTCCAAATACTAACGGTCGTGCAGGTATGGCAGCCATCACTTTAGCAGAAGGTGCTGAACTAAATGAGCAAGATTTATCCGATATGGCTCAGTTCTTTAAGAAGTCTTTGCCTAGCTATGCAGTTCCAGTGTTCTTACGTGTACAGAAAACACTCGAAACTACAGGAACATTTAAATATCAAAAGAGTAAGTTAAAGGAAGAAGCTTATTTTCCAGACAAAACTTCAGATCGTATTTTGGTTTTATTACCAAATGAAGATGCATATTGCGATTTAAATGAAGAGATTCTGAAAAATATTGAACAGTATAAATATCGTTTTTAAGCTAAAATCGATTGTTTTTTGGCTAGAAAACACGAAATTGTGTCATTTCTAGCCAAACGTAACAAAGTTTTATATTTTTTACTTGCGCTACTCAAATAACTTGCTAAAATACGCAACATCAAAACGAGATGGGTCGTTAGCTCAGTTGGTAGAGCAGCGGACTTTTAATCCGTTGGTCCCGCGTTCGAGTCGCGGACGACCCACCACTTATTTTGAAACCCCTATGGGTCGTTAGCTCAGTTGGTAGAGCAGCGGACTTTTAATCCGTTGGTCCCGCGTTCGAGTCGCGGACGACCCACCAGATTCTTAAAAAAGCCTTTCATCTTGAAAGGCTTTTTTATTGCCTGCAATATAATACAAGCTACCCTCATAGAGGATCAATTCTTATATCTTCAAAGCTTTTGACGTTGCAAAGTATATGCACGTGACGGAAGCGGATTGTCTTTAAAGAAAGTTTGGTTCACTTCCGTTGCATTGGCAATTTTATCAAGATCCATGACCATATTACCCTGCTCATCCAAATCGTAAAAAAACTGAACCCCACTCTCTCTCAAAATAATGATTTGATGGTGATGCGGATCATACAACCAACGATCTTGGCGATATTGACGTTGCGTTGTAAATTCAACCTTACCACGATGCATAAAAATACGATGAGCTGTGCCATCAGCCAATAAATTGATAATAAACTCAGCTTCACCCTTATCACAACGAGCAAAGCCATCATCACATTGCATGGTGGTTTGGTAACGACCTACAAATTTCTGCCATTCTTTAGCAACAGACTGCGGTGTTGTATCCGCATTCTCTTGAACTGGAGGCCGTGCCTTACCTGCGACATTCGTTAATGAGTTAGAAGACTCAGGCGTATGCGACTCCTGAATTTGGTTGATGTGTTCAATATGTGGCGATTCATTCTGGCTACATGCCGCAAGTGCAATATTCATGATGGCGATAATGCTGAACATTGAGATTGAATGAACTTTAAAATTTAAATTCATCATTTTATATCTTGAGCCATTTCATAAATTGCGATGTATAAAAATATTATCCTTATAAAATAGGGATATACAAGTATTAGACTGATCTGACTATTTATGCAGAACCTATACCACATCAAGGTTTTATCTTTTTCATTACATAAAATTACGATATTTTTTGAATAATCTCCTTTAAAACTAAAAATTATTCTCCATATAAAATGTATAGACAAACGTTAAAGAAAAATTGCGAAGTCTATTTCATGACTATTTTAGGTTCTAAAGGAGAACTCAATGGCCAATGTTGGTTTATATCGCTCAAACCGCTCTAACATGATTGCTGGTGTGATGGGCGGTATTGCTGAACGTTTTGGTTGGAATGCGAATTTATTACGAATTATTTTTGTTCTAGTGTCAGTGATGAGCGCTGCATTTCCAGGAATTTTAGTGTACTTAGTGCTTTGGTTAGTGATGCCAAAAAATAAAGTTCAGCACGAACATTCAAATACTTATGATCGTCCAATGCGCACTGTACATCAGGACAGATCACCGCTTTAACTTGAGTTTACCCTCAATCACCCACACAACCTCGGGTGAGTTTTTTAACACGATAATTTCCCCCAATTATCGTGTTTTTTTTATTCTCATTTTGCATCTTTCTCAAAATAGCGCTAACTTGAACAAAACAATAAATATGGACAATCAATGGCACAGTCGGAATGGATGGTATTGTGGCTATGCGCACTGGCCGCATTATTACATGGCCTGAGCGGTTTCGGCTTTCCCATGATGAGTACCGCCGTACTCTCTACTCAACTCCCGCTCAGCCTCGCTGTCACTTTGGTCATTCTTCCCTGTCTCATTTTAAATTTAATTCTGCTAACTGCTCACCCTCAGTATTCAATATGGCAGAGCATTCAACACTACAGCATAAGATTTTTTCCCCTTATTCTAAGTAGCTTAGTTGGCAGTCTGCTTGGGGTGAAACTTTTATTGTGGCTCAATGAAGGTTATTTAAAGCTTTTACTTGGCATGGTGATGGTACTGTATGTGATTGATCAATTACGACAACATTCATTCACCGTCAGCCCGTCAGTGCTCAATATGCTGATATTCGGTCTGTTAGCAGGCATTATCGGTGGTGCTACCAATGCAATGGCACCATTTCTAATGATGTATTTACTCAGCTGTCAGCTGAGTAAAACCGATATTGTGATCGTGAGTAATTTAAGCTTTATCGCCAGCAAATTGATACAACTCCTTCTACTTTACCCAATTTTGGTCAATATTGATAAGCATCAACAACTTTTAGTCATGTTGATCTGTGTTTTTGCAATATTTGGGGTATGGATCGGAGGACGGATCAGGCAACACATCTCTCAACAGTTTTTTAAAAATACAGTATTGATCCTATTACTTTTGCTCGGTATTCAAGCCCTGTGGCAAAGCTATAATTTATTAGAACAATCGATTTCATTGTTTAAATAGTATATTTTGAAAAGTGATAAGGATATTCATTCTTCAGAATTAAGAAGTTTAATACATGCAACTATAAAACCTATAGCGACATTCAAAAGGAGCGAATATGACGGAACAACTCGCGACCCCAACCAACATGATGCCAAAAGGGCTCATCAAAGGTTGGGTGTTGATACTGATCGCCGCTTTTATTTCTTATGGACTCTATCAAGTCTTACCCTATGATGAAAACGCCAATAAAGGGTTGGCATTACTTTGCTTTATCGGCATTTTATGGCTGACTGAGGCCATCCATATCACGATTACCGCCCTATTGGTACCCGTACTCGCGGTTCTTCTCGCGATGCCTATGGCTAAAGGCGATGAGCTTATACCAATCACAACACAAGCGGCATTAGCTACATTTGCAGATCCTGTGATTTTTTTATTTTTTGGTGGCTTCGCATTAGCGACCGCGCTGCATATTCAAAAGCTCGATAAAAAAATTGCGATGTGGATCATCTCTATGTCTGGTGGTCATCTCGGCATCTCTGTAATAGCGATTTTTGCTGTAACAGCACTTTTATCTATGTGGATTTCAAATACGGCGACTGCAGCAATGATGCTTCCACTTGCCCTTGGTTTACTTTCACATTTAGATGTCAGTCGAGATCGAAAAACATTTGTTTTTATCCTGTTAGGTATTGCCTATTCTGCAAGTATTGGTGGCTTAGGGACCATGGTTGGCTCTCCACCAAATGCAATCGCGGCTAAGGCTTTAGACTATGATTTTGCAGATTGGATGAAAATCGGTTTACCGATGATGCTGCTCATTTTACCTGCCATGCTCTTGAGTCTCTATCTGGTACTTAGACCTAAGCTCAACCATAAAGTCCAATTTGTGACTGAGGATATCCCTTGGACAGGAACTCGAATTGCAACAATGATATTGTTTGTCTGCACAGCTATCGCTTGGATCTTCAGTAAAAAGCTCACCGATACTTTTGGTATCACTCAACCTGATACCTGGATTGCTGTGTTAGCAGCATGCTTGGTCGTGATTATCGGTACTGCAACATGGAAACAAGTCGCTGAAAATACGGATTGGGGCGTTTTATTTTTATTTGGCGGTGGTTTAACCCTCAGTGCAATTTTAAAAGATTCAGGCAGTTCATTGGTGCTTGGTCAAACCCTAGCCAATGCCTTTGGTGATGCCTCCCCACTCCTCATTATTTTCGTCGTTGCTACGTTCATTATCTTCTTGACTGAATTCACCAGTAACACTGCATCTGCTGCACTGTTAGTACCAGTCTTTGCAGCGATTGCCGATCAAATGGGTATGCCCAAGGAAATTTTAGTTATTGTGATCGGCATTGGTGCTTCTTGTGCATTTATGCTTCCTGTTGCGACACCACCAAATGCCATCGTATTTGGTACCGGACATATTCAACAGTCTGAAATGATGAAAGTCGGATTCGTCCTGAATATAATGTGTATTTTCATTGTGTCACTATTTATCTATTGGTTCTTTAGCTAATTTAAAAAATGTTCAAAAAAGAAAAAAGCACGATATCGTGCTTTTTTCTTGTCGATTCAAAGCCAGTCTTTTATTTATTTTGCAACACCCAACCAAGTGAATTTTTGTGGTACGGCATCTAGCTTGATACTGCGTTCAATCTTGGCCGATTTCAAATCAATCTCATGAATCTGTTTCGTCACCACATTATTGATGAAAACACGATCTTGCTGACCATGCGCAATCAGCGCTGCCTTCTCTATCGCTTCTGAACCTTGCTCAATCACTTGAATACGATGTTTCACTGTCCAAGACTCAGTATCTAAAATCACCAATTGCCCCAATGAATCGAGTATCACGAAATAATCGCCAGATTGGCTATACGTCTGCTGAAGACGTTTCACATTGGTATCTTTCTCAGTCCATGGAATTTGTTGAACCAACTTATTTGCACCATTGATAATGAATAAATCAGGTGTAGCGGATGCCAATCCAACTAGCTCTTGCGCATTGGCTTGGCCAACGACTGTACCAATACGAACGTCCAACTTAATCTTCGAGTCTTTAAAAAGACCTGCAACACCATGCTCGACAAGCAATACGCCGTCTTCACAGCCAAATGCACTATAACCTTTAACCGATGAAGCCCCGTGCAAACCTGGACACGTATTTTCTAAATTATTTTGACCATGGAAATGATCACCATGCAGTTCGTAATTTCTCACCACACTTGCTAATGTTTCGCCTGATCCTGAATATGAACTCAATACATACTCACCCAACGGTTCAGCTACACCATGATGTTTAAATGGCAGCTTTTGGGATGCCACATTTTTTGAAGCGATTCCTGCATCTGTAAATACATCAAATTTTGATGTTTCAGTCTCGCTACCATCATAAAAAATAGCAGCCTGACCATTAAAATTCCGATAATGCGTAGGTGCAGCACCATTGAGTTGGAAGTTCAATAACTGAGGTGAAGCAGTTCCCTTATCACTTAAACCGCTGTCATAAAAATTAACAGTGCCACCAACTCGATCCATCAAGATGCCATAACGTGAACTGGGACTGCTATGTAACGCAAATGGCATCGTCTTCAGTTGTTTAACATCGATGACTTTTTGCTGTTCTAAATCGAATAAACTCAATTCTGGTCGATCGACTTGATCATTGATGATCAAAAGTCTCCCCTCTTGATTTACCACAGTTGTTGGTTTTTCAGGCGGATTATTCTGATTTGATTTGTTGTTATCACTACCACCACAAGCTGTCAGTAAAATAGCTGAAAGCAAAATGCTGATCTTTGGTAATTGGTTTTTCATGGAGATCATCTCTTATTATGACAATACATTACACTTGAAATGTTATAACATAACATTTATAACATAGTGATACAGAGATTCAAAGATTTATTCATTATCTCAGATGAAATATCTCCACTGAAAAGCCAAAAGTTAAAGTAAAAATGAAATCAACTGAGGTTGATTTCCTGCCATCTGATTAAAAACTTCAACATGTAGGCAAGAACACTACAGATGTCGTTCTGCTCCAAGTATGCAAACTTTTTAGCAATTGAGTTGGCCGCACAAATTTATGGACTAACCTTTGCCACTCCCTGCTAAAGTCCTTATAATTGAGCGCAATTTTTCTCTAATTTTAAGTGGAAGACCATGAGTCGCGCCATATCGCATATTGATACTTTCCAAGGCTTAATTCTTGCCTTACAAAACTACTGGGCGGAGCAAGGCTGCGTCGTGTTACAGCCTTACGACATGGAAATGGGTGCAGGTACATTCCACACTGCAACTTTCCTACGCGCATTAGGGCCTGAAACTTGGAACGCTGCATACGTTCAACCTTCACGTCGTCCGAAAGACGGTCGTTATGGTGAAAACCCAAACCGTTTGCAACATTACTACCAATTCCAAGTGGTACTTAAGCCAAACCCAGACAACATCCAACAGCTGTATCTTGACTCGCTTAAAGCGATTGGTATTGATCCGTTGGTACATGACATTCGTTTCGTAGAAGACAACTGGGAATCTCCAACGCTTGGCGCGTGGGGCTTAGGTTGGGAAGTATGGTTAAACGGCATGGAAGTGACTCAGTTCACTTACTTCCAACAAGTCGGTGGTGTTGAGTGCTACCCTGTTACTGGAGAAATCACTTATGGTTTAGAGCGTCTTGCAATGTACTTGCAAGGTGTAGACTCAGTTTACGATTTGGTTTGGACTAAAGGTCAGTTTGGTACAGTGACTTATGGTGATGTATTCCATCAAAATGAAGTTGAACAGTCGACTTATAACTTTGAATACGCACCTGTCGATAAACTGTTTGAACTCTTCGACTTCTATGAAACTGAAGCAACACGTTTAATCGAAGCAAAACTTCCACTTCCTGCGTATGAGCAAGTGGTTAAAGCGTCTCATAGCTTTAACTTGCTTGATGCGCGTGGTGCGATTTCTGTGACAGAACGTCAGCGTTATATTTTACGTGTACGCACATTGGCGCGTTCAATTGCAAATGCTTATGTGGCTGCACGTGCGGAACTTGGTTTCCCAATGGCAGAACCAGCACTACGTGATGAAGTATTGGCACAGTTAAAGGCACAAGTTGAAGCAGAAGCAAAATCTGAGGAGAGCAAATAATGTCTAAACATACCGTTTTGTTCGAATTAGGTTGTGAAGAACTTCCACCAAAAAGCTTAAAAAAATTACGTGATGCACTACAAGCTGAAACCGTAAAAGGCTTAAAAGATGCAGGTCTTGCATTCGACTCGATCGAAGCCTATGCAGCACCACGTCGTCTTGCCCTTAAAATCGTAAACGTTGATGGCGCGCAAGCGGACACGCAAAAACGTTTTGATGGCCCTGCGAAACAAGCAGCGTTTGATGCTGAAGGTAACCCAACTAAAGCGCTTGAAGGCTTTATGCGTGGTCAAGGCATCACGGTTGATCAAATCTCGACTTTTCAAGCGGGTAAAGTCGAAAAAGTTTGCTACTTAAAAGATGTCAAAGGTCAAAGCCTTGATGCTTTACTTCCACAAATTTTACAAAATGCATTGGACAATCTTCCAATTGCGAAACGTATGCGTTCAGCGGCAAGCCGTACCGAATTTGTACGTCCAGTAAAATGGGTGGTATTGCTTAAAGACAACGACGTTGTTGATGCAACAATTCAAGATCACAAAGCAGGTAACGTAACTTTCGGTCATCGTTTCCATGCACCTGAAGCAATTACTTTAACGCATGCTGATGAATACTTAGCGAAGTTAAAAGCGGCTTACGTTGTGGCAAACTTTGAAGAGCGTCAAGCAATCATTGACGGTCAAGTCAAAGCTTTAGCTGATGAAGTAAATGCGATTGCGATTGTACCTAGCGACTTACGTGACGAAGTGACTGCACTGGTTGAATGGCCTGTTGCGCTTCGTGCAAGCTTCGAAGAACGCTTCCTTGCTGTTCCTCAAGAAGCACTCATCACAACAATGCAGGACAACCAAAAGTACTTCTGCTTAGTAAATAGCGACAATAAACTTCAACCGTACTTCATTACTGTGTCAAATATTGAGTCTAAAGACCCGACACAAATTATTGAAGGTAACGAGAAAGTAGTTCGTCCACGTTTATCTGATGCTGAATTCTTCTTCTTACAAGACCAAAAACAACCGCTTGCTTCTCGTAAAGAGAAACTTGCCAATATGGTCTTCCAAGCAGAATTGGGTACGCTTTGGGACAAATCGACACGTATTGCAAAACTCGCTGTTGCTTTAGCGCCAATTACAGGTGCAAACCCTCAAGACGCTGAAAAAGCTGCGCTTCTTGCAAAATGTGACTTAACCTCTGAACTTGTGGGTGAATTCCCAGAACTTCAAGGGATTGCAGGCACTTACTACGCACGTCTTGAAGGCGAAAATGATGAAGTTGCTGAGTCTTTAGGTGAGCAGTATTTACCTAAATTTGCAGGTGACGTTTTACCAAAAACTAAAACAGGTACAACGATTGCCCTTGCTGACCGTTTAGATACCTTGACGGGTATTTTCGGTATTGGTCAAGCACCTACAGGTTCTAAAGACCCGTTTGCACTACGTCGTTCTGCAATTGGTATCTTACGTCTTGTGACTGAAAACGAGCTTGATGTGTCAATTGAAGACTTGATCAAACTTGCTTTAGCGGCTTATGGCGATGTATTAAAAGATCATGATAAGACGCTAAACGATGCTGTTGCATTCCTTGAAGGTCGTTACCGTGCGAAATACGAAGACCAAGGCGTTGCTGTTGATGTGATTCAAGCGGTTCAAGCGTTGTCACCAAAATCACCACTTGATTTTGATAAGCGTGTAAATGCGGTAAATCATTTCCGTGCATTACCTGAAGCGGCTGCGCTTGCTGCTGCGAATAAGCGTGTTGCAAACATTCTTGCGAAAGAAGCTGCACCTGAAGGCGCTGTGGTTGAAGCAAACTTGGTTGAAGATGCTGAGAAAGCATTGTTCGCTGAACTTGCGAAAATCACGCCTGTGGTTGAGCCATTATTTGCTGCGAAAGACTACACTGCTGCGTTGTCTGCACTTGCTGCACTTCGTGCGCCAGTCGATGCATTCTTTGACGGTGTAATGGTGATGGCAGATGATGCTGAATTAAAAGCAAACCGTTTACGTATGCTTGCACAGCTTCGTGATTTGTTTACGAAAGTGGCTGATATTTCGGTGTTACAGCACTAAGTTGAATTTGAAATAAGCTTAAAACCCTGCTAGAAATAGTGGGGTTTTTTATTAAAAATTTTGAGTAAATTATTCCTATTTTTAATCATCCCATAAAAAAGTAAGTTCCTCTTATCATATTTGACTATTGTGAGACATCTTAAAATAGGAAATCCAGAATGTTAGACACATGTATCAAAGCAGTGGATTTGATATTAGATGCAATATATTCAACAGGTGAAAGACACCAACTACTATCTGAATTTGGGATTCGTGAACCAGATAGCCCTATTTGGTCTAGCACACTTGGTACTTCAATCTATGTGAGAAATGAAAAAACATACTCTAAAGCTATTTTTTACATTAGACAAAATGGTGTTCCATATCTATCAGAACTTCCTATATCAGAACTAAAACGACAAGTAACTCAATTTTTAACAGAAAATTTCTGGTACATCAAAGACGGGGAATTTTCCCGTAATCCAAATTTATCCTACAACTTACAAATCCCTTTTAATGCAAAATTGCAATTAGCTAGGGCATTAATGATCTCACCGCTTTTTCAAACAACTCATATAATTTTTCTATACCCATTTAATTCCATTTCCACAGAAAATAACTTAAGGCTAGAAAGTTTTTTTATAGTAAATAGCTCTAATCTAAGCTCTAAAGATCTAAATATTTCTAATGATGACTTCAAGCAATTTAATTTTAATTATTATCCTAGCATTATTGATAATCAAATAAATCAAAAAAGAATATCGACATGGATTGGTATACATGCTCCAACAGAGAAAATTTCTCAGCGAATGTTATATGCACTTCTCGGTGCAATTTCCTTATTTGAAGACTCAAAAAAGAGATATTGCTTTAATGGCGAACCCAAAGATTCTGGGTGCGCTTATTTTCCAAACGATTATCAATATACTTATAAAGAGACCGCAGATTTACTACCAAGCTTATATTTCAAATTAAAAATTGGAAATGATCTATCAACTCATTTGAAAGATATCTCTAATTTTATGAGCTCTATGAGTAAAGAAAGCGAAAGGAGTATTTTAGCTTTAACTAATTTTTATAAAAGTTGGTTTGAAGATGAAGCTGGACAATATAGAACTCTTTGTACTTGTATTGAATCCTTAATTGAAGATACTAGTACTAAGAGTTCCCAAAAATTTAAAAATTTATGTCTACAATATTCAAATAAATTTGATAACAACCAAATCCATCATTTACTAAATATTAGAGGCTCTATTGTTCATGGAAAAGCCCCTCACCTATCTGATAGCTCATACTATGACTCTTATTTTGAGACCTATTTATCGGAACCATTAGCCGATCTTTTAAATATTGTTGAAATCGTCTTAAAAGGTCATATTTTTAACATCTGAGAGTAAAAAATGAAATTTCTAAATTTTGTTATTGCATTATCAAGTAGCTTAACCCTTACAGCCTGTTCAACTACACCAACGAATCCAAACGCCCCTATCGTATTAGAACAACACAAAAACATCGCTGTTGAACCTGAAACTCAACACAATATTGCTCGCCTCATTAAACAAAAAGACAACTGCCTCATTGAATTTACAGGCAACTTTGAGACAGGCAAAGCTACTGAATACTGGTTCTTCCAAGGGGAAAAACTGATTTCAGCACATTCAAATTTAGATGCAGATGTCGAGAACAAACAAACCGTATTTGATATTCAAGATTCGACGAAACAATCCAACTTTAACGCGCTCAAAAACCACTTTAACGCGCAAAATCTTCAACAGTGTGAACATTTCTAAGATGCTAAAAACCATTCATCTGATCACTCATAAACTACGACAGCACAATTGGCTAAAACCAACTGTGCTTTTTTTTATAAGTGGGGAGTATAAAGTGACTCGACCAGTGCCAAGTCTCACAAAAGATAGGTTTGAATTAGGGGATATCTCAGGTTGTTTTACATAAGATTAAAAAACGAATGATGCAAATTTCAATCATGGCTTGGATTTGATTATACCTAAACCGTAAAGTGGCCATTTATGATTAGGTTTAATATTATTCACAACCATCGCAATCAATACTAAAGCCACAGATCCTAAAAGCACAGGAAATATGAGGAAATTCCATCCATAGCTGATTGAATCTGCTGTTAATAAAATGACCAATGGATTTGCTCCTGCTGGAGGATGCACACATCTAAAAAATTGCATTAAGGCAATCGCACACCCGACTGATAAAGCTATAGTCAAAATCGAATCAGGAAAGAGCTTAAGAAAAAATAGACCGATAAAAGCAGAAATAAAATGACCGAAAATCACATTTCTAGGTTGAGCTAATGGCGACTGTGATACTGCATAAAGAATTACACAAGTTGCGCCAAAAGGCGCCATGATATAAATATTTCCCGTTAATTTACTCAACAAAAGTAGCAAAAAAATACTAATTGTTCCTCCAATAAAGCTCCGAATCATTTCGTGCGGTTTAGGAAAAGCAGTAAGTTTTTCTTTTCCTTCAAAAATTGAAAGCATACTGATATCGCCTTTTTAATATTGTTTTAAAAGCATAATACAGATAAAATAAAAATAGTACAGATCTGTACTATTTTTATTTTCAGGATTGCAAGGATGTCAAAATCAGCATTAAAAATTCTTGATACAGCAGAAAAACTATTTAACCAAAATAGCTTTGTTGGCGTAGGTGTAGACTTAATTCGAAATCAATCAGGGTGTTCGAAAACCACGATGTACACGTACTACAAAAATAAGATGCAGTTGGTTGAATCCGTTCTCAAAGCTCGTGATGAAAAATTTAAAGCGAGTTTGTTTCAATATATCGGCAAATCAGAAGGTCTTGCGGCAATAAACAAAATTTTTGATTGGCATATGCAGTGGTTTCAACAAGACTCCTTTAAAGGATGCTTATTTGTTAGAGCTGTCGCTGAATCGAACCAAGACGATAAATCTATAATCTCAGTTGCTCAAAATCATAAGCAATGGATAAAAGAATTAATATCAACACATTGCTTGAATATGGGCCGGCAAGACTTATCCGAATTAATTTACACATTAATAGAAGGATTAATTAGCCGATTCTTGGTAGATGGATTTGATCCTCAACTTGGTGCTCTGATTAAGAAAAATATAAATCATCTATTCGAGCAATGACTTTGATTTAAAGCTGCGCATATTTTGCCTAAATCAGTATTGCTTCAGATATCAGAGTAAAAAAATTTGATTAATCACGATTTTTCATAAAGGTGAAAGTCTCACATAGCGCTGAGTTTCTACAGTTTCAATAAAAGCTCCTGATTGGCATAAATGCTCACAATTTATAATTTTCTTTAGAAATCAGATAGAAGAAATATCTTCTAAATTATGATTAATTTATATACAGTTGTATTTTTTAAACTGACCCAATCAATATTTTTTTATATTAAAAATAAAATACTTAATCAAAACATCATTGCCAATCCGACAAACAGCAAGACCCCAACTTGTTAGTTAAACTAAACAGTGATACAACATCAAAGCCTAATCTGAATTATCTTTTTTGATCAGATTAGGAGACATAAAAATAAAATGAATGGAACGATTTGGCTTTATGCATATTTCATTCTTCACTCAAGCACGACTACAAAAATGAAAAACAAAAAGGAATTATGTAATGAAGTTGCTAAATTCTTTCTATGCTGCTGTTGGCATCGGCGTCACGATATTTGCGACCACCATTGGCATAGTGAATAAAACAATTAATCCAACTCCAAATGTGACACCAGACTTAAGCTATTTAAGTCCTCAACCCGACCCAGTGACCTCCCCAGATGTCACACTCCCAGGTACTCCCGTTGCATTAAAAAACACTCGACTCGGAACTAGACAATCTCCGAGTCAACCTCAAGTCCCATTACTTTCCAATGCCAATGCTCAATGGCAATTGTATGATCGACCTGCTGAATATCCTAAGTCGGTGACCTTGCCAGCACAGTGGATTACCATGCGTGATGGAACGCGAATCGCCACTTATGTCACGCTCCCTGCCGATGAGTCAGGTCGTCCTATCAATGCAAAATTCCCTGTGATTGTTATTCAAACGGCCTATAGCGCAGGGGTTGCAGGTAAGGTTTCAGCAATAGCAGGTGGTGCAGACCCTGAAATGGTGAAACGTGGCTACGCAACAGTCGTTGCAGATGTTCGTGGAACAGGTAACTCTACAGGTAAGTGGGAAGCTTTTGGCAAAGTCGAACAACAAGATGCTTATGAAATTATTGACTGGTCAAGTAAACAAAGCTTCTCTGATGGAAATGTCGGCTTATATGGCGTTTCTTATTTAGGAATCACGGCGATGCTGGGTGCAGCGACACAACATCCAGCGATCAAGGCAGCGTTCCCAATCGTACCTATGGGTGATGCGTACCGCGATATTCTTTTCAATGGTGGACAGCTAAATACGAACTTCATTCCACTTTGGATGAGTTTGATTACACTGTTGGGTACTTTACCGATTGATACCTTGGTTCAAGACCCGATTACTGGAAAACTGACCGCACTCGATAAAATTATTAACAGTACAGAATTCCAAATACCGCTTTTTGCCAATGCTCTAAAAGGCAAAGCTGATGCCTTTGATAATGACTTTTGGCAAGAAAGATCGCTGTTAGAACAAGCCAATAATATTAAAGTTCCGACTTTTATTGTCGGGGGAACACGTGATTTGTTCCAACGCAGTGAACCGCTTTGGCATGAAGCATTAAAAGGTCATACCACAGTAAAAACCTTTATTGGACCTTGGGCACACATTCAAGCCGCACAACTTTTCCCAAGTTTGCCTAAAGGTAATGTACCGCGTTTAGACAAAATGCAACTTCAATGGTTTGATCAATATTTAAAAGGCATCAACACTGGCGCTGAAACTCTACCTAACGTCACACAATGGGTGCACGGTTATGAAGATTATGTCGTCAGTACGGATTGGCCGCATGTAGCATTAGAACCTGATCGTTTATTCTTAAATACACGTGGAAATCTTGCAAAAGATCGACCAACGTCAAGCTCTGGTGAAAACTACTTATTACAAGCGCCAACTTTCGGTTTATGCTCAAGTACTGTTGAACAAGTTCTCATTGGTGCAACGTCTATCCTACCGTTCCCATGTCTGGAAAATAGCAACTTGGCGAATATTCCTGCTTCAGTCTTTAACTCAGTACCTTTAACTGAAGACTATTATTTAAATGGACCGATACAAGCTGACTTGTGGATTTCATCCAGCTCTAAAGACAGTGGTTTAGTCGTACGTGTATCCGATGTGGACCCAAGAACGGGCAATGCTAAAACATTAAGCACGGGTATTATCACAGCGTCCATGCGTAAAGTTGACGAATCACGTTCTCGTTATATCAAAGGACAAATGATTCAACCTTGGCATACATTTAAAGCATCTGATATTCAACCTTTGGACAAAAACAAGCCAGTCTTGGTCAATGTTGAGATTCCAGCAACTGCTGCGCTTATTCCTAAAGGACATCGTATTCAAATTTCGGTGGTTTCCAGTGATGTATGGAAAGGCGTTGCCCCATTACCAAGTTTAACTTCATCGCTTTTGGGATCGATTTCGATCTATTCGAATTCACAATACCCATCGAGCGTAGTTTTACCAAAAGTCCCGACTCAATATCTGAAGCATTAATTTTTAGATTTCTTATAAACAGCGTCTGAGCATGAATCCATGCTCAGACTTTTTTATGTTGAATATATTGGTTTGATCAACACCTGTCTTAGAATCGGATGATAAACTTTACTTTTAATTTTGTTGTCCACGATCGAATGCACACGATGTAGCGTTGTATCCTAAGAGCCTTTAAGCGATACAAGATGAATAAAAATTGTAGCTTTAGTCATTAAAACTGCCGAAGCACAACGTTACAGATACATTTCAACATTGAAACAGCCCCATCGCTCATGTAGTTTGCTTGGAAACTGATAAAAAATTCAAACGTTTTGTACAGATGAGGCGATTGAGTCACAGCGCCACCCATACAGAACCGAGAAGAGGATCCTTCATGAACATAATGAAAACGATGCTGGTAAGTTGTATTACGCTATACTCAGCAACTACATTTGCTCAAGACTCTACTTTAACAGGCAACAATCCTGCTTACGGTGACAATCCAAATTTAGCCAAAGTACTTGCAGTCAAATCACAAGAGACTTTGCAAAATACAGCCAACACCGTTGATGATGCGACCAAGCGTGGTATTGCTAAAATCAAACCATCCGTCGATTCAGCTTGGCAAAACACCAAAGAATTCACCAATGAAAAAGCGGTTGCATTACGTGACGGTGCTCGTCAAGGCGTAGATACAACTGTTAAATCTGTGCAGCATGTTAAACAGAACCTCGTCGGAGCAGGTGGTGTTCCCATCGAAAGAGGCAGTTTGAGTCAACCTAACCCAACGACAGCACCTGCTGTCACTGCCTCCCCTGCTCCAACTACTGCATCGGTCGCTTTACCCGTTCAAGAAAATTCAGTCAACCTTGAAACTGCGCAATCAGCCAACACCACGCTAGCAAGTCAAAATCAAGCACCTGAAGCAGAACCGACCATTCAGCGTCAAAGTGTTGCTTTACCTAATAGTGGAGCTACCACCTCTAGTCCAGCTGTAGATGACAGTGATGCAGGTGTCCCACGTTAACCCATGTCGTTTTATTCAAACCTAAGTGGAGTTTATTTATTAGGTTGAGTTTATTTATATCTCTTCAAGAAAAAAGGTGCTTCTCACAGCACTTTTTTTATTGCTTAACTTCAGTTGACTTGACGGATCGGCTGACCCGCTTTAAATGCAGCTGCGTTTTCCTGTACTTGTTGCACAATGCGTTGACGTGCTTCAACGCTTCCCCATGCACTGTGTGGTGTAATAATGAGATTAGGGATATCCGAATTCAATAACACATTGCCTTGCTGAGGCGGTTCTATACTCAATACATCAGTCGCTGCCCCTGCGATTCTCCGATTGATTAGTGCTTCCGCCAATGCTTGTTCATTCACAATGCCACCACGAGCACAATTAATTAAATATGCACTTACTTTCATTAGACTGAATGCTTCTGCATCAATTAAGTCGCGTGTTGTTTCAGTTAATGGACAATGTAAGCTAATAAAGTCTGATTGACGCAGCAAGCTTTCTAAACTGACACGATCAGCGGCTGCAGGTCGTCCTGGTAAATGAGCCACAATCACCTTCATACCAAAGGCTTCAGCCAATTTCGCTACGGCTTGACCAAGCTCACCATAGCCCAAAATCCCTAAGGTCTTACCATTCAATTCAGCAATGGGGAAATCTAATAAACAGAATTGTGATGCTTTATTCCATTCACCCGCACGAACTGCACGATCATATTGAATAAAAGACGTTGCCAAGTTCAGCATCAACATCATGGTATGTTGAGCTACAGCGGCAGTACCATATGCCTGACAGTTACATACCACAATGTTTTGAGCTTTTGCTTGGATTAAATCGACATTATTGGTGCCTGTGGCTGAAATTAAAATTAATTTAAGCTGCGGTCGTTGTTGCATCATGTCTGCCGTAATCACCACTTTATTGGTCACCACCACATCTACATCCGCAATGCGTTCAAGCACTTGATCTGGATCAGTGCGCTCAAAGAATGTTACCTCATCAAAGACTTGATACCACCCCGAAAAATCTAAATCATTCTGATCGAGAGAGAATTGATCCAAAAAAACAGCTTTCACGTTGAACCTCAGCAATATTGATCTGCATTTCGACTGCAAGATTTTCATGATAATTCAACTGATTGTAAGCTTAATTGTAGGTCAACAATAGCTGATTTGACTGTTTTTTTGTCTCAGATTGCGTCGTTGCTGCACGCTGTGCTTTTAGGGAAAATTGATCTTCTTTCAGCGCATTTAAATATGCCGTTGCCAAACGATACGCTTCTTCACAAATACGTTCAGAAATCCGATCTTCTGTGTAATAACCATGTTTCATACAAGTAAAGATCATTTCAATAATGATCAACATACTGTCAGGTTGTTGCGGTAAATAATCATCTACCCGAATTGCTTTAAGTGCATCTCTTAAATCTTGACTGAACTGTTTGAGTTCCATTTGATGACGTAAATATACTTGTCGGTTCAGGGGTCCTGATAAAATCAATAATCGGGCCACAGCAGATTCATTATAAAACTTGGCAGTGGTCTCAATCACAGCTGCAGCCACCATTCGACCATAAGCCGACATACTTTCGTGCGGATGTTCTCGTATGACGTTTAAACCAGCTTCCTTAAGCAAGCTTACCAGTTTCTGCAAATGCAACTGTGCCATATGATGCAACAGATCATATTTTGTCGGAAAGAACTGATAAATACTGGCTCTTGGAATTTTTGAAGCATTGGCAATTTCAGGAATTGAAATTGACTCTAAGCCCATTTTAACTAAAAGTTTTTCAGCAGTTTGAATCACCTGCATAACACGGCGATGTGTACGCGATTGTTTTGGAGGATTCATTCCTGTTTCAGTTTTTACAATTTTCTTTTTATTCATCTGTCCCACCTAAATTCCATTTATATGGGTTTTTTGTGCTCAAGTAGACACGTGAAAGATGCATGAATATTCCGATATTCATAAATACATCATCATTTGAATCATTTAAATTCGTTATATATTGCCTGATCTTAACAATGAAACAGAGTCTTTCCATCGCTTTCGTTACAAAATAAACACGGGTAAATTTTAAACAATATCGCTTTTTACGACAGATTGAGATCTATCACACACTCTATATTTTTTTACTTAAAGACAAAAAAAGCGCCGAAGCGCTTTGATCAATTGCTATGAAAAATTCAGCCTTACTCCACTGAAAATTTTTCTGCCTCACCAACAGTGTCTGATTCAAAAATACAGTTTCCTAACTCATCGCAGTGCATATAGAGATGCTTATAACTGATACTAAAGAAACCTTCGCCCTTTTTCACAATCAAAGGGCTCATATCCGCACTCAGCGCATCATCCATTTTGATCAATTTGGTGACACGGCGATCATTCATACAAATGAGATAGTGCTGTTTTTTAATTTCAATCTGGGCCAATCCAGTACTTTCCACATGTAATGGAATAATGTACTTACCATTAATATCAATCACATGTTGTTCATAGCTTTCTAATTTTTGGGTGATCACGTTAAAGACCAAGACTTTGCCAAAGCTGTCATGAAGTTGTGTTTTATTTTCAAATGGCAAATGAATCGAAATACCAAGCTTTTGTAAATCTTGTTCATCAACTCTTTTATTGGTCAGTAAGATACGTGTAATCGTCTGTTTAAGACTGGCATCAAAAAAGCTACTGTCTAGTTGTAGATCGATGGTTTTTAAAATATTACCTAATGCTTCATTGTGGGTGCCAAGCAGATGTGCGATCACGCTTCGATAGTAAAATTTACTGTTCTTTTTAACTGCTCGAATCTGGCGATAAAAGTAGGTTGCATCAAATTCATGTTCAATAAAATCATGCAATAACGCAGAATTTGCTAATACAGCAACCGCATCATGACCCGTATAAGGTAAATGAAGTGTATTGAGTTGAGGAATAAGTGGCTTAATCTTTTCATAATGCTCGCGATCCAGATCAAAGTAAGGATCATAAACCACGATATATTCTGCATCGCACGCAATATCTGTAGCGGCAATTTGCATGTCAGCATTGACCTTAGGATCGTAAAAATCAGTATAACGGCGGTCTTCAATTTCAGCAGGATTAATTGAATATTGTGGCACCATTGAAACCACACGTGCTGCGCCCAATAACTTACTGTACTTAATCGCTGCGTAGCCGCCCATAGAACCACCATAAGCCACGACACGCTGAAATTGATTCAACAAAGGCGATATTTGCTCGATCAAAGCTTGCATGCTCTGTGATGGGAACCATGACTTTTGTTTTGGCATGATACCTATGACATTGTAGTCATATTTGGCTAAGGATTTTTCAGCATTAATGGCATTGCCTTTGGCACGACTGATCAAGTCACCAAAAGAGAGAACCAATGTTTCTGTTGTTCCTTTTAAATAAATTGCTCTGATGTGTTCGTCTTCAAATACTATTTGCTTATCCATTGCAATTCCAAAAAAGGGTTCTCATCATCTGGTTTGCAAAATGAATCAATCGTTCACTTGCTTACATCACATTGTCGGTGTCATATTTTATAGATACTGTTCAGATTAAAAAGCGCAAAATATGACACATTCACTTCATCCTGCTGCTGAAAATGGGTTTAGTTCTGCGGCTGAACTTTATCAACAAGTCCGACCAAATTATCCACAGGCTATCGTCACGTGGTTGAAAGATGAGTTGAATATTCATCCTGATGCAGTTGCGATTGACTTAGGTTCAGGGACAGGAAAATTCCTGCACTATCTAAAACAAGTCACCTCGAACATAATCGCCGTTGAACCGATTCCAGCAATGCTCGAACAATTGAAAATAGTACATCCTGAGGTGAAGACACTACAAGCATCAAGCCATCAAATTGCGCAATCAACGCATAGTGTTGATGCTATTTTATGCGCACAGTCATTTCATTGGTTTGCTGGACGCCAAACATTGCAAGAAATGCATCGCCTTCTTAAACCTCAAGGACATTTAGGTCTAGTCTGGAACCAACGAGATATCTCAGTGGATTGGGTCAAAGCATTGGCGGATTACATCGCACCTTTTGAGTCCAATACGCCACGCTTTCACAGCAACCAATGGCAAAATGTATTTCAGCAGCAAGAATTATTTGAATACCAAAGTTTAAGTACCTTCACTCAGCATCAAGTCGGCAGTGTTGAACAGGTCGTCAGCAAACGACTCCTATCTACCAGTTTTATTGCGGCAATGTCAGCGGCAGACCAAGCAAAAATGAAAACAGCATTTGAATCGATCGTATTTGAACATACGGGACTCATGCCCCATGATGAAGTTTCCTTTCCTTATATCACTTATGCCTATCACTATCGTGCGCGATAAACTAAACTTAATCTCGATCATTCATTAAAAAACCAACAGAGGTTTGACTCTCATGACGGCAAATCTTCACCCTATTAAACTTTCGATATTTGCACTCTGCTTGAGTATGCCTTTCATGCTGATTGGATGCCAAAAAACAGAACAAAACCCTCAGACCGAACAAAAAGAATCCGTTGATCCATCTGTTGAATTGAAAACACAAATTGAAGCACAGCCGATCAAATCGTTTGAATCCACTCCAAATGACGCACATGACGTTGCTTTGCTGAATCAATATGAGCAAAGTTTTGAGCAATTAAGTGATGAGCTAGACGCAGAACTTCAGCAATTAAAAACAGATGGCAATTTAAATGCGGATATGGAGTTTCAGCGTAAACGAGATCTCATTCAGTCCTCCCTCAATATGTTGAAAGAATTAGATCTTAAGACGGAACAAGGTAGATATATTCAAGGCTTATTTTATCAATACTGGGAAAATCAGATTGAGGTCTATCAAGAGCTCGAACAGTCTCCCGAAGATGAGCTTCGAAATCCTAAAGATGCAATTCGAAATATGAGTGATTATTATACTGCGAAAGCCCAACTCCAGCATTGGAGTCAAAATACTAGTGTCACGAAAGAACAATAGCGTACATAGTAAAAGTACAGCACAATTTTAGAAGCAGTCTTCTGCCTGCTTAAGAAATACGTACTCGACATTGCCACGATGTTGGGGCATCTGTTTGAGTACGGTCTTGAGCAACTTCCCAAGGTCGCACATACGCCAATTCAATGAGTTCCTGACCAGGCTTTAGCGCAGTCAGCTTCACTGTCTTTTCACCTCCAACGCCTACCATCGCTTTTGATTTTTCAGTCGCCAAATATTGTTCTTCAACTTTAAAGAGACGAAGCGGTTGCATGATTTGCCATTGATAACCCGTACTTGGATTTTCTGCTGCATTAAATTCTAAGGTTTCACCCACTTTCATCACCAATAGTGCAGGACAATTTTGCTGATCAGTGTAGTGATGGGACTCCGCTTGCACTTCAGAGACTGGATTTTGACATGCGGCAAGACTACTCCCGAGTACGCCAATACATAAACTTATCCATAAGGATGTCTTGCCAACGCTCATGATCCCACTCTCTCTTTCTCTAATGATGAAGACTTTGAGCTGAAAGTCATTTCAAACTCATCTATCTGAAATCATATTTAAATATTGCGCTTTTCTAACCATTCAATTGATTCGACGCGAATTAATTTGCATGCACCATCGCCGATACCATTCCAATCCAAAGCTGACTTCCACACCAAATCTTTGGAATTAATTTGAACCAATTCCCCTTCTAAGCGCACCAGATCACCACGTTGAACTTTCTTAATCTCTTTCGCAATTTCTGGATTAGCCGGGATAATGTGCATGTTACTCACCAACTGTGTTGCTAAGCGTGGGGGAATCGGTGGTTTTGCCATTTTCCAATTTAAATAGCGGTCATACTGATTAATCGAAATTTGTCGTGCTATTTCAGGTTCTGTGAAAATACCGCGGGTCACGGCATAGTCGATGGGTGAAAATTGGGCTTGCGGATCATCGGTATATTCTTTTGAACCAAGAATACGAAATTCCCCTTCAAAAGGTTCCAGTACCGAAATTTTTTGATCTGCCGAAGCTGGGGGCAAACCATTGGCAATATTAAAGTCGCTCGACTTCACACTGGCAGAGCTATAAGCCGAAACACCACCAAGGGCGATACATAATGCGAGAACTAACTTTTTCAACAGACATCCATCCTTCTTGCTAAGTATCAAAAACAACCCAACCGCAGCACATACATCTACTCTGGACAACATCCGACTGAATTGTATTTAACCTACATCTATATGATCTATCTTAGAACTTCATTCTGAAAAGGAAATTGATGAACAGTAACAATCTATCGTGATTTAGTCACAATTTTGTCTACTGTTAAAAGTGTATTCAACGTGTAAAATAATCAAATAATGGAAGATGTTAAGAACAAAAATGATCTACAAATTTTATCAGCAACGAGTATTCCCTCATATTCTGAATCAAGTCATGCAGTTACCAAGTATGATGGATAGCAGACGCCGTCTTCTGCTTCCGATTCAAGGTGAGGTATTAGAAATTGGTTTTGGTACAGGAATTAACCTGCCATTTTATCAAGCTGTGGACAGTCTCTATGCGCTTGAACCGAGTTTAGATGTATACAAATTAGCTGAACAGCGTATTCAAGATGCACCGTTCCATGTGGAACATGTTCATGCTAAAGCGGAAAATTTACCTTTTGAAGATCAATCTATTCAACATGTGGTCAGCACATGGACATTGTGTAGTGTGAGTCATGTTCAACAAGTTCTACATGAAATTAAACGTGTATTACGTATCGGTGGCACTTTGCATTTGGTTGAACATGTCGCTTACGATGCACAACAGCAAAAGAGTTTAAAGCGTCTTCAAGATCTTTTAACGCCTGTACAGAAAGTGATTGCTGATGGTTGTCATTTGAACAGAAATATCGAGCAAGCACTGCTTGATGCTGGCTTTGAGATTTCTGAACTCGATTATTTCGAAGCAGAAGAAGTGCCCAAAGTAGGTCGTCGCATGATGCTTGCTCGAGCGACTAAAACCAACTGATCACTTCTACGTAGTGGATGAGTAATCCAAGTTAGTCTTGAAAGTCGATACGGATCGTCTCAAAACGCACACGCCCTTCGGCAATTGCATTCGCAATTGCCATCTGACCTTTGGTGAGCCGTGCTCCACCACTTTTAATATCAATCAGTACAACTTCAATATCTTCTGCTGCGCCATCACCATCACGGAAATCTGTATATCCATCAAATACCACATAGTCGACAGGATCACCTAAGAATTTAGCATCACTGGGTAAATATTGAAATTCAGGCATAATCGGTGCTAATTGTTCAGCCATTTTACCTTTCAGCACCGCACGACTGGTATTTACACTGCGTTTTTGAGCAGCAGCTAATGCGCGTTGATGCTCAAGTTCAAGCTCTGCAATATATTGTTCATATTCTGCTTTGATACGGCCATTGCGGGTTGAGCTCAACATCATTGTGGTGATTACCACGCCAATACAGGCGCCTATTAACATTGCCATCCAAATGGACATTGACGTTCTCTATGACTTGTTATGCGGACAATTTAAACAAGAACTAAACTTTTGTCATGTATGCGCGTTTTGGCTGATTTTAATGCTAAGCTAAGATCAGACCTTATTTGAAGCATGTATAATTTTAAACTCATGAAAACGATACTGATTGCCAACCAAAAAGGTGGCTGTGGAAAAACAATTTCTGCGATTACACTGGCGACAGCACTCGCACAGAAAGGTTATAAAGTTGCATTGGCGGATGCGGACAATCAAAAATCTGCATTGCAATGGTTAAAGCAGCGCCCAAAATCAGCAACACACATTCAAAGTTTAGATTGGCGCCATGAAAAATCGATTGGTGATGCACCGAAGAATCTTGATTATCTGATTATTGATGCTCCAGGTGCATTAACAGGCGAACATGCAGAACAATTAATTGCAGAATGTCATGCAGTGGTCACACCTCTGCAACCTTCTTTTTTTGATATCGACAGCACGCGTCGTTTCTTAAAACACATTCATGACATTAAACGTATTCGGAAAGGTAAAGTTCAAGTTCATTTGGTGGCAAATCGTGTCAAACCAAATAGTCAGAGTGCTCAAGAGATCCAACAGTTCTTTGCCAAGATTGAACAACAACCTGTTGCTTGGATTTCTGAACGAACTGCTTATGGTCAATTGGCGATGCAGGGTCTCAATATTTTTGATAAAAATCAAAAAACTTATTTATCAATACAACAACAATGGCAACCCTTGTTAGATGTTTTAATTGATGATCCAAGTAATTGGTTCTAAATAAAGAATACAGATTGTCATCGCACTTTTTTTTCATTTTCATATATGATGTTAAATGCATACTCGAAATGAATCAGATGTGCGGCAGATACGTTTGAAAATCAAGAATATAGATCAGAGACTTTAGTGCAAGATTTTAATCCAACTTTACAGCGTGTACTTTTATTTGGCTTGTTTTTTATTCTGCTTTATTTGGGATATGACATTGTCAAATACTTTATCGTACCTGTGTTATGGGCTTGTATTATCGCCTATATGACTTGGCCTTTATACAAACGTATTCTCGCTTGGTGTGGTAATCGACCTACATTGGGTGCGTCTGTTATGACGTTCTTATTGGCACTCGTTGTCGGTTTACCGTTCACCTTTGCTATCTTCTTACTTCAACATGAAGGCCGAAACTTATTCTTTGATTTACAGCGCCAACTGGCTTCTGGTCATATCACCGTTCCTGACGTGATACGTGAGTTACCCATTGTAGGTAAAGAAGTTTCTCGAATTGTACGTGACATCAATGCCGACCCAAATGCACTTTTTAGTAATATTAGTGTATGGATTCAAGGACATCTAAATTATGGTAAATTCGTGATTAGCGAAATTACCAAAAATTTAGTCAAACTTGGTTTTGCCATGCTCTCTCTCTTTTTCTTTTACCGTGATGGACAAACGATTGTTCAACAGGTCAGTAAAGCGATGGAGAAAGTCATTGGTCCACGCATCCAACATTATATCGACACGATCTCTGAAACAACGCGTGCAGTGGTATATGGTGTTGGTTTGACTGCCGTTGCACAGTCGATATTGGCAGGAATCAGCTATTACGTTGCTGGTGTTCCAAATCCAATGCTTTTAACCATTATGACCTTTATCATGGCGCTGATTCCTTTTGGTCCTCCAGTGGCATATGGTGCTGTTTCACTGTGGTTATTTTCACAAGGACAGACCGTTGAGGCGATTGGCGTAATGGCTTGGGGCGTTTGTGTGGTGAGTACAGCCGATAATGTCATTCGTCCTTTGGTCATTTCAGGTGCTACTCAAATTCCGTTCTTATTGATCATGTTTGGTGTATTGGGTGGTTTAGCGAGCTTTGGTTTAGTTGGACTCTTTATTGGTCCTGTAATTCTCGCCATTCTTTTAGCCATTTGGCGTGAATGGTTACATGAAACACTGGAACCAGAACCCGTGCCTAAAGCCACGATGGCCTACGATCAAGACAATGAAACACCACTCTCATAAGTGGTGTTTTATTTTTACTGATAAGAAATCTATACAATCAAATACTTAAATCGTTCTTGTTGCTAAATGCCAAATTTGTTTCAATGCGTTATCACTTACATGGAACAAGGATAGAACAGCATGCAAATGCAATCGAAAGTTTCAGCATTCAAAGTTTCTATGCTCAGTGCATTGCTGAGTTTAGGCTTTGTGGGATGTGCAGCAACGCAAAATACATCTGCATCCAAAGAATCCAACACTAAAATCCAAACCATTCCTGTAAATGCGGTGAGTGCTCAAGGAGTTCATGATCAAATTGGAACGATTAGCTTCCAAGATAGTGACAAAGGTCTTGTGATCACAACGGACTTAACTAAATTATCACCTGGATATCACGGGTTCCATATCCATGAAAAAGGCTCATGTGAGCCTGCTGAAAAAGATGGAAAAATGGGTGCTGCGCTTGCCGCTGGTGGACATTACAATCCAAATCAAGCGCCTGGGCATGGTACGCCAAACGATGGTCATCTAGGTGACTTACCTGTATTGAACGTTGACGCGTCAGGTAATGCAAAAACACAAGTGATTGCACCACGTCTTACACTTGCAGATATTCAAGGTCTATCCATCATGGTACATGCAGGTGGTGACAATTATTCAGACCAACCTAAACCACTAGGTGGTGGGGGTGATCGTGTAGCATGTGGTGTTATACGCTAAGCTACACTCAAGACTCATCAAAGGATTAAGCTCTAGCTTAGTCCTTTTTTATTTCGCTGATGATCTATAAAATGTTGTGAGTATCACTTCATATCCATCTTTATAGACATGATTGACATATTAGCTTATTTTTAAATCTACTATCATAAAAAACGATTATTATAAATTATATTTCCCTTAAACAATGCGATCTAGTCCACATAGATTCTAACTTTGCTTCAACAACGATTAGGTAAAATAGGATGTCTTCTTTTGTGGGGTTTAGAATGAATATTAAGTCCTTACGTATTATTGGTTTACTTGAAGGGATTTCATTCCTACTACTGCTTTTTTTTGCCATGCCAATGAAATATATGTTAGATCAGCCTATTTATGTGAAATATATTGGTATGGGACATGGCGTTCTATTTTTGTTGTTTTTAGTCGTATTATTTGTGGTATGCGAGAAGCAAAAGTGGTCTATCAATGTATTTATTCTTGGGCTGATAGCTTCCGTTCTACCCTTTGCCCCTTTTATTTTTGATCGTAAACTCAAACATCTCGAACAAATACAATGATTAAAAAATCCTCCACAAGGAGGATTTTTTTATGCTGAAGTGGCTCTTTCTTGCATGATCTGATGAACAATTTTTCTTGGAGCACTAAACCACAGTGCAATAAGGATAAAACAAGCCAATGCATATGCCATCGTGCCGTAAGATTCATACATAATGCGTACAATTTCGATCACAACAAAGAATGCAATCATCATAATCATGCCTACTGCGGCAGCAACAGTTCCTTTAGATACCTCAGATGCATCTAAACTAAAACGATAAAGCACAGAAAAACTGCAGCCCTCACCAAAACTGATTAAGGTCATACCGATAATTAAGCACCATAACAAATAATCCTGCCAAATCGCACCTGCCAGAACAATAAGCGTTCCAACCAACATCAACGGCAATGCAACTAACACGGTCTTTCCTACTGCATAGCGATCAATGACACGAATCAAGACTATATTTCCAATAATTAAACCACCCAATACAGGCACCTGTGCATAGCCATATTGCATATTGGTCAGACCGAGCTGTTCGACCAAAATTACAGGTGACATAGCGATCCACAAAATTAGTGGAATTGAGACCATGGGTACTGACAAAGCCAAGCCCATAAATTTTTTATTTTTAAAAATGGCTTTGAAATCATCCCATACATAACTTAATGGTTGCTTTGGAATACTCAAATGCTGCTCAGGCATTTTTGCTTTAAGACCAAACCAACTTAAGGCTGCTAAAAAGGCAATCCCAATGAAACCCCAATGCCAAGACACATGGTCTATCATAAATGCGCCTAGCACAGGACCAAGTAATGGTGCGATCAATGAAATATTCGCCATTAAAGCCATGACTTTAATCGCATCCCTTTCCTCAAAAATTTCTTGGATGGCAGCATAACCCACAGCTGAAATAATGGTCAGCCCAATCCCTTGTAAAAAACGAAATGCAAGAAATTGCTCTATAGACTGGGTGAATAAAATGAGCAAACAACAGACCACAAAAAAGAAAACACCTCCAAGGAGTACTTTTTTACGACCTAAGCGATCTGATAACGGACCTAAAAACCACGCCAAACATGCTCCACCCAATAAAAAGAAAGACATGGATGATGGCGCCCACTCACTGCCTACACCAAACTCACGTGTAATCGTAAGCATCGCAGGTTGTACAAGATCATTACAGATATAGACTGAAAATTCGAAGAGCACCAATGCCAAAGGAAACATAATTGTTGCCCGACTTAAGGTTGCTTTACTCACCTTTTGCATGTTTTTTTTCACATGTTTGAATATTTTTTGGAAGCGTAGTTTACGTGAAATGCATCACAATGCCATGACAAAATTTTGCGTTTTTGTAACCCTGAATTGAGAAAGAAAGTCTGAAAATTAAACGAAAATTTAGCCTTTATCTTAAATCAATTTCTCACCCAAACATTGACATCATTTGGCATCAATTGCATGGCTTTTCAAAAAAGTACCATGCTTCATTTCCTCAATCGCTTCAACAATCTCATCTTGCGTATTCATGACATAAAAACCACGCCCGACTAAAGGCTCGTTCAGCGGCTGCCCCATGAGATATAAAATTTTGCTATCAGACAATGTGGTGAATTCAACATTTTCACCATGACTTGAAAACACCGCCATTCCCTGATCAGTCAGTAATTCATCATCTGTACCAAATTCAACTTTACCACGGCGCATATACATCAGTGTGGTATCCAAATGTCCTGCTGGTAATGTGAGTGTGCGACCTGCTTTTAAATCCAAATCCAAAACCAGCAAAGGACTATGGACTAATGCTGGTCCTTTCACTTGCATAAAGGCACCAGCAATGACACGCGCAGTACCCGCATTATGAGCTAAATCTACAACTGGGATGTTAGATTTAAGTAAGCTTTGATAACGCGGATTCGATTTTTTTGCAGTTGCTGGCAAATTCACCCACAGCTGAATCATTTCAAATCGTCCACCTTCTCGGGAAAATGACTCACTAAATTTTTCTTTATGAATAATGCCTGATGCAGCAGTCATCCACTGTACATCACCTTTCTGAATAACACCTCCACCACCTTGCGAATCCCAATGCTCTAACTCACCTTCATACACGAACGTGACTGTCTCAAAACCACGGTGCGGATGCTCTTCAACACCTTTACGCAGTTGAGAGGGTTTCAATATACCGGGACCAATATGATCGAGAAGTAAAAATGGGGATACTGTATTTCCGAGTTCATAGTGTGAAAAAACAGACACGACCGGATTAAAGTCTCCAACTGAAAAATGACTGTCGTTACGATGGATAAAAGCGAGTGTTTTCATTTTTTATCTTATTTATTGAATGACTTTAGTTTAATGCGGTTTTAGATTTCCCTCTACGTTAATTTTATGATGCTTTCAGTTGTGTTTTATCAATTGAAATATTTTTGTCATCAAAATTTGATGCAATTTGAAACATATAAAATGTTAGAAATCATCTAATCTGAACATTCACCACTGATCAATATGAAACTTTTAATTACTTAATGTTCATGTGGATTAATTCCACAAAGCAAAGGATCTGCAGACTCGATAAAACACTTGTTTTGTCGATGTAATCTCTCAGTACACCTTGAGCTTTTAGAACTATGTCAAAATGCTACATACCAATTAAAAATCGCTGGCGACATCATCATGAAGCTTCGATTCTATCGCTCGTCGGTGGTTGGCTAAATACCGTTGGATTTATTTCATTATTTGGCATTTATACCAATCATGTTACTGGCTATATCGTGACTGCAGGCAAAGAAACGATCTTGGGAGGATTAGGACTGTGGGCTCTTTTTATTGGCATTTTCGTAGTTACGATTGGTATTACTGCGTGGTGTGAACAACGTTGGAAAGACAAGTATCCGAACATCTTACTGGGGTTCTTTATTGCAGAGACAATACTGTTAACGCTCTTCATGCTGGCGGGACTTAATTTCAGCCCCTTTTATACTTTGGCTGAATTTGGCGCAATACTTACCGCAACATTGGGCATTGCTGCAATGGGAATTCGAAATGCCATTATCCGAACATTACTATCTACAATGGCTACCTCAACCTTAATGACGGGCAATCTTGCTCAACTAACCATTGATTGTACTATTGCTTATGGGGCGCCTCATGTATCAGAAGAACGCAAACAAGTTGCCAAACAAAATATTCTAAAAATCTTACCGACTATTTTATCCTTCAGTTCAGGTGCAATATTAGGTGCGATTACTTATATGTTGTTTGGCTTCTTATGTATGATTTTTCCCATTTTAGCGATGGGCTATATTTGCTATCGTGAGTGGCGCTTCTCGTCTACTCATCCTTATTCGACTCAATAGTGCATGCAATAAAAAAGGCATAACTCACTATGCCTTTTTAAACCGAATTTCTGGTCTGATGTCATGGACAAAGCGCAGTTTGGAAAGATTTTGTATTTTTTCCTCGCACACATTTGTATTCCGTTTTCTTATTAACTTGCTGCCATTTACCATCGTTCAATTTAAAACTATAGATAAAGCGCTCGGCAGCAATTGAGTCATCCATCAAGCCTGTTTGTGTCACTTTGACTTCGGCTACGGTCGGTGCTTCGGCACGATTAAAATACTGACGTAATTCAACAGTCGCAAGCTCATTGCGTAATTCAGGATGTAGCTTCAAGACTTGCTCTAAAGGAGTGTCATTCCCATGTACTTTAGAAATAACATTTTTCGTAGTAGCACACCCCGTGAGCATCATACTAACTAGACCAACTGTGGTCATTATTTTCATCATCATTGTTTTACTCAGTTCGCCATTGATCTTTTACATATGATGTTCTGAACTGTTGTGACAAAAAAGAACAGATATGTATGTTATTTTTTCTAAAGCTCATTAAAAATGATTAATAGAACGAGAAATACGAATAAAAAATGCAGCATATTGATGCTACATTTTTGAATTTAAACAGTTCAAATGACGCTCGTAACAATTTTATGGAAAATTTCGAAAGTAAATTTTTAAGGGCATAATTTATTATGAAAGTTTGTAGTATCTGGTCCACGACCACATTTCCAAGTTTCATCTTTTGATATTTCTTTCCACTCACTATTGATGTATTCAAATTGGTAAGTTTCACGTTGTGCAGAAACAGAGTCATCCGCTAGTCCACCATAGGTGACAGTTACTTTTGCATGAGATTTTCCAGATTCAGGTGTATCGAATTCCTGTTGTAAATCTACTGTTCTCATATCTTCAAAGCTTTGAATTTTCCGATACACTTGATCTAAAGGAGAGTTTTGAACAGAATTGGCATTTTGTTTCGACGTTTCTACTTGACCAGCTTCAGAATTATGATTTTTAGTATTGATCTCATTCGACTGTTTTTGACCTATACATGCATTAAGTGAAAGTGCAATTGCACTTAGAAAAATTATTCTTTTTAACATTAAAATTTCTCATGAAATAAAAAAACAGCATGACAAGCATGCTGTTTTTTAGACCTTATTTATAGATAGATTTTGTTTCACAAATCAAATAATTTACCTGGATTCATAATCCCATTTGGATCAAATACTTGTTTGAGCGCTTTCATATATTCAATTTCTTCAGCTGAACGTGTGTACTCAAGATATGGCTTCTTCGTCATACCTACACCATGTTCCGCAGAAATTGAACCATCATACTTTTTCACAGTATCAAATACATACTTGTTCACCACCTGACATTTCGCAAAGAATTCATCTTTGGTTAAATTTTCAGGCTTTAAGATATTTAAGTGCAAGTTACCATCGCCAATATGACCAAACCAGCAGATTTCAAAGTCAGGATAATTGTCAGCAACAATTGCATCAATTTCTTTAATGAATGCAGGTACGTGTGTGATGAGCACTGAAATATCATTTTTGTATGGGATAAATGGTGCGATTGACTCAGAAATATCTTCACGCAGACGCCATAAGCTTTCTACTTGGTCTAAGCTTTGACTAAGCACGCCATCAAGTACCCAACCTTGTTCCATACAATGCTCAAAGATTTCCATTGCCTTGTCCATAATTGGCTCAAATGGCGCTTCAAACTCAAGCAATACATAAAATGGGCATTCGGTTTCAAATGGACGTTGCACGTGACCATTTGCCAATACTTTTTGCATCGCAAGTTCACCGAAGAACTCGAACGCAGTTAAATCAATTTTCGCTTGGAACGCGTGAAGAACTGGCATCACGGCATCAAAGTCAGGTACACCGAGCACCATCACTTGCAAATCTTGTGGTTGACGCTCAAGTTTAATTTCCGCTTCGGTCACTAAGCCTAACGTACCTTCACCACCAATAAATAAGTGTTGCAACGCATAACCTGTCGCATTCTTGATCATGCCTTTGTTTAAACGCAGCACATCACCTTTACCAGTGACCACAGTAAGACCGAGTACCCAGTTACGTGTCATACCGTATTTAATGACTTTAATACCGCCTGCATTAGTACCGATGTTACCGCCGATTTGTGATGAACCAGCTGAAGCGAAATCAACTGGATAATACATACCTTGTTCTTCAGCATAGTTCTGAAGTTGCTCAGTGACCACACCTGCTTGTACACGTACCATACGGTCTGCTGGGAAGAATTCCAAAATTTGGTTCATCTTATCCATGCTGACCACGATTTCACCGTTGGCAGCGACAGCACCTGCAGAAAGACCAGTACGACCACCTGATGGTGTCACAGCAACATTAAATTGGTTTGCTAGTTTCACAATTGCCTGAACTTGTTCAGTCGTCGAAGGAAAAACGATGACTGATGGGTTTGGATCAAAATGTTTAGTGTGATCGCGTCCCCAATTTTGTAGGCTGTCCGCATCAGTTTTGATACGGTTTTCACCAACAATTGACGTTAATTGAGTCAATAACTCTGGGGTTAAAGCAACTGGAGCATTCATCGTTTGCAGACCTAGCAAGAAAGATACAAGTTGTAGATTGCTTAAAAAACAAACCTTTAATCAAGATTTTAAAAGCGTATTTGTTAAGCGAATGTGAAGAAAATATCACCACGACTGGATGAGTCAATTTCACGATTGTGCATTATAAAGCATTTTCCCATGAAACCCCGATAAAATCAGACATTTTGCGAATGTTACTTAGATATGATGCAGTTAATTCAACCGCAGTTTGTCTGATAAGGACTATATCTTGCAAAAATATCCATAGCTCAAGTCATAAAGGAAATGTATATAGCACGCTCACGTATGCTATCATACTGCAACTAAATTTGGCCTTTGTAGCGGAGCCGTAATGAGCCAACATCTCTCTTTGCCTAAAGATAAAATTCGTTTCCTATTGTTAGAAGGCGTTCACCAAAACGCAATCGACACTTTGAATGCTGCTGGATACACCAACATCGACTATCGTAAAACTGCGCTTGAAGGTGAAGCGCTGAAAGAAGCGATTAAAGATGCTCACTTCATCGGTATTCGTTCGCGCACACAATTAACTGAAGAAGTTTTTGAAGCTGCGAATAAATTGATCGCGGTCGGTTGTTTCTGTATTGGTACAAACCAAGTGAACTTGAATGCTGCGATGAGCCGTGGTATTCCAGTGTTCAACGCACCATACTCAAATACTCGTTCTGTTGCTGAACTTGTATTAGCTGAAGCTATTCTTCTCCTTCGTCGTGTACCTGAAAAATCTACAGATACACATGCAGGTGGTTGGAACAAATCTGCAGTAGGTTCATTTGAAACACGCGGTAAAACTTTAGGTATTGTGGGTTACGGTTCAATTGGTTCACAACTTTCTGTACTTGCTGAAAGCATGGGTATGAAAGTGATTTACTTTGATACAGTAACAAAATTACCTTTAGGTAATGCTCGCCAAGTTGGCTCAATGGGCGAACTTCTTGCCAATGCTGATGTTGTATCACTACACGTGCCAGATGTTCCTTCTACACGTAATTTCATGACCAAAGAGCAATTTGCTCAGATGAAACAAGGTTCAATCTTCATCAATGCTGCACGTGGCACATGTGTAGTAATTGAAGATTTAGCTGATGCTCTGAAATCAGGTCATTTGGCTGGTGCTGCTGTTGACGTATTCCCGAAAGAGCCTAAAGCGAACGGTGAAGAGTTTATCTCTCCACTACGTAATATCCCGAACGTGATTTTAACACCGCACGTGGGTGGTTCTACGATGGAAGCTCAAGCAAACATCGGTCTAGAAGTTGCAGAGAAATTCGTTGCTTACTCTGACAAAGGTATGACATTGTCAGCAGTTAACTTCCCTGAAATTGCGCTTCCATTGACTGAAGGTAAACACCGTTTACTTCACATTCACAAAAACATTCCAGGCGTGTTGTCTAAAATTAACAACCTGTTTGCTGAACACGGGATTAACATCTCTGGTCAGTCTCTTATGACCAAAGGTGATGTGGGTTATTTAGTCATGGACGTTGATGCTACAGCTTCTGCTGAAGCACTTGATACACTTCATAACGTAGAAGGTACAATCCGCGCTCGCGTATTGTTCTAATCTCTAATACATTTGGAAAACCACAGCTTTTTCGAGCTGTGGTTTTTTTATGGTGTCTCATCTGAGTTGACGTTGGCTCCGCCAACTTAGATGAAAGATATCCCTTTCTAATCTAACCACCATACATTTAAAACCATGTCTTTGTTAAAAATAAACCCGCAGTTACAAGCACTCGGTTTGTTATTGATTGCCATGATCAGTCTACAAAGTAGTGGTTCATTAGCAAAAGTTTTATTTGAACAATTCCCGATCATTACTGTGTCAGCTCTACGTCTGACATTTAGTGCTGTGATTTTGGCGCTTATTTTTCAAGTTTGGAAAATTCAATTTAAACAAATTAAATGGACAGCCATTGTCAGTTATGGTGTCGCATTAGCTGGCATGAATATGTTGTTCTATCTTGCCATTGATCGTCTTCCACTCGGTTTAGCAGTTTCATTTGAATTTATTGGTCCACTCAGTGTGGCCTTATATTATGCGCGTCAAAAGTTTGATTTTATTTGGGTTAGTTTGGCCATTATTGGACTGATCCTTTTATTTCCCTTTGACCAAGCCAAACAACCTTTGGATTTACTTGGTGTATTTTTTGCGTTGGCAGCTGGCGCATGTTGGGCACTTTATATTATTGCTGGTCAGCGGCCTTCGGGAGTTTCAGGTAATCACACCGTATGTTTAGGCATGTTTGTTGGAAGTATCATTCTCATGCCGATCGCCCTCAGTATCGGCTTGCCAGCAAGCGTATTTGAAATTAATCATCTAATGTTATTCATCACTTTAGCGTTACTCGCCAGTGCTTTACCCTTTACTTTAGAAATGATTGCACTACGAAATCTAACAACATTAAGTTTCGGTACCCTGATGAGTATTGAACCAGCTGTTGCCGCATTATCTGGGTTTGTATTTTTGGGTGAGCAATTGTTATGGAATCAATGGCTAGCATTGTTTACCATCATTTGTGCCTCAATTGGCTGCACCTATACCACTCAACACGCCAAACAAAAATGATCTCATACTTAATTTAAACTACATTTTCCATGATGGATTGAAGCACTGTGGTCATCATAATAATGTTAAAATTTGAGCAGTCTCACTCTTTTTAATTCGGCTTCGTTTTCCCAATGCCAAATGCTCAACTCACTGCCGTGCTGTTCATGGTCTTATCCATGATCGCCTATCAAATTAGTGCATCCTTCGCAAAGCAGCTTTTTGAAGTTTTAGATCCATTTACTGTGGTCACTTTACGTCTATGCTTTGCATCAATTATGGTTGTATTGATGTTCCGTTCATGGAAAATTCTTCGTCGCCTTCCTTACTTAAAATGGAAAGATCTTCTCTTTTATAGTGGTTCAGTCGCTTTGATGAATGTCTTGTTTTATGCATCATTAGGAAAACTACCGCAAGGGATTGCAGTAGGACTTGAGTTCTTAGGACCACTCACCTTGGCTTTACTATCAATTCAACAACGAAGTGATTACATTTGGGTCATCCTGGCAATTTTCGGTGTAGCACTGATGGTGCCTTGGCAAGATGCCAATGCGACTAACTTTTCATATCTTGGGGCTGCTATGGCCATTGGTGCGGGCGTTTGTTGGGCATTCTATATTTATTTTGGACAGAAAGTCGTTCGGCAGAATATCGGCATGCATGCTCTCAGCATTGCAATCGTCCTCTCAGCGTTGACATTATTACCGATCAGTATGGTTCATAATCCATACGCATTAGTTCAATTTGAATATTGGCCACAAGCCATCGTCATTGCGCTTTTGGCTACAGCCATTCCCTATGCATTGGATTTATTGGCATTGAAGAATTTAAGTAAAATGTCTTATGGAACGCTATCAAGTTTGTCACCAGCATTAGGCGCATTGACAGGTTGGTTACTGTTGAATGAACACATTACCTTATTACAAGCCGTTGCTTTGGGTTGTATTATGATTGCATCAATTGGTGTTACTTATCGCGCTGCTAAAATGAAATCACATAGCATAGAAACATAAAAAAGATGGCATCTGCCATCTTTTTTATCATGGGATTAAACCAAGCTGTCTTTATCTAATTTCTTATATTTCTTATATTCAGTTTGATATTTTTTAGCCAAACTCTCTTTTTGTTTATCCTCTAGAATTTTTCCTGCTTGCTGAAAAAAACCATGCTCTTCTTCTTCAAGATGATGATGCACGGTTTCTGACAATTTTTTTGCGATGGCTAGCCATCCTGGATTACTGAATTCAGTTTCTGTGAGTTGCTCAAGTAATTCGTCCATTTCATGATGTTCAGCCAATGCATGACGCGTAATATTCAAACCTGAATCGGTCATCATCAGTGGAATATAGAAGTATCGGTCTTCTGCCACTGCATGAGCAAACAATTCATTTTTTAGCTGTTCAAATAATGTTCGGCGTTCTGGCGTATCCCCTGAAGTTTGAACCAACTTCTCAGCAAGTTCACGTTGAACATCATGACTTTCACGTAAAGCTTCAAAAATATTCATCTTGTTATCCTGTCTTATAAATATGATTTGAAAAAAGAAAAACTTGAATGATCTTCAAAACACTCAACTTACTATAAGAGCTTAGGCGATAACTTCGAGATAGGTTTAAGAAGCGATTTGTATAAAAAAGTTTAATGTTGAGAATGGTTTACATTAAGAACATCTGATAACTTAATCGAACAATTAAAATAGATACTAGAATTAAAAACAGAATACGAATAAAACCGCTACCGTATTTAAGCGCCAACTTCACCCCGACAATCGAGCCGATCATATTAGCGACAGCCATCATGGCACCTACTGCAAATAAAATGTGGCCTGCAGGAATAAAGAATGTAAGAGCGGCTAAATTGGTCATCACATTACCAATCTTGGCCAAAGCTGCTGCATGCAAAAAATCGACTTGTAAATATCGAATAAAATAAAAAATAAAAAAACTTCCCGTTCCCGGACCGAATAATCCGTCATAAAACCCAATCGCCAAACTTCCTATTCCAGCCAAGATCAGAATTTTAGTGTTTACCGTTTGTGCAATATGAACCTGTCCAAACTCCTTCTTTGACAATGTGTAAATTGCCATCACAATCAGCATCACCAAGACAAAGGGCTGCAAGATTGATTTCGGAATCATGGAAACACTGGCAGCTCCCGCAAAAGAACTGATGGCAGCACATATCGCCACCACCAGTAATAACTTCCATTCAAACTTAACTTTTTTAGCGAAAGTCCACGCAGATGTTGCTGTTCCAACAACCGCAGCTAGCTTATTGGTGCCAAATAATGTTGCTGGCGCCATATGAGGAAAAGCACTCATCAATGCTGGAATCTGAATGAGACCACCACCACCGACTGCTGCATCAATTGCGCCTGCGCAAAATGCAAAAAAAATCAGGCTGAGGATGATGTCTAATTCCATAATTGAGTTCGCTTATAAATTTAATACACGTTTAGGAACTAGACGTTTTTTATCAGTAATTTCAGCTAAACCTAAACACTTTTTTTCGTCAAAAACGAGGACTTGAGATTCGGCAGGATGATCAATATTGCTTTCCATCCCACGACAAAAATATTCTGCACGACCTTCTGGTACTTGAACTTTTGGAAAATGATCCACAGGCGCATAAGCAGGTAACAACAATGCTTCACGTTGTTGTTCAGTTAGACTTTCTAAGTATTCAATGGTGTACTCTGGCACAATACCAAAATGTCCAGTTTGAATACGATGTAAATATGTTAAGTGCCCATAACTTCCTAAAGCTTGAGCAATATCCTCTCCCAATACTCGGATATACGTTCCTTTTGAGCATGTCACATCCAAAGTAATTGAATCTTGAGTGAAAGACATCAGTTCAATCGCGAAAATATGAATTGGACGAGCCTCACGTTCGATTTCAATTCCTTTACGCGCCAGCTCATACAAAGGACGACCTTCTTTCTTTAAAGCAGAATACATTGGAGGAACTTGTTGAATGTCTCCAACGAATTGCTGAATCACGCTTTGAATTTTATCTTCGTTAAGTTCAATCGGTTGTGCTTCGAGCAAAACTTCACCCTCGACATCACCTGTAGTTGTACTATTTCCCAATTGAATCGTCGTTTGATAACGTTTAGTAGATTCCAGTAAAAAGTGTGAAAACTTGGTCGCTTCACCTAAGCAAATCGGGAGTAAGCCTGATGCTAATGGATCTAAAGCGCCAGTATGACCACCTTTTTCAGCACGATAGAGCCAACGCACTTTTTGCAATGCTGCATTTGAGCTAATCCCCAAAGGTTTGTTGAGTAGAAATACACCACTTATATGACGTCGAGTAATTTTTGGAGATTTAGCAGACATTAGATAATATTCAGATCAGTAAAATACTGCTATTTTATCAAATCCATTTATCGAATATTGATTAAATTTTTATGCATAAAATGTGACATTTGTGGCAAATTATTCTACACCATTAATAATAACTAAATGATTTCATAGGATGTGAAATGAATTCAAAAGCTAAATTGAAAATTACACTGCTGATTGTGGCGTGTCTGATCGTTTTATTCCTTCTCTTTCAATGGTTGAAACCTGACTCAGCTGAATCTGCTGAAAACTCACAACGAGCAGCACAAGATGCCGAAATTCAATCAGAAAATATGGCGCTACAACAAAGTACAACCGTGAATGGTTCTAGCTTTGCAAGTAAAAGTCAGCAAGATATTCAAATCAATTGTCAAATCCAAACCGATAACGCCAACCGTTTGATTGTGAATGAAAATACTAAGAACTGTTTTGAGTTTTTTATTACCCAATACGGCGAAAAAGAGATTCCGCAAATCAAGGCTGATTTTATTAAATTTGCTCAAAGCACCTATCAAGAACCATTACTAGGTCAACTGACAGATTTATGGTCACGCTATGTTCAATATCGTGAAAAAATGGGTGACCTAACACCACCAAACCATGACAAAGAAAGTGCGCAGTATTACAAAGCTATTTTTAATCAGATGAAATCATTGCGTAAACAATTTTTTTCAGACTATGAAATTGAAGGTTTATTTGGTATCGAAGATGAATATCATGATTATACCTTGGCTCGCATGAGTGTCATGGAAGATAAAAATTTATCGGAAAAACAAAAAGCCGATAAATTAAAAGAACTTTTCAATGATCTACCTGAAGATTGGAAAGAAAATTTAAAACAACTTTCTCAACTCGAAGATCTTCGTCAATTAACTGCAGAAATTAAAGCTCGTGGTGGTAGTGCAGAAGAAATTCGTCAAATGCGTCTCAGTTTAGTCGGTCCTGAAGCAACACAACGTCTAGAAAATCTTGATGGACAGCGCTCAAATTGGAAAAGCAAAGTCAATCAATATTTGTCTGAGCGTGACAGCATTGTCAAAAGTAATATGAGCCCTAGTGCAAAGCAGGAAGCTGTACAACGCCTCCGTTCTCAACATTTTAATAATTCACAAGAGCAACTTCGGGTAGAAACATTCGAGCAAGTTCATGATCAAGGCGGTCAACTTCCTTTTGCCGATTAATCTTTTCAAGGAACACATTCATTCACAGGGAAGAGCGATGAAAAACTTAAAACTTAAATTGATACCTACGACGTTAGCATTCGTCACAACGCTATGCTTATCAAGCTCATTTACTGCCCACGCAGGTCCGGGATTACTCGAAGTAAATGAGACAAAGATCGGTAGTTACGCAAAAACCAAATATCCTATTGTGATGACACACGGTTGGTTAGGCTGGTCTCGCATAGGCAATGAAACATTCAATATTGACTATTGGTATCAAATCTTACCTGATCTATCGCGCAATGGTGCACGCGTTTTTGCAGCACAACTCTCACCTGCTCATACGACTGAATTTCGGGGAGAACAATTAATTTCTCAGGTTGAAGAAGTAATTGCGATCACTGGGCAGAAAAAGGTCAATCTGATTGGTCATTCGCACGGCGGACCGACTGTGCGTTATGTTGCAGCAGTAAAACCCGACTATGTTGCTTCTGTTACTGGTGTAGGAGGGACTTTCAGAGGTTCTATGGTCGCAGATAAAATTCAAAATAATGAAGCAACTCGAACAATATTTAATATTTTAGGGGATTACATCATTCCCCCATTAATTGCTTATGCACAAGGTCGTCCTGATATGCCGATCAGCTTTGATGCTTCGATGAAATCATTAACTGAAACAGGCTCTGCTGCATTTAATGAACGTTTTCCAACAAAAGCTCTCGCGTCAAGTTGTACTCGTTTAGGCAGCCCAATAGACAACGGAATCTTTTATTATTCTTGGACTGGTGTTGCACAAACCACCAACCTCTTAGATATCGATACCATTTTAATGCAGCTAGGGCCTTTAGCGTATGGCAATAAAGATAATGATGGCATGGTTGGGCGCTGTAGCACGCATATTGGACGTGTGATTCGTGATGATTACAAACTAAATCATACCGATTTAGCTAATATGATGTTCGGTCTCAAAGGTTTATTTGCCCCAGATCCTATTTCACTTTATCGCCAGCATGCCAATCGTTTGAAACTGACAGGACTCTAGACGCACAAAATAGCGCAGTTAAATGGAAAGCTATTCATCAGAATAGCTTTTCCGACCATCAGCGACTCTCGACAAAATTTAAATAATGCTTTTTGAACACATTTGCTAATGATTAAATCCTTTAATTATTTCAACTTTTGATTCTTTTTTGCTTTTTATATGTTAATTCGGCAAGCTAAATTGGCATTTTTTGTATCTTGTTGCATTCAATAACATCTTTTAAGGTCTTCTGTATGTTCATCTGGAAGAACATCATAGATTCACTAAAAACTAGGAATAATAATGAAAATAAAACACATTCTAGGCTCGCTGGTGACAGCGCTATGTCTAACATCTACGACAACTTATGCTACTCAAGCTCAACAGATCAAAGTCTCAAGTGTCAAATCTGACTATGCCAAAACGAAATATCCTATTGTATTCGCTCATGGGATGGTTGGATTTATACGTTTGGGCACTGAAAGTCTAGGCATGGATTACTGGTATCAAATTTTACCTGATCTAGCGAGAAACGGTGCAAACACATGGGCGGCTAGAATGTCTCCTTTCAATTCTTCTGAAGTCCGAGGTGAACAATATGTTCAACAACTTGAAGAAGTCATGGCGATTACTGGTGCTGACAAACTCAATCTGATTGGTCATAGTCATGGTGCAAACTCTGTTCGTTATGCCGCAGGTGTAATGCCTGAACATGTTGCATCGGTGATGACTGTAGCCGGTGCCAACAAAGGTACAATCATCGCGTCAGATGTATTAAAAATCGCAGATAAAACAGGAACATCAGAGCTACTGAATGTTCTCATCAGCACTTTTGGTAAAGTCATTATGTGGGCGCAAGGTCTTCCTGCTGATACGTTTCCACATGATGCGATGGCCGCTGGTGTGAGTACATCTGTTGAAGGAACTGCCTTGTTTAATCAAAAATTCCCTCTCGGTTTACCATTAACCCACTGTGGCGAAGGTGCTTATCAAGAAAAAGGAATTCATTTATATTCAATGACAGGAAACAAGCCTTTTACGAATGCCTTGGATCTAGGTGACCCTGTCATGGTTCTACTTGACCGTTTGTCGGTTCATAAAGCAGGAAAAAATGATGGCATCGTTCCAGTTTGTAGTGCCCATTTTGGTAAAACTATTCGTGATGACTTTCCGTGGAATCATTTAGATGAGGTGAACTTGCTGTTCGGAATTAAAGGATTTTTTGCTCCTGACCCAGTTGCAGTTTATAGACAGCACGCCAACCGCCTTAAATTACAAGGACTTTAAATCTCTAGCTCTTTAATTGAGTAATTGCTTTCAAATTCATTAGGCTGGATTTGAAAGCAGATTCAAATCTTCATCAAGATAGTTCATTGATCAAATCTACCTCTCTTTTTTAACCTTAAAAATTTACCATTCATCTATTCGATATTTAAAATGTGATTTACATCACTATAATCAATTTAACTCTAGGATTAGGGTTTGATAATAAAAAGTTGAGGATGATGATGAAATACAACAAAATTATGGCGTGCCTACTTACGTCTGCAGCTTGCTTAACGACTCAATTATCTAATGCTTCTGCATTAGAAGTGAAACCTGTAACCTCGACACTTGGCAAATACAATACCTACGCAAAAACTAAATACCCAATCGTATTTGCACACGGACTAACAGGATTTGTCCGTCTTGGTACAGAGAGCTTTGGTTTAGATTATTGGCACCAAATCCTGCCAGATCTAGCGCGTAATGGTGCTAATGTCTGGCCTACACGAGTATCTCCATTCAACTCCAACGAAATTCGTGGAGAGCAACTGCTTCAACAAGTTGAAGATATTTTAGCCATTACTGGCGCACAAAAAGTGAACTTAATTGGGCATAGTCAAGGTGGACCATCAATACGTTATATTGGTGGAACAATTCCTGAACATGTGGCATCCATGACCACTGTCGCTGGTGTGAATAAAGGATCACCTATGGCAGACTTTATCTTGCGTTCAGAAGGAACAGGACTTGATACTGTGCTTGCGACAGCGATGAATTTTGTCTCGGGAGCAATTGTTTGGGCACAAGGATTAAATGCGAAAAGCCTGCCACATGATTCGCTTGCCTCGGCTAAAAGTTTATCTACAGCAGGCTCATTAGCATTTACAGAACGTTTCCCTGCGGGTGTACCAACCACAAAATGTGGTGAGGGTGCATATCAAGTCAATGGCATGCGTATGTATTCATTTACTGGTAATACACCGTTTACCAATGCCCTTGATCCATCGGATTATGCAATGCAAGCGGCATCTTTCATTGTATCTAAGGAAGGTGCAAATGATGGTTTAGTCCCAGTTTGCAGTGCTCGCTTCGGACAAACGATTCGGGATGATTACCGTTGGAATCATTTAGATGAGGTCAATCAAATGATGGGGATGACTAGCATTTTTGCAGCAGATCCAGTATCGGTTTATCGACAACACGCAAATCGTTTGAAACTTCAAGGACTATAATCTTCTCAAGCCTCCATACGCTCATCACGAAATTATGGAGGCTTATCTTAAAAATTGTTCCCTAAAGTTTAAATCCACTTTTCTTTCCTTTTGCTTCGCTATACTCTTATTGTGACAACGGAAATTGTCGAGTATTTCAATCCATCTAAGGAATAGAGATGAGAAAATTTATTTTGGGGACATGCCTCTCTTTCGCATGTTTAATTGGCACGAGTTACGCTGCTACAGCACCTGAACAAGTGACTTCAAAATTTCAAACTACTTATGCAAAAACCCAGTATCCAATCGTATTTAGTCACGGAATGTCTGGTTTTATCCGTATTGGCACTGATCCACTCGGTGTAGATTATTGGTATCAAATTTTACCTGATCTCGCCCGTAACGGTGCAAATGTATGGGCTTCCCGTGTATCGCCATTTAACTCATCAGAAATTCGGGGTGAGCAACTTTTACATCAAGTTGAAGAAGTCATTGCACTCACTGGATCGCCTAAGGTCAATCTAATCGGTCACTCTCACGGCGGGCCCACAATTCGATATGTCGCAGGTGTAAGACCTGAATTAGTCGCATCAATGACAGCGATTGGGGCGCCACATCAAGGCTCACCAGTGTCTGATTTTATATTAAAAATTCGTGATACAGCACCAATCCTTGAAACACCTATTGTGGCTGTAGTCAATCTACTGTCTAAAGCTATTATTTGGGCACAGGGACTTGATCCAGCATCCTTCCCTCATGACTCACTTGCGGGAGCCAATAGTTTGAGCTTAGCAGGATCAGCAATATTTAATCAAAAATATCCTATAGGCGTTCCTCAAAACTCATGCTCTGAAGGTTTATATCGTGAACAAGGAATATATAACTATTCCTTTACGGGTATCGGAACGGCCACAAACCCACTTGATCTAGACTCAGCTTTAAAAATTACCAGTCTATTAATTGACGGTGGTCAAGAGAATGATGGACTAGTTTCACGCTGTAGTGCGAAATTCGGTAAAACCATCCGTGATGATCTCAATTGGAATCATCTAGATGAAGTCAATCAAGTGCTTGGTTTAAAAAGTGTCTTTGCGCCAGATCCAGTCTCGATGTATCGTCAACATGCAAATCGCCTTAAACAACAAGGTCTCTAATATATTTTTTTGTCTGCACTCATCTCTAGATGGGTCCAGACTGTTTAAATAGCCCTCATTAGCATGACATATCTATCCTATAAATGAGTCACCCATCCAATTTATATCAATAAATTTGCACTTTATCTCTTTTTTGTAGACTTAAGTCACAATTTTAGTATCTTAAATTATGGCGATGGATATCGCCTGAATCATAAAAATAAACGAATCACTGAATGAGTATCGAAAATGAAACTAAAAAAAATAGTCATGAGCCTATGCATAGGTTCATGTTTTCTTCCTGTTGCACAAGCCTCAACGCAAATTAAAGATTTAGCCGTTAACCATACCGTCAAAACACCTAAATCAAATTATGCACAAACCCAATACCCTATTGTGCTTGCCCATGGCTTATTTGGCTTTGGTAGTATGGTCGGTGTTGACTACTTTTATCAGATCACTCCTGATCTTGCTCGAAATGGTGCAAACATCTGGCAAACACGTGTTTCAACGATGAACTCAAGTGAAGTGCGAGGCGAACAAGCACTGAGTCAAGTTGAAGAGATACTTGCCATTACCGGTAAGCAAAAAGTGAATTTAATCGGACATAGTCATGGTGGTCAGACTGTTCGATATATTGCAGGTGTTATACCTGATCATGTCGCATCTGTTACGACAATTGCTTCTGGAAATCAAGGAGCAAGAATGGCTGATATACTAGAAGGTGTTCTGGTAGGTAATATTTTAGAAGCACCTGCTCGCGCGATTTTTGACAATCTGGTATCGCCAGTGATTACATTCGCATCTGGTCTTGATCCAAAAGTCTTTCCTTATGATGCTAAAGCAGCCCTACAAAGTTTAGGAACGAAAGAATCTCTCAAATTTAGTCAGAATTTTCCAAATGGTGTACCTACAACCCAATGTGGTGAAGGGGCTTATCGTGTCAACAATACTCATTATTATTCATTTATGGGTAACTCTCCATTTAATACCGCTTTAGATCCATCTGATTATGGCATGTTAGCTTCTTCTCTTTTGGCTGAAAAAGATGGAGATGGAATTGTAGGGCGTTGCTCCGCTCGATTTGGCAAGGTCATTCGTGATAATTATAAATGGAATCATTTAGATGAAATTAACCATCTACTCGGTTTAAAAAGCATTTTTGCACCAAGCGCTGTAGATGTTTATCGTCAGCATGCAAATCGACTTAAACTCCAAGGGCTATAAAACCTAAACACAAAGGGTGAGCTTTTCACCCTTTCTTTCAGTTTAATAATGATTAACATTTAGTCGGATTTATCTTATTTTTGTTTAGTTTTTCTTTACAATATTTTTTGACAATAAATATTGTCTTTTTAAGGAAGAAAAAATGAAAACAAAAAAAATGATCCCAGCACTTCTGCTAAGTCTGGTAGGATTATCTCAACTTACATATGCTTCCGGCCTGATCGATGTCGAAGCTAAATACGTAAATACCAATTATGCGCAAACTAAGTACCCTATTGTTATGGCCCATGGCTTTGCATTAGGTTTTAGCCGCATTGGTACAGAACATTTCGGTTTAGATCAGTTCTATCAAATTACCCCTGACCTCGCACGAAATGGTGCACGTGTTTTTGTCGCTCAAATGTCTCCTGTCGAATCAACTGTGGTTCGTGGTGAGCAGCTGTTACAACAAGTAGAAACAGCTTTAGCTATTACGGGTAAAGACAAGGTCAATTTGATCGGCCATAGTCATGGAGGACCTACTGTACGTTACGTTGAAGCCATTGCTCCTAAGAAAGTTGCTTCTCTAACTGCTGTTGCAGGCAGTATTAAGGGCTCTCCCCTAGGAGATACTTTCGTAAATAGTAAAGTGCTTAATAGTGTAGCAAAATTAGTTATTGGTGATATTTTGGCACCTGCAATTTCAATTATGGAAGGTAATCCAAGTCTTAGCGTTAATTACGAACAATCCATGTATGATCTTTCTGTAAAAGGTTCTTTAGAATTTAATCAAAAGTTCCCTTCTGCTGCGATCCCGAAAGACTGTAATTCTAACGGTTCATCACAAACGGCTAACGGCGTATATCATTATTCTTGGATTGGTTCTTCAAAGGTGACCAATGTTCTCGATATTTCAGATACCGCAATTGCTGTCTTAGGGACAGCGATTATGCCTAATGAACGCAATCACGATGGTCTCGTGCCTATTTGTAGTGCTAAATACGGCAAAGTAATTCGTGATAATTACAACTTAAATCATTTTGATGAAGTCAATCAAATACTTGGGCTTAAAGGCTTCTTTGCTCCTGATCCAGTATCAATCTTTAGACAACATGCCAATCGTTTGAAGATTCAAGGTTTGTAAGTTTTGATCATAAAAAATGCGCCAAAAGGCGCATTTTTTTGCTTCGAAGCAAGGCTAAAATTAACCTTGTTTACGAGCTGGTAACTTTTCACGAATACGTGCAGCTTTACCAGAAAGTTCACGTAGGTAATAAAGTTTAGCACGACGAACGTCACCACGACGTTTAACTTCGATTTTAGCTACGATTGGTGAATGAGTTTGGAAAACACGCTCAACACCAACACCGCTAGAAATTTTACGTACTGTGAACGCAGAGTTCAAACCACGGTTTTTCTTAGCGATTACAACGCCTTCGAACGCTTGTAAACGTTCACGGTCGCCTTCTTTTACTTTTACTTGGACAACTACTGTGTCACCTGGTGCAAAAGCTGGGATGTCTTGTTTAAGCTGAGCATTTTCTACAGCTTGTACTAAAGGATGCTTACCGCTCATGGGGTATCTCCAATATGTGTGGGTCAGAAGAGGTCTGATATCCACTGGGGCTAGAGGCTAAGGCGCATAGACCCGATTGACTTTCCCTTTATGCTTGACCGCTTCAATGCATAAAGAGCCTATTTAATACTTCAAGCAATATGCTTGAGGTCATATTTGCTTAAATAAATCTAAAAGATTTATTTTTGCGAATCTTTGAGCCATTTCTTTTGCTGCTTAGTCAACTCAACTTTTTCAACCAATTCAGGTCGACGTTCAAGCGTTCGTTGATAGCGCTGCAAAAAACGCCATTTTTCAATATTTGCATGATGACCTGATTTTAGTACCTCAGGCACATCCAAACCTTCAAAATGATCAGGCTTTGTATATTGCGGACAGTCGAGTAAACCATCTACAAATGAGTCTTGAACGTGTGATTGTTCATCAGACATTGCACCCGGAAGTCTCCGAATAATACTGTCCAATAAAACCATCGCAGGCAGTTCTCCCCCAGATAAAACGTAATCCCCTATGGAGCATTCCTGATCAACATATTTTTGGATCAAACGCTCATCAACACCTTCATAACGACCACACAATACAATTAATCCGTCATATTGCACGAAATCTTGTACTGAAGGTTCATTTAAGGTTTTACCTTGTGGCGACATATACACCACAGGTACATGAACAGCACCTGCTTGCGTTGCAAGCTCTTTGGCACGATGAATTGCTTTTGCCAATGGCTCAGCCATCATCACCATACCAGGACCACCACCAAATGGACGCTCATCCACTCGTTTGTAGTTCCCTGTTGCAAAATCACGAGGATTAATACAATGAATTTGCATTAAATCGCGTTTCGCTGCGCGACCGCTAATACCAAAACTTGTAATCGCTTCAAACATTTCAGGAAAAAGCGTAATGACTGCAAAAAACATCGCAGACTCCCGTATTTCCGAAAATATTAGTAATCTACGCCCCAATTGACATAGATACGACCAGTTTCGAGATCAACGCGTTGCACCACATCTTTATGCCATGGAATCATTCGCTCTTCGCCATCGACACTGTCAGCAGTTGCGCGAACTACCATCACATCGTTAGCACCTGTTTCAAACAATTCGTGGATTTGACCAAGATTGACTTCTTGCTCTTCATCATCCAGACCTAACACTGTTAGACCCTTTAGATCAGACCAATAATACTCGTCCACGCCTGGTTGAGGCAGTTGCGATTTAGAAATCCAGATATTTGCGCCAACTAAATTGTCTGCTGCAGTACGATCACTCACACCTTTCAGCGAAACAACTAAGCCTTTACCATGTGGCTTCCAACGTTTCACATCTACAATTTGCCAACCTGCTTTGGTCTCGATGTACCAAGGCAGATAGTCAAATATGTTGCTCATAGGTTCTGTGTTGGAATAGACCCAGAGCCACCCATTTAATCCATAAGCTGAACGTAGCTGTCCAATCTGAATACGATCTTCGGGAACATTCTGTGTTGGTGTCATGGGCTAGCTTCTACCGTATTAAACAGCAGCTGCAGCTTTTTTAGCTTGAGCAGCTAATGAAGCAACACGTTCAGAAGGTTGAGCACCTTGAGCAACCCAGTGAGCGAAACGATCAGCATCTAAACGAAGTTTTTCTGCTTTACCTTGAGCTGTAGGGTTGAAGAAACCGATACGTTCGATGAAACGACCGTCACGTGCATTACGGCTATCAGTCACGATGATTTGATAGAACGGACGTTTTTTAGCACCACCGCGTGCAAGACGAATAACAACCATGATAGAACCTTATAGTTTTTACGGATTATCCCTGCACCGACCATCGATACATTTCAAACCCCTTTCATAGAGGGCAGTATTTTACGTGAACTTTGATCCGATTGAAAGCTCAAAAATTATTTATCCACATTTTTGAATTTAAATTTATTTTCCATCCCAGTTTGTACTTGAAGAAGGTGTACAAGAAGCTGCTTTCACCCAACATTTTTCATTGGCTTCATTTATGACAAAGTGACCATCTGTTTGCATCAATTTTCCACTCACAGGCACTGCACTCAACACCCAACTGTTGTTGGTTACATCTGATATACCAACCGTATAGACAGGATCATAATACGGAACTTCAACTCGATTTTGCGCATTGGTCTGAAATCCCAATTCAGCCAACGTGACTGCTTTGCCATCCGGTTTAATATAACTGTAATTCGCAACCTGATAGTGCTGAAGTCGAGCTGCAATATCTGCCAATGTGGTTTTTACTTCGACACGTTTAGTTTTACGAACATATTCTTGGTAGGACGGATAGGCAATCATGGCTAAAATTCCAATGATGACCACTGCAATCATAATCTCTACTAAAGTAAATCCTGAATTACCATTGTTTTGCATTTGCACCACATCCTGTATATGCATTGACTTCTTTTAAGTCATTTTCCACCAAATATTCTGTTTTACAACGAATACCCTGACTCGTCGCCAAAAACGCATCATAGCCTGTCTGCGTTGGTACAGCTCGAATCCCCCATGCCCGTCCCAAGCCCTGATCTGAACTTAATAAGGTTTTAGGTGTTTTTTCACTGATATCGGCAATACTAATCACATATTTTGGTTTCTTCGCATCAGGCAGGGAAATACTCGTCATTGAAGTATCTTGATCGTAAATATACTTCGCATCAAAACCTCGATAGGAAAAACTACGACTTTTATAGCGTTCAAGTTGTTCAATAATTTTGGATACTTCTTGCTGAGCCTGTGCAGCAGCATTACGTTTTAAATAACTTTGGTAAGATGGCACTGCGATTGTCATCAATATGGCAATTATCACTACAACAACCATCAACTCAATCAGCGTAAAACCTTTTTGATTCATGGTAACCACCTACTGACGCTCAAACCAGTTATAAGCTTTCAGCACTTTGGTTGTGATGTAGTTGGTATAACCACCGCCCAGCAAAGTCGTTTTCTTTTTACCATTCTGGACAATAGGTACGCTGTTTAGCTTACTAATCCCATCAGACTTAGTGTCTGAGATTTCTGCCACAATTTTATTTTGAAGATTAGACGTTGATCCAGCATCTCCACAAACACCATACGGCAAGCAAAGCTTTAAGGTACGACTTGCTCCTTTAATGCCCCCAGTACATTGGTTCGGTTGTTGTGACGACGCATCATTTGGATTGTATAAAGACACATATAAATCTGAATGACTTTGACTATTTGCGATCGCAATATAACCATTTAATGCTTTAACTGTACCAGTATTCGCTGTTTCGTTTTTAGACGTTGTTCGTTGCAGCACATAGAACCAACCACGCTTATTACGGTTCATCAGATGTGGCACTGTTGTACCTGATAAATTAGACCATGCAGTTAAATGAGCTTCGGTAAGGTTTTGTGTTTTAGCAAAATTCGCTTGAAATAAATTCGGTTGTGCCAAGTCATAATCATGTAACACATAGACTCGATTGTCATAAATATTGCTGGTATTTAAAGGAAAGCTGCGATTTCCTGACGCAATACTCACCGCACCAAATCGCTCACCATTCAGATCATGGATGGTCAAAGCAGGCATTTCATAAAAACGTTGGTGATACGCACTAAAATCAGCAAGACGTGTCACTCGTCCAAACGCGGTTGTATTCGTTCCAAGACGATTATTGAGATCGACGCGCCACACTTGCCCACCTAAATCACCAAAATATAGGTGATCGATCAAACCATCCGTATTGCGGTCAAATGCTTTAATTTGACTGACCACACTATATTTCATCTCAGCATGCTTAACATCAACACTGGTTTGATTCGATTGGTTGCCATAGCGTGCATTCCACAATAATTCGCCCGTTTCAGCATCAAAAATATAGACGCCCGCCCCTTGATTAGCTCGTTGACCAGTTAATGCAGATTGAGGCTGATAACCATCCGTTTCATAAGCCATATCATAGCCACCACCCACAATCATGACCGTTTTAACTTTGCCGTCAAAACGAATTTTAGCAATGGTAGGTTTAGACCAACTATATCCCATAGCTTTTAAGGCATCTGATTGATTTGTGCCGCTCACTGATGTTGATTTACTCTTTATCGTTCCAGAACTTGGATCAACATGGAAAAGTAATTCAGGTTGGTTCGGATTTTTCATATCCAAGGCATAATAACTACGCCCACCCATGCGCATACCACCATAAATGTTGGCTTTCGCAGCAATAAACTTATTGTTGTTCTGATCAATCTTATATTGAACATCTGAAGTCCATGATCCATCCATGCCATAAATAGGATGCGCAGATGACAATAGTGTATTGGACTGTTCAAGTAACGCGTCTCGTCGACTTGGATCTTGAACCATTTCATGAGGTAAGAAACTAAATGCCTCTTCACCAGTTTCTTGATCCACAACATGCAATAATCCTTGCATCGTCCCAAATACCACGTAATCTTTTCGATGAGTCGCATTACGGGTATTCGCTAATATAGTACCAGACCCCGCGTTATATTTTGCTTCGAGCGTCACCAACAATGGTTCCGAGTGAACAACGCCTCCCATTTGCTGCATCACCTTAAGATCTTTAACCTTATTTAGATCATTCCAAATGTATCCAGCAGGTAAGCTACTTAAGTAGTTTTTATCAAGTCGATAACCCAAAGCCGACAGTAAATAGGGTTGATATACATTTTGTCGCCACCCCGACTTGGTTGAATCAATATAGGTCGCGGCCAGCACATTCTGTGTCGTTAATTTCGTCAGTTGTCCATTCTCAGAACCTACCAATTGTTTTGCTTGATCACCCGTTGTGGCAATCGTCGCATTGGTGAATAACGGACGCGTTTTTATTTTGTCTGCAGCAGTAACACCTGCTAGCGGTGAAGGTGTGGCAATCCGAGAGAACACGCCCCCTTGAATTGCACTCAAACCATCATCTATTCCAGTATTGTTCCAAAAATCCTGCGTATTGGTTCGTATTGCACCTGATCGATCAAGTACCTCTTTCCCCGCACGATCAATCATCACAGCTTGAGCGTTAATACTGTATTTCTTTAAGTTCCCTAACCATAATTGATGTGTGGAAGCCAATACCGAATTTGCTGTGCTCACCTGTGGTTGAAACTGCGGTGCGAACACATAAGGATATGCTGAACTTGTTGATAAACGGTCAAATGGCACCACATAAGTACCAAAACTAGCAGCCTCAAAGTTACCGTGAGAGACCGCAACCAAGAAGGTATTTAATGCATTCTGAATATCTTCACCAGAAGTCGCTTGGGTATACCCCCCAATTTCTTGGCGAGTCCCGTAGGTATCCCCTTTACCAATCACATTCCCCAACTGTTTTAATGCTTGAGCATTCATACTATTGGAAATGTCATTTCCAGAACCTGTATAGCTACTATCAAAAGTACAATGATCGTATAGCCCGTCATTGTCATAATCACGACAGGTTTCTCGTGGATGCTTTTGGAATAAGGGACCAAAACCTACAGTAGATGTATAAACACGCTTCTGATTCGCATCGCTGGTCATCTGTGTTTGATTTGCCAAACGCTGAACCATCTTACCTACGCAAGCCCATGAACTACGGTTTTGCCAGGTGGTTTGATTGGCTGACACAGCATTACCAATATCATCTTCATAAAAACGATATGGCTGCGTCGCCATTTCCTTAAACTCACCATTGAAGGTCGCGGCACCACTGGCACCTTTGGCATTACCGTAATTGTAATAGACATCTTTTAAGGGCGAGCCTTCACAAGTAAAGCTGTCATCTGCCAACGCATTTTGCATGACAGGGAGTACCGTCTTTGGTCTCAAACCAACTGGCGCCCCATCTGTTAAGAAAAAAACACCTTGCGTACTACATTGGGCATCACTGTTATTCAACTTGTTGAGTGGCGCTCTATAACTACCATCCGCTTTGCGAATGTCCGCTGGCGCAAATGATGCTCCAGATAAACCACGGCTATAATTAGAATATTTAGATGAAGGAAGTAAATCGATGCCTTTTAGGTTAGCCCCAAAGGTACGATTTCCTAGTAAATACGCATAAGTTTCTGAGAGTAATAGTGGTGTGGGCGTACTACCTACGGCTCCAATACTATTAATTTTATTGATTAAATCCGTACGGTGAGCAGGTGTAAGTTGTTTTGCTTCTAGTAAGATTTTAGATGAACGAGCATTTTCACCATAGCTTAACCAATCTTCTGTTGTCCCTATTTCACCCGTTGACGTAAACACCGACACCCCAATATAAACATTATCTGGAATACGATAATTTCCTGATAAGTCCTTTGCATTTAAGGCATCTACCAATGAGTTTTTTAAGGCATTTAAACGGCTAACACTTTGACCTTTATAAGTTGCATCTACTGCACTCATACTCATCGAGTTATCAATCGCCAACATGATAATCGGATTATTTTTTGCTACAGGATTTTGATAAATTTGTAGATCACTGGCGTTCATTTGCATTGGGATCGCACCCAATGCCATCACGACTGCAATACTTTGCGCAATCATCTTTTTTGTAAAATGATTCTTTATCTTTTTATTCACAACACATCCCCATTAAGATTCAGCGCGCTGATAAGCATCAAAAATGTAACTTTGAATTTGGGTGTTATACGGCACACCAATATCCTTTAAACAAGATGAAATGGTTTGTGCATTACCCACCAATGGTGCTGTATGTGGTCGGCGCAAACAAAGATGGATTTCATCCGTTAAATCTGTCGAAGACAATGCGGGTAAGAGCGATGTTGAATAGACTGTTATTTTTTTAGTATCAGAAGGTTGTCCTATACTTTCAGTGTCAGTTCCAACGTTTGCGTTTGAAAGTGGGATATCATGATCACTGTCTGATGGAGGGCTTACGATTACAGACACCTGAGTTAATTGCGCCTTACGAGCACTGGCATAATCCCCATCGTTTGATAAGGAACAAAACCCAGAAACACCATCGACTGAGACATCACTCATTGCTTCATTCCAACGCAATACACTACTGTTGGAAACATTAAACATCGCACTATTGGATTGGTTTCTAAAACAGAATACGACTTCGTCACCTTCATTCTGAATCGAGTAACCAATTAAGCTCAGAGGGTTACCACTGGAGGCAGCATAGCCGCCATGCCCCAATCGATAAAAAACAGTATCGGAAGATTGCATTAACAATTGTTGCGCTTGGCTGTTGGTGGTGATATTCAAACTCACCATACTTTGTCGAATCGCCCAAGTACCAATAATGGTGAGCAGAACTAACATAATCAGTACCACAATCAGCGTTGCACCACGTTGATGTTGAATCATAAGCCCTCCGCTGAATCCATCACACTCATACCATTTCGAATCGCGATCGTTTGTGTAATGACTTGTCGAATAAATTTAGTCGCGACGGTTTTTTGTGCTTTTTTTAATTTTACTTTTTGATCAAGAACTTCAAATTCTTGATGAGGAGAAATTGCTTGATTTTGACCTACATTCTCAGATGACCTTACTAATAAACCGACCTGTATTGAATTGATGCGTGGACGTGGATAAACATTGAGCTTTTTATAATCTTCAATACTTATATATCTTTGCTGTGCCGTATTATCCTCATTAGAAATCCCCAACAGATAGTGAAAGTGATCAACACGATGCATCAAAATTTCACCATTCGTTGTTCCAAAGACAGTCTGTTTATTATTAAAATTTTTTAAAATTTGAGTGCTGTTACGCGTGTACCACCCTGCTTCACAGGCCAAGACCAATGCATCGTGTGGTTCTTTTTGAATATTTGCATTTGCATCTTTACGTAGAAAAAAACGTTGAACAATATATCGTCCAGCATCGTAATTATTACCTTCACAATCCACACCTTGTGTATCAGCATAAAACTGCATGACCAATTGGTCGCTCATTCCCGCTTGAGCAGGTTGTGAAGATTCAGCTGAAACCAACTCTATATTACTCGGCATACCAGATTGCGATACAGGCACAACCTCCGTATTTGGAATATTTCGTGAAATATTGACGGGAATATTGGTCGCATTAAATGCCAAATCACCAGATGTAGGCACCACTGGAGACTGCGCTGAAGTGATAACAATGCCACCATGCGTCAAACGATCATTAATGATATTTACTTGACCATAATTTGCTTTACGAATTTCATAAGTAAGAAAGCGCAGACCAAAGTTGCCGTTATCTTGAACCTCCGACATCCCTTTCTGCATCGTGAATCCCATCTGCCCTGTAAAAAACAGATGTACCGCAGCAGCGGTAATCAATAATCCAAGCACCAAAGCGATCATAAGCTCGACTAGCGTCAAACCTTTTTGTGTATACCTAAGATGCTGCATCAATAAAGCTCCATAACGATGCATTGCGCTTTTGGTAAATAACTTCCACCATGGGTACATGCATCTTTTGCAGAAGCATCATCGATAGGTTTTGTTTTTCCCCAGGCTACGTAAATGCATCGGCGAGATTGCAAATTATTACTGACTTGGCAATTCGGCATTTTGATACTCATACCAAGATCATTGGCATTTTTTATTATCTGAGCAGCATCATAATGGGCAAAATCGGCTGCTTGAACACATGGATTCGTCGTTCCTTTTTGCACACATGATTTGGCTGTAGTTGTTTGTGTTTCTGCATTTATTCTGGCTTGATACTGAGTATAAGCATTTGAGTTCGCACGTATCTTCTCAGATAAGTCACGCGCTAAATTCATGGCTTGTAATTTAGACATTGCTTCATGTGAAGCATCAATTGCGCGCATTTGTAAAAATGAAAACCCCAATACCCCAATGGCCAAAACCAATAAGGCAACTAGAATTTCAATCATTCCTACCCCCTGTTGCGCAGCACGCATTAGCATGTCCCCTCTGCTTTTAAATATTGTGTTCCCATTCTTGTAATTGCTATCGTTTTAGAAACACCTAACACCTTATTACAAATAGAAAAATTTATGTCAGATGTAAAGTCAGAAATTCCCCCATCCATCCAGAATGTGACTTTTTCTTGTGATGAAGTCAATTTATTTTGCGCTTTGGGTGTCCAATGAAAGATTGTACTGCTATCTGATTGATTCGACTTAAGATCTACAGTCACATCTTTTCTTAACAATGTTGCTTGATTACGCGCCATCATCAGCACGCTTGATAATTCACGCACATCTGAATTTAGGCGATATTGCGCAACAATATTTTTAAAAGATGGAATAGCCATGGTTGCTGTGATTGATAGCACAATTGTGGTAATCAACAGCTCAATAATGGTAAAGCCCCGTTGTAAGTCTTTCATATTCAAACTTTTGTATTTATTTATTAATGTTACAAAAGTAATATTTTATAATTATAAAACCAACACAGTTATGACAAATGGTATTAAAATGAGGATAAGATCACGCTTTTGCAATCTGTTCACTTATCCTGCTATGTCATTGATAATTCATTATTAAGCTTGAGTAACTTGAATTCTCAATTCTTTAGGCAAGCTAAAGGTTATGTTCTCTTCTCGCCCATTTAATTCCTGTGGTGACGTAGCGCCCCAATCTTGTAGACGCTGAATCACTTGTTTGATCAAAATTTCAGGTGCTGAAGCACCTGCAGTAACACCGATTTTAGTGGTTTCAGCAAACCATTCCTTTTTCAGCTCATCCGCATTATCTACGAGATAAGCATGCTTACCCATTCGCTCTGCCAATTCACGAAGACGATTAGAGTTCGAAGAGTTTGGAGAACCAACAACTAAAACGACATCACATTGAGTCGCTAAATCACGGACCGCATCTTGACGGTTTTGAGTTGCATAGCAGATATCATCTTTACGCGGCCCTTGGATCGCTGGGAATTTAGCACGCAATGCATCAATGACCTTTGCAGTATCATCAATTGAAAGTGTCGTTTGAGTGACAAATGCTAACTTATTAGGATTATTCACCTGTAAAGCAGCAACATCATCTTCATCTTCAACCAGATAAATTGCACCACCATTTTTTAGATCATATTGACCCATGGTGCCTTCAACTTCTGGATGCCCTTCATGACCAATCAGAATAGCTTCAATCCCTTCACGCGCATATTTTGTTACTTCGATATGCACTTTTGTCACGAGAGGACATGTGGCATCAAATACTTTTAATCCACGGCGCTCAGCTTCTTGTTGTACAGCTTTTGATACACCATGTGCACTAAAAATCACAATATTGTCATCAGGAACTTCATCTAATTCATCTACAAAAATTGCACCACGTTGGCGTAAATCGTCCACAACAAATTTGTTATGTACCACTTCATGACGAACGTAAATGGGAGGATTAAAGCTTTCAAGTGCACGATTAACGATCGCAATAGCGCGGTCTACACCAGCACAGAAACCACGTGGATTAGCTAAAACAATTTCCATAAGACCCTCAAACGATCGCTAAAATTTGGTCAATGAATCAGAATATTTTTTAAAACAAATGCGAATTGCTATTTAGTTTAAAAGCACTCTGCTCTAAAATAGAGAAGATATTTTATCATATCAGGAAAAATATCATGTCGGGTCTCTTGTTTGTCGTTTCAGCTGCTTCTGGAACTGGCAAAACATCATTAGTTAAAGCCCTACTTGAGCGCGTAAGCAATTTACACGTTTCTGTTTCACACACTACTCGAGGTCAACGCCCTGGTGAATTAGATGGTGTGCATTATCACTTTACCAGCAAAGAATCTTTCATTGAGCAAGTGAATCAAGGTGGTTTCATCGAATACGCGGAAGTTTTCGGTAACTACTACGGCACTTCACAAGCGACTGTAAAAGAACAACTTGCAAAGGGTCATGATGTTTTACTTGAAATTGATTGGCAAGGTGCAGAACAGGTTCGCAAACTTTTTCCTGAATCAAAACAAATTTTCATTCTTCCACCTACTCAATTTGATCTTCGCCAACGCCTATCAAACCGCGGTACAGATTCTGTTGAAGTGATTGAACATCGCTTAAGTTGTGCGGTAGAAGATATGCAACAGTACGTAAACTTCGATTACATCATCTTGAATGATGATTTTAATAAAGCTTTACATGATCTTGAGTCTGTCATTAATGCGAACCGTCTTTCATTATCACAACAGGCTCACCGACATAAAGATTTAATTCAAAAATTAATCACACCGAATTCGTGATTAAACTTGAGTCTATAGACAAAGCATTTTATACTGCGCAGTCTGTTAAAAAATTTCATACATACGAGAACTCTTATGGCACGCGTAACCGTTGAAGATTGTTTAGACCATGTAGACAACCGCTTTGAGCTTGTACTAGTGGCAAGCAAACGCGCGCGTCAACTTGCTCGTCAAGGTATCGAACCAACTGTAGAATGGGACAATGACAAACCAACAGTGGTTGCTTTACGTGAAATCGCTGAAGGTCATGTCACTAAAGATATCTTGAAACAGCGTGAGCAAGATTATCAAACGTCTAGCTTAGATTTAGCACTTTCTGCAAATAACTTAAACTTAGATGGTTTTTCTTTCCAATAAGCTTTAAGACCTGCATTTAAAAGAGCCTAGTCCAGTGACTAGGCTTTTTTATTGAATTTTTTTAGAGAATGATTCGACAAAATTGAAAAAATTTGTTAAAAAAATTAGAGCTATTCTCTATTTAAAAATAGAGCATTGTAGCAATATGAATTTTTAGTAAAGTCTTTTACTTTTTACTCTCTTCCACGGATTCAAAGGTGTAGTATGCCAGGCCCATTGGTCAGCCAAGCTAAGCAACAGCTAAAAGTCATCATCGACGCGTATTTATCTGAAAAGGACGTCGACAGAGTGCTTGTGGCCTGCGATTATGCTGACATGGCACATGATGGTATTACACGCAAAAGCGGTGAACCCTATATTCTGCATCCGATAGCCGTAAGTTGTATTCTGGCGCATATGCGCCTAGACCCAGAAACGTTGATGGCAGCACTACTGCACGATGTCATTGAAGATACCGACTTTAGCAAAGAAGACATTACTGAAAAATTTGGCAAAACAGTGGCTGAGCTGGTCGATGGTGTTACGAAATTAAGCCACTCTAGTGACAAAGAATATAATAAAGCAGCCTCATTCCGAAAAATCCTACAAGCCACGTTACAAGATCCTCGTGTGATCATCATTAAACTTTCAGACCGTTACCACAATATGACGACTTTGGAAGCTTTAAGACCGGATAAACGTGCCCGTATTGCGCAAGAAACTTTTGATATATTCGTGCCAATGGCGCGTTTGGTCGGCATGAATGAAATGGCTGACAACCTTGAACACCTCTGCTATCAAAATCTTGATTTAGATATGTTCAATGATGTTCAAGATGCTTTGGCGCAAACCAAACCTCAACGCTGTAAATACCAAGCCATTTGGGAAAAGCATTTGAGTGACCTCTTGGAAAACTCCAATATTCCTGGGCGGATTAAAAAGAAAAACAATAACATTGAATTGCTACGCCACTTTGTTAAAAACGAAATTAACCTTCAAGAACTCACACATAGTCATGCGTTTGAAATCGTTCTCCAGACCATTGCCGATTGCGATCGTTTAGTTGAGTTGTTAAAAGATAACTTCCAAGTTTTAAATTACCAAGATCATATCCGCCGCCCTCTTCCAGGTGGCAATCAATCCTTAATGCTGCGTTTGAAAGGCGAGAAAACAACGCTTTCGCTCACCATACAAACTGAACTTATGCGTAAGGCTGCGCGATTTGGGGTGGTATTAGGTGAAAATGCTCCTCAAACATGCCGATCTGCCATTCAAGCATCTATGCAGAATTTGCATACCTTAGTCGGTGGCGACTGTGCAAAGACCACGTTTAATGATCTATTAGATTATCTACATCAAGAAAAAATATGGGTCTATACTCCTCAAGGTCACTTACATGAGTTACCACAAGGAGCGACAGCAGTAGATTTCGCTTACTCTGCGAGCTTATTCCTAGGTAACCATGCAGTCGGTTGTAAAATTGATGGTGAAATCAAACCGCTTTCTACACCACTCTCAAGTGGTCAAGTCATTGAGGTGATTACAGATGTTCTCGCTTCACCCAACCCGGATTGGCTGAGCTTTATCAACACTCAAAAAGCCAGACGCTCTATTCAAAATATTTTGCGAGATCAAGATATTGATGAACAGCGCCTTGTCGGTCAACAAGCCTTAAATCGTGCATTAAAGTTATTTAATACCTCTATTCATGATCTAACCGATCAAAATTGGACTGAACTATTACAATGGCGCCATATTCCAAGCAAGAATCAACTTTTTGAACAAATTGCTGTAGGTGATTTGCTCCCACAACTTGTGGCGAACCATCTCTTTGCTCAAGATCATCATCAAGATCAAGCATCAAGTCGCCTGATCTTAGGTACTGATGGTGTAGATGTAAAATATGCCCATTGTTGTAATGCAGTGCTAGGCGATCCTATTCAGGGACATTTATCTCGCCGCGGTCTTATTGTTCACCGTGCTCGCTGTAAGAACCTTCTACACGAACAACAGTTACACCCTGAAAATATTATGCCGTTGCACTGGAAAGATGAAGGTGAATCAGAAATCAACTTCAATGCTTACTTGTGTATCGATCTATTATTAAGTGATGAGCAAATTTCACAACTGATTTATATCTGTCGTAAATCAAAAATCGGAATCGAGTCCGTTCGACAATACGAATCAAAAACCTATCTGAGTATTGTTGTTCATAGTCGTCAGCAAATTGCGCAAATCATTCGTGAACTCCGCATGCAATTTGGTTTTCCGCGTATTTCACGCATGTCAGCTCCTCTTGCAGTTGAAGAAGTCTCACAAGCCTGCTAAACAAATACAGATTAGAGCTTTCACCTATAGTGTTCATCCTTTATGATGAAGCTAGATTTGAATAATGGAGAAATAGATGTCCCGCCAAGTCATTCATACTGAAAATGCACCTGCTGCAATTGGTACTTACTCTCAAGCCATTCTTGTCGGCGATACACTTTATCTTTCAGGACAAATTGGATTAGATCCATATAGCATGGAATTGGTTGAGGGCATTGAAGCTCAAATTCGTCGTGTATTTGATAATCTAAAAGCAGTTTGTGAAGCTGCTGGTGGTTCTTTAGCTGATATTGCCAAACTGAATATTTTCCTCACTGATTTATCTCACTTTCAATTGGTAAACCAAATTATGGGTGAATATTTCGCTCAGCCGTATCCAGCGCGTGCAGCATTAGGCGTTGCAAGTTTACCTAAAGGGGCACTGGTTGAAATGGATGGTGTTGTGATTATTTCTAAATAATTTCAATATCTTAAAAAATACCACCTATGAGGTGGTATTTTTTTATCTAGAAAATCGATGAATTAAACAGCATTTTTAAATGAATTTCATTGACAAACGATAATAATTATCAATAATATCAACTATCGCATTTATCCTTGTGGTTGAGCAGAAATGTACGTTTGTTTATGTCGTGGAATTACAGATCAAGATATTAAAGATGCTATGGCAAATGGCGCTGAATCTTATCGTGAAATTCGTGACTTGCTTGATCTAGGCACTTGTTGCGGACGCTGTGTTCCTGAAGCACGCAGTATTATTAATGAAGAACTTGCTGAAATAGCTGCCAGAATTTCAATCGCCGCTTAATTCAGAATGTGCTAAAAATAATAAGAACTCATTCTATAACTATAATTCAGATTTCCAATTTCTCCCCCCGCTTTGACTCAGCGGGGTTATTTTTTGAAAAAGTGTATTTGATTGCGATTTTCATTTGCTGTTCAATAAATTACTCGTCAGACTTTAGCAAGTTGGGTTAAGATAATCTCTATCGATAGCCTTCTATGATAGGCTGAATTTTGAGTTTGGAGCTAAGATCATGAAAGGCAACCGTGACGTTATTCATCAGTTAAATCAGGTGCTTTACCACCATCTTACAGCCATCAACCAATATTTTTTACACTCACGCATGTTTAATGATTGGGGCATCGAACAACTCGGTTCAGCGGAATATAAAGAATCTATCCGCCAAATGAAGCATGCAGATAAAATCATTGAACGCATTTTATTTTTAGAAGGTCTTCCAAATCTTCAACATCTGGGTAAGCTCTATATTGGTCAACACACAATCGAAGTGCTGCAATGCGATGTTCGGAAAGTAAAAGAAAACATTGAAACGATACAAACTGCTGTGAAATTAGCAGAAGAACAACTCGATTACGTTACGCGTGATTTAGTACAAGAGATTTTAGAAAAAGAAGAAGAGTATTTAGATTGGGCGACCACTCAACTCGATCTTGTCGATCAAGTTGGTGTAGAGAATTATATTCAAAGCCAAATTTAATGATTGAAATAAAAAAATCCCCTTTCGGGGATTTTTTTATTTCAATAAGTCATCATACTCAATATGTTGCTTATGCAATGTTTCTAAAATCCATAGTTGATGCTTCGCTTCTTGCTCCATACCATTAAAAGCCAACACTTGTGCATACTTATGTAAATCATATTTTGATGCCAAGTTTGCAACCATTCGCTCTAGATCAGCAAGTTGTTGTTCTGTCATTTCAGTTTTAGGATCTAGTCCAATCCACCACACACGCTCTTTAAATTGAGTAATCAACCAAATTTGCTTTTGCATGGTGTGTTGTTGATCTACTGTTAAAGCTTCAGTCTTTGATGCGAGTACACTTTGCTCTTTATATAAAAAATAATCCCGTGTCGTAACTAAAGCTCCCACAATCGTGATAAGAGCAATCACTGCGAACACTCGACCATTCATTTTTACTGAAGGCAAATTTTTATATTGCGCCTGAATGATGCCCAGTAAGAAACCTGCTGGAAGTAGAAAATAAGCATAATGCAAAGGAAACTCTAACATGCCATGAATGAGGATTGCACATACCATTAATGTTGCAATGATCGAGATATTATCCTTCACCCCTTTATTGAGCCAAAGTAGCCAAGCTGTAAAGTACAGAAGAATAAACCCACCTAGAATCAATCCATTCCAGACTAATAAGTCTAGAATCATGTTGTGTGCACTTTTATACCAAAGTGAAACTTGGAAAGTATCGGTAATATAGTATTGCGCTAAGCCTGTTTGATTCCATCCATACCCCCACCATGGTTGATGCAGAATCGCAGCTAACATTTGTTGCCACATATCTAGACGAATATCACCTGCACCTTTTGCCACTATTGCTGAGCCTTGAACAGCAGTTTGAGTATCTGTAACAGCAAAAAGCCATTGATTAAGAGATGCTAAATTGGATGAAAGTAATATAAATAAGCCAACCCATAATGCGAGATGGATATGAGAAAATCGATTCTGTTTTTTGACTTGTTTGATTAACCAATAGATCACAATAAAAGCGCAAACGATAATACTTGTTCGAGATTGTGCTAACACCACACCAAACAGTGTGATTAAAGACATTGGCACAAGAAAAAAACTAGAAATTATTTTCTTTTCAAATAGATAAATACTACTTAATAAACTTAGAATGAGTAATGTCGCTAAATTATTCGGCTGAGCTAAATTCGCATACGGGCGATTGCCGTTAAATGAATAAATAATACCTGAAAAGAAGGTATGCATATCCAACCACTGTAGCACAGCAAATATAGCTGAGATAACTCCGACTGAAACAAATGTTAAACAGGTAATTTTAAATACTTGTTCTCTCTTTTTCTGCTCGAGGCAAAGTTGATATCCAGCAATCACCATCAACATAAAGAACAGAATATAAGCAAAACTAAATAAAGCATTGCTGAAATAGATGTTCTGTCCGAAAATAAATTGAATAAGTGGAATACTTAAGAAAGGCAGCAACAGGAGCTGTGGTTTTGGTATGTTTAGTTTAAACTTTGCTAAGCCTAACAATAAAAATGATGCTGCAATAAAAGTTAGTATTTCTGAGCCAAAAGTTGGCCAAGGCGAGCGATGGTATGGGAGGAGCCAAGCCATCACTAACGAAAAAATCGCAAGAACAAAGTATTTCATAACAAGGTTTAAAAAATGTTTGAGCTATCTTAAATCATTTATTAAATTGAAAGCGTCAAATTTATTCGACTCTTTCCAATTTTGTACTACCGCCATGTTCCCAAAAAAATGGGGCTGCTCGACCTTCAGCACTTCCACACCCCACACAAATAATATCCGAACCAAGATGTGTCATAATCATTAGGCAATAGAGAATAAAAATTGGCAAAAAAAGGTATTTTTCTTTAATTACATATTTCGAATTAGTCACTACTTGTGTCTTCATGTGACTAAAAGTTAATGCAATAAAAAGTACGCAGATCACTTGAGAAACCGGATAAATAAAATTGCCTGAGAACATCGCATCAATTGCAATTGATAAAACACCCATTTTGAGCACAACATCAACGCTAGATTTCAATAATCGCATAAAATGATACCCTAACCATACCAGCGCGATAATGCCCAATATCCCCCATTCAAAAACTAATCTCAAATAAACATTATGGATATGATGACCATATTGATACTGAATTTGTGCTAAATAGCCCCCACCTGTTCCTAATAAAGGATTTTTCTTCCATTGCTCAAACATAAAAGTCCACATTTCAGAACGGTGTGAACTTGAGTACCTTGCTATATTCAATGACCGATCAACTTCATGAAGGAAATTATAAATGTAATAGACACTTTGGTAGGTCATAAATGCAAAGAATAACCAGATAAAAGTTTTAGAGGCTTCTTTTCTATATTCTTGATTTAAAATGAACAACAAAACTAGAGGTATGATTAGACTCAATAAAGCTGATCTAGCTCCATCAACGAACAAGCCTAATCCAAAAAAGTAGCAAATGAATGGATAGAGAACATTGATATATTTATTTTTTCTTTTAAGAAAAAAACTTAACCAAAAAAACGGAACGATCACACTATTCAATATACGAATTGAACTTGAATTCATTTGCCAACTATAAAGTTTCCCATTCACTATAAAGTCATAAAACACTAATGGTATAAAAAAATGAATAAATAAAGCTAAAATAATTAATAAAATGAGTGAATTTCTAGTTACTTTTGAATGAAAATCAAATTTTTTAAAAATAAAAAATAATAAGCCTAAATTTAACCATAGAATTAAATCTACAACTCGAAACCAGTTTCCAACCGCCAACCATAAAGCTATGAGAATAAAAAAAAATAGCAATGTTTTATCTAAAGTGACTTCTTTTTTATCTTTTTTAACAAGATAACAAAAACTTAAAACTACAATTAAGATGATTTGTAGCACCCTAGACTCATCATATGGATTCGCGACCCAACCCAAATGAAATCCTAATAGCACTACCACTAAATATAAAAATACAATAATACTCATAACCAACAATTTAGTCATAAAAAAAAGAGCATCAAACGATGCTCTTTTGACATGTACTAATTAAGATTTTACACACGATGATGGTAAGAATTTTTGATCAATATCAGTTGTAGTACATTTCCAATCTGTAGAACCACCATTGTCTACAGCTGTAAGTGTAATAGATCCTTCAGATAAACCAGCATTGACACCATCTTTTTTGAATTTAGCTGTAATAGTACAAGCAGGTGCAGTACCACCAGTTGTAACTTTCGCTACATATTTACTAGAGATTGTGTTTTCTAAAGCTAGACCAGCAGCTTTTGTCTCATCACTATTATCTGGACATACAGCTGTTTGGCTCATAACCTCAACGATAGGAGTTTTTAAACCTGAAGCTAAACTAATTGCATCTGTAACTTGTGAACGTGCAATATAATTCTGGTAAGCAGGAATCGCAATCGCAGCAAGAATACCGATAATTGCAACAACGATCATTAACTCGATTAAAGTAAAACCTTTTTGAGCGTTCATAACATCTCTCCTAATTTTTAAGTTCAAAGTTAACAACCTATCCCCAAAATAGATTTTGTTGTTGCTAACTAACTGATGCTATTTTCGGATAACGCTTCAAGGTTGCCAATAAATATTTTTCAAATTTATTTTTAATGTTAATTTATGTAAAAAAGTGACATTTTTTGTCACTTTTCTTAAATCAATTTAAAATAATTGGCTGATTACTGAGCTCATTTGCTAAATCTTGCACTTTATCATCATAAAAACGATTCAAAATTTCGCCGACTTCCATCACACCAACAATAACACCCTGTTTATAATTTTTATTTTTAAGCTCACGAATCATGTGATCACAGATTGCTTGCCAATCTTGTTGCGTTGTTGCGTTTTGAATCCCACGATCAATCACAATTTCAACTTTCTGTTCACATAGATTTAAATATATCAGTACACCACTATTAAACTCTGTATCCCACACACCCAATTCAGCAAAAAGTTGTTCGGCGCGCTGACGAGTATTCATTGAATAAGCCAAGGCACATGGAATATATCCCTCTATGACCACTTGAATCTCACCAACATGACCTTGCTCCGCTTGTTTCACTGCCTCTGCAATTGCATTTTGGTCCATCTTGGAAAAATAACGTTTAGATGCAGGCAAATAACAAAAGTGCTTAATCCAGCGCTTGAAGCTCGGTTGAGATGCTTGTTGCAACTTTGGTTCAGTGATAATTTCTGTCGTTTCAGTTTTTGTTACCATGAGCCTGACGCACCTCCCCCACCAAAGCCACCACCACCGCCACTAAATCCACCACCGCCAAATCCGCCTCGACCGCCACTGCCGCCGCGTCCTCCGCCAGATAAAAATGCTTGGAAAATCAACTGTGCGATGGATGTAAATAATAAAAAGAAAATTCCGATACCCACAATCAAGCTGATTAAAATCCCTGAACCATAAATCATGCTCGCAGCAAAAGCAGTAACACCCGCGACCGAAGCACTTAAACGATTACCAATGATAAAAGAACCAATCACACCAGCGATCAAAATAAATAATACCGTGTTAAATGTCTTTTCTTTTGCATATTGCGCTTTTAAGGCTTGTTCTTGTCTAAGTTTCAACTCTTCAGCAGCCTGTTGGGCAATTTCAGGATCAAGGTTAACAATTCGTTCAATTTCTCTGACCCCTGCAATTAAACCCTGTCCAAATTCATTGGCTTTAAAATAAGGGGTGATTTGTTCGCGAATGATTCGACTCGCAACGATATCTGGAATCACTCCTTCCAATCCATAACCTGTTGCGATATGTAATCTTCGATCATTAATCGCCACCGCGATTAACAAGCCATTATCTTGTTGAGCAGAACCCAACCCCCAAGTCTGTGCAGTCCGCATTGCAAAATCAAAGATACCTTCCTGACCAGTTGTTGGAACGATGACGATCCCAATTTGAGCCTTACCCTCGCTATATAGACCGCGAATTATTGTATCAAGCTCCGACTTTTCTTGAGGAGAAAGTATATTCGCCTGATCTATCACAGGTTCATTTAATGTAGGAAGTTGACGTCGTGAGTCTCCTTCCTGCATATCATTTGAAACAGTAACAGGAGATACTGGTGTTGGTTTATTTTGCTGAGCACTTGATGATGGATTTGTTGAGTTGGGTTGAATCACTTTTCCCAGCACAATCGCGTCAGACTCATGATCTACTGCTGTTGCAGTTTCTGCATGAACCGTTTGCAATGTACAGGTCATCACAAAGACAAATAGCCATGAAATCAATTTCATACTATTGTGTCTAAGATGCTGTGTTCTCATGCTCATATTCATTAACTTCTAATCATTGATTTAATCAAAAGAAACATTCGGTGCCTTTTGTGCACTCGCTTCGGCACTAAAGTTTTCTTTTGCATCCATACCAATGACTTTTGCAGTTATGACTTGTGGGAATTGACGAACATAGGTGTTGTAATCTTGGACGGTAGAAATATAGCGATTACGCGCAACTGCTATACGGTTTTCTGTACCCTCTAATTGTACCTGCAAATCACGGAATTGCTCATTTGCTTTAAGATCTGGATAGTTTTCAGTCACTGCCAGCAAACGTGATAATGCACTTGTCATTTGTGATTGCGCTTCTTGATAACGCTTGAATAGTTCAGGATTTTCAAGGACTTCTTTATCAACTTTGAGCCCTGCAACATTTGCACGTGCCTCTGTGACTTCAGTTAAAACTTGTTCTTCATGTTTTGCATATCCTTTAACTACATTCACCAAATTCGGAACAAGGTCTGCTCGACGCTGGTATTGGTTTTGTACCTCAGACCATGATGCAGTCACCGCTTCATCTTTCGCTTGAAGTGTATTGTACCCACAACCTGTGAAAAGCAAGGTACTTGATAATGCGAGCACAACAGCTGATTTTTTTAAAATTTGCATGACATCAACCTCATTATTTATTTGTATTTGTTTAATTAAAAATATTGTATACGCAAATTCAAAATTGAATGTAGCATTTATTTTATGGCTTTAATTTATATAAAAACATTAAGATAAAAAAAGCCACCCTAAGGTGGCTTTTTGTTTGAAATTACTCTTCGTCTTTTTTATCGTCAGCTGGAGGTAAGTCCTTCACAGCTTCAGCAATTAGACCAAACATGTAGTTTCCGTATGCATTAGTTTTATCATAATGGAAACGTAAACGAGGTGTGATACGTGTCTTAATACGACGACTCAGCTCATGACGCAGAAAACCTGATGCTTTATTTAAAACATCTAGAGTATCTTTATTTGCTGCTTCACTTTGCTCATCACCAAGTTCACGCCCCATGACAGTAACATAAACTTCAGCATAGCCTAAATCTGGGCTCACTTTCACCGCTGAGATGGTCACAAGACCACCTAAGCGTGGATCTTTCAGCTCCTGACGGATAAGTTCAGACAATTCACGCTGAACCGTGTCCGCCATACGCTTAAGACGTTGACTACCCGCCATTAAAGACTCCGTTTAATTAATTGAACATCATAGACTTCGATTTTATCGAGCACTTTGATGTCTTTATAGCCTTTGACTGCAAGACCACATTCCATACCAGCACGAACTTCTTCAACCACTTCTTTATAACGACGAAGTGATTCAAGTTCACCTTGGAACACAACCACGTCATCACGTAAGACACGAATTGGTTTATTACGGTGTAATAAGCCCTCAAGAACCATACAACCTGCTGCCGCACCAAATTTACTTGAGTGGAATACTTCACGTACTTCAGCCACACCAAGAATTGTTTCACGATGTTCTGGTGCAAGCTTACCACTCATTGCATCTTTCACATCATCAATCAATTGATAAATGATTGAGTAGTAACGGATGTCGATACCATCTGCGTCAGCTTTTTGACGTGCTGTATTATCTGCACGAACGTTAAAGCCTAATAAGAATGCTTCTGAAGATTCTGCAAGTGTGACATCAGACTCAGTAATCGCACCAACACCTGAACCAATGACACGCACTTTCACTTCATCAGTTGAAAGTTCAGCCAATGCAACATGAAGCGCTTCCAATGTACCGCGAACATCTGTCTTCAGAACTACATTCACAATCGGCACGTCTTTTTTGCCCATTGAAGCCATTAAGTTTTCAAGACGCATTGCAGATTGACGCTCTAAACGTTTTTGACGTTCACGATCCATACGCGCATCAGCCACTTCACGTGCTTTCTTCTCATCATTTACAACAAGAACTTCATCACCCGCCATTGGCGCTTCTGGAAGACCTAAGATTTCAACTGGAATCGATGGACCTGCAGACTTAATACGTTGACCATTTTCATCAGTCATCGCACGTACACGACCGTAAGATGCGCCTGCAAGAACGAGGTCACCTACTTTTAATGTACCATTTTGAACAAGAATCGAAGTAACCGCACCACGGCCTTTATCAACACGTGCTTCGATTACTACACCTTGTGCCGCACCTTCTTCAGAAGCTTTAAGCTCTAGAAGTTCAGATTGGATCAAGATCAAGTCAAGAAGTTCATCAATACCTGCACCGGTGTGCGCAGAAACCATCGCGACAGGGACATCACCACCCCATTGCTCAGGCACGATTTCTTTAGTTGTCAATTCATTCAATACGCGATCTGGATCAGCAGATTCTTTATCCATCTTGTTGATTGCAACAATGATTGGCGTACCTGCTGCACGAGCATGGTCAATCGCTTCCGCTGTTTGTGGCATAACACCATCATCAGCTGCGACCACCAATACAACGATATCAGTTGCTTTCGCACCACGTGAACGCATCGCAGTAAATGCTGCGTGTCCCGGAGTATCCAAGAACGTGATAATACCTTTATCCGTTGTAACGTGATAAGCACCGATATGCTGTGTAATACCGCCCGCTTCACCTTGCGCTACTTTCGCACGACGAATACGATCAAGAAGCGATGTCTTACCATGGTCAACGTGACCCATGATAGTAACCACTGGTGGACGCGTTGTTTGTGCACCACGTGCTTCTTCAGCCGCCTCAAGCAAGTTATCTTCCGCTTGAGTATCTGATACTAGAACTGGGTTATGACCCATTTCTTCAACCACTAGAACTGCTGTATCCTGGTCGATTGATTGGTTTTGAGTGACAAGCTCACCCATTTTCATGAGTGTTTTAATTACTTCACGAACCTTAATCGCCATTTTTGCAGCAAGGTCAGCAACAACAATAGTTGCACCGATTTCAACATCATAAACTTGCTTTTTAACTGGCTTCTCGAAACCATGTTTATTAGCTTGGCTTGATTTCAAACCACGTTTATGAGAGTTGTCACGGAAAGATTGCTCTTCTTGACCACGACGACCACCTTTCTTAGGAGAACGTGCACCTGGTGTGTTATTACCACGCTTAATGTCACGGTCTTCTTTCGCGAATGAATCTTCGTATGCTTGACCAACAAGACCAGCAGCCAATGGAGAATCATCGACCACACGAATCGTTGCAGTTGCATCTTCATTAGAGTACTTAGAAGCCATCTGACGCATTTGTTCAAGCGTACGTTGTTGTGCTTCTTCAGCTGCTTTACGACGTGCTGCTTCTTCAACTGCTTTTAATTTAGCAGCTTCAGCTTCACGTGCTTTTTTCTGTTCTGCAGTTTCAGTTGGCTTAGTTGCTTGTTTAACAATCGGTTTATTTGTTGACTTGCGCTTAACCACAACCGCAGCTTTAGCAACTTCTTGCTTCTCACTCGATTGTTTCGCTGCAGCACGCATTGCATCTAAGTTCGCTTTCGCTTTACTTACTGCAGGTTGCGCCTTCTCTTCAGCTTGAACTGGTTTAACTTCAACTTTTTGCTGTGCTTTTGCTTCAGTTTCAGCTTTTGCTTTTGCCAATGCTTCAGCTTTAATTTGTTCAGGATCTGGCTTAGTGAACGTATGCTTCTTACGAACTTCTACGTTAATAGTTTTAGCTTTACCTGATGTACTTGCTACTTTTGCAGTACTCGTAGTTTTACGTTTCAACGTGATTTTTCCTGCGCTGCCGCTGTCTTGCCCATGCGCTTTTTTCAAATGAGCGACTAAACGGTCTTGCTGTTCTACTGAGATTGTGTCTTCTGCCTTAGATTGAGGCAACCCAGCATCTCGCACCTGATCTAATAGTTTTTCAACTGGAAGACCTACGCTGACTGCTAACTCTTTAATTGACTTATCCGTCATGTATGACCTCCTCGTTAATTAAACCATGATTCACGTGCTTTCATGATCAATTGACCTGCTTTCTCAGCACCTAAACCTTCGATATCAGAGATATCATCAGTTGCCTGATCTGCTAAATCATCTACTGTGATTACACCGCGAGCCGCTAATGCAGAAGCAAGCTCTGAACTCATTCCTTCCATCGCTAGAAGCTCTTCGCTCGGTTCTTGAATATTTTCTTGCTCTTTCAGTGCATCTGCTAATGCAACTTCTTTCGCACGGCTTTGTAAAAGCTCAACCGTTTCTGCATCTAATTCGATTTCATCAAATGTTTCAGCTGGAACGTAAGCAATCTCTTCAAGTGAAGTAAAGCCCATTTCTACCAATGCCATCGCAAGGTCTTCCTCAATATCAAGACGACCTACAAACATATCGAGATATTGCTGTGCTTCATTTTGTTGACGAGCACGGTACTCTTCTTCAAGCATCATATTGAGCTTATAACCAGTTAACTCAGAAGCTAAACGTACGTTTTGACCTTGAGAACCAATTGCACGCGCCAATTGATCGCTTGTAGCAAAAATAATATCTGCTGTGCGTTCTTCTTCATCAATCACAATACCCGATACATCTGCTGGCTCTAAAGCACTTGCGATATATTGAGCTGGATCATCTGACCAAACTACAACATCAATACGCTCACCGTTCAATTCTTGCTGTACAGCTTGAATACGTGTTCCACGCATACCAATACATGCACCAACTGGATCAATACGATGATCGTTCGTTTTCACTGCAATTTTAGCACGAACACCCGGTTGACGTGCAGCAGCTTTAATTTCGATGATTTCTTCAGAAATTTCTGGAATTTCTTTTTTCATCAATGCCATTAACATTTCTGGCTTAGCACGAGAAAGTTGTAGCTGCGCACCACGACCTTCACGGTTTACGTTAAATAAAATCGCATTTACACGCTGTTTAGGACGTAAAATTTCTTTTGCGATCATTTCTTCACGTGCAAGATATGCTTCCGCATTCTCACCGAGGTCAATGATGAAACCATCTTTAGTTTGTTTCTTTACTTCACCGTAAATTAACTCACCAACTTTAGATTCATATGCATCTGCAATAAGCGCACGTTCAGCTTCACGAATTTTCTGAACAATAACTTGCTTCGCGATTTGAGCTGCAATACGACCAAATTCAATTGATTCTACTTCAAGCTCACGCACATCACCGATTGACCATTTCGCTGGGTCCACATCAGAAATCGCGTCTTGGCATGCAGGCATTTCATGATCTTCATCTGCTACTACAGTCCATTGACGGAAAGTACGGTATTCACCAGTCTTACGATCGATTTCAACGCGCAACTGTGCTTCTTCAGAATTTGTGCCTTCGTAGAATTTTTTCTTCGTTGCAGCAACTAGAGCTTGCTCGAGCGCTTCGAAAATCGCTTCACGACTAACACCTTTTTCATTACTAACCGTCTCAGCAACGGTAAGAATTTCACGGCCCATAAGTCACCTACTATTCAAATTCTTTTAGTTAAGATTAATTTAGTCTTGGTAGATCAAGTTGGCCTTATCGATATTGTGACTATCGATCTCGAGCACTTGTTGCTTTTCAACTTCAACTTGGATCATTTCATTTTCTACATCTACAGCAACCAGTTTCGCTTGGAATTTACGGCGGTTATCCACTGCAGAAATCAAACGTAAAGCAACTTGTTGACCAATATATGCTTGCATCTGTTCAAGTTTAAAGAAAGTGCGATCCCAACCTGGTGATGAAACTTCTAATGCATATTCACCAGAAATTGGATCATGAACATCGAGGATTGCACCAACTTGTTGGGTAACACGTACACAATCTTGCACACCCACACCACGACCAAGATCAATTTCACCGTCTTCGGAAATAACAGGTTCTTTGTTTGGATCTTCAGGCTTGTCAATGTAGATACGTACTAGCGAACGCTTACCCTGAGGTGTAAATTCTAAACCCCATAGTTCAACATCGCACGCCTCAACAGCGGGTGCGATCAGTTCATACAATGCTTGGGTTTTATTTGATAACTTCATTTACTCTCGTCATTTATGTGCGATTCAATCGGCCAACAGACCGACACAGACTAACTATAGTGATAGCATGATTATTTGACCAATTGATGTCCACACTACACGATAGATAACAAAAAAGGGCGCATTCGCCCCCATTATTGCACAGAAAAGCAATGCCCACTGTGCAAAAAGGCCCACCTAGTTGTGAGCCTCTTTAGAAACTTGGTAGCGGGAGCTGGATTTGAACCAACGACCTTCGGGTTATGAGCCCGACGAGCTACCAGACTGCTCCATCCCGCATCAACGTGCAAAATTATATCTAAATTTGAATCATTTTTCAATCAGAAAAACTTTCTAATTAGACTTGATTAAGTTGCACCTTAATCAAAAGTGGTAGCGGGAGCTGGATTTGAACCAACGACCTTCGGGTTATGAGCCCGACGAGCTACCAGACTGCTCCATCCCGCATCAACGTGCAAAAAGTATATCTCAACTCAAACTTTGTTTAAGTTGCCTATCTTAAGTTTGCATCTTAATTATAGGATTGATTGGTAGCGGGAGCTGGATTTGAACCAACGACCTTCGGGTTATGAGCCCGACGAGCTACCAGACTGCTCCATCCCGCATCAACAGATTTTGCCGCAAACACCAACTTAAACTTCTGGATTATAAGTTGGTGCGGAAGGGGGGACTTGAACCCCCACGCCCGAAAGCACTACCACCTCAAGGTAGCGTGTCTACCAATTCCACCACCACCGCAGCTGTGACGCATTCTAGTGGTTTCAATGAAAAATTGAAAGCGAAATATTCAATTATTCAGCTGGTTTTGGTGCAGTTGATGAAGTTTCAGGCGATTTTTGATCAACTTGCTCCGTTGTGTTAATCGTTTTCAAACCATAAGCATCTGTCGTTTGCTGCTTCGCAAAGTAAGCCAAGCTAATACTTGTGATAAAGAATAAAGCAGTAAGTATCCCGGTTAAACGAGTTAAGAAGTTACCAGAACCAGAAGCGCCGAATACAGTCGCTGCACCGCCACCGCCAAAAGACGCACCTGCATCTGCACCTTTACCATGCTGTACTAGAATTAAAATAATCATCAATAACGCTAAAATGATGTGTAGCACCAGTACAAAAGATTGCATGATGAACTCCTAATTATTTTGATTGGGCAAATGCTTGCGCAATTTGAACAAATGATTCTGCATTGAGTGATGCACCGCCTACGAGGGCACCATTGATATCAGGGCATACTGCCAATTCAACAGCATTCTCAGGTTTTACACTACCACCATAAAGAATTGCTATGTTTTGACCTTCAGGTGTAATTTGACTCAATCCTTCACGAATTTTAGCATGCATTGCTTGTGCATCATCCGGGGAAGCTGTTTTACCAGTTCCAATTGCCCAAATTGGCTCGTAGGCGACGGTAATATGCACCCATTGCTCTGGATTCACAACACCTGCAATGTCACAAATTTGTTGTAACACCACTTGCTCAGCTTGCCCACTTTCACGCTGTTCAAGGCTTTCACCCACACAATAGATGATATGTAAGTTAGCAGCTAAAGCATTTTTTATTTTTTCATTAAGAATCGCAGGCGTGTCATTAAATATTTCACGACGCTCAGAATGTCCAATTAATACATAATCGACTTGGCTATCCTTTAAAAGATCTGCGCTAACTTCACCTGTAAATGCACCAGTACCCGCAATACGTGATACATCTTGAGCGACCACAAACACTTCATGAGCATCTGTTGCAAGTTCATTTTTTACTTGGAGTAAAGCCAATAAAGTTGGCGCAACACCAATTTTACAAACATCATGAGCGATTGAAGCTTGCTCAAGCTGTTGTTTCAAATCAGCTAAAAGCTGTTGCGTGTTAGCCTGCATTGGGTTCATTTTCCAATTGCCTACAACCCACGGAGTAATTGTCGAACCCGACATAGATCTAACCTTCTATCAAAAATGCGCACATTCTACACGGATTTTAAAAAATTAACGTAAAAATTCAATGGATACAGATTCAGCACCTAGAATTCTTTAAAAAAAGACAACATAAGACACAATACCCAACAGAATAAGTGAAAAAATTCAATTTTTTCATAGTTTTCGGATAATATTAATGATTTTAAGTATAGAATTTTCTACTTATAACCGTATAATTTTAATATTCGAATTATAAAATGAATTTAAGGCGTATTGGGGATGACTTTAGATCAAAGTGGGCCAAAATTTTCTGGGTTAAGTCGTCGTTTGGTTGATGAAGGCATTTTGACCTCCCAGCAAATGCAAAATGCTATTATTAATTCAAAAAAATCTCATCAAAAATTAGTACCTTACCTCGTTGAACATCTCAAAATACGAGCAAATACGATTGCTGAAATGGTTGCTCAAGAGTTTGGGGAGCCACTGTTCGATTTAGATGCATATAATGTTGAGTTACTACCCAAAGATATCGTTGCAGAAAATCTTGTTACAAAACATTTAATCTTACCTTTATATCAACGAGGTATATCTTTATTTGTAGCGACGAGTGATCCTACAGATATCGAAGCATTGGAAGCAATTCGATTTAATAGTAAATTAAACGTCGTTCCTATTACTGTAGAACATAATAAACTTGAAAAACTGATCGAAAAGCATTTTTCTGAAAATGAGAATTTCAATTTCGGCGATGAAGATCTTGACGTTAACGTGGTCGAGAACGATACACCGCAAAATAATAACGATGATGGTCCTTCAGGTGATGATTCCCCGATTGTTAAGTACATCAACAAGCTTTTGGTTGACGCCATTCGCATGGGTGCATCAGATTTACACTTCGAACCTTATGAAAAAACGTACCGAGTTCGATACCGCGTTGATGGTGTTTTAAGAACTATTGCAAATCCACCATTGCAACTCGCGAATCGATTAGCTTCACGCTTGAAAGTTATGTCTCAAATGGATATTTCAGAAAAGCGTATTCCGCAAGATGGCCGTATTAAGCTTAAATTATCTCGTACTAAAGCGATTGATTTTCGTGTTAACTCATTACCAACCCTATTTGGCGAAAAAATCGTATTACGTATTTTGGATCCGTCTAGTGCAATGCTCGGTATTGATGCATTAGGTTATGAAGAAGATCAGAAAGCTTTATTCCTTGAGGCACTTGAGAAGCCTCAAGGCATGTTACTGATTACGGGTCCAACAGGTTCTGGTAAAACAGTATCGCTTTATACAGGATTGAATATTTTAAATACTGAAAATGCCAACATCTCTACAGCAGAAGATCCCGTAGAAATTAACTTAGAAGGCATTAATCAGGTCAACGTCAACTATAAAGTGGGCTTAAGCTTCTCAGTCGCATTGAAATCATTCCTGCGTCAAGATCCTGATATTATTATGGTCGGGGAGATTCGAGATCTCGAAACAGCTGAAATTGCAATTAAGGCAGCACAAACAGGCCACATGGTGATGTCTACACTTCATACCAATAGTGCTCCTGAAACCTTAACCCGGTTGCGCAATATGGGGGTTCCCTCTTTTAATATTGCAACTTCGGTGAATCTCGTCATTGCTCAACGACTTGCTAGACGACTGTGTGTACACTGTAAAGTACCTGCTGATATTCCTAAACCAAGTTTGTTAGAAATGGGATTCACAGAACAGGATTTAGCAGATCCAGATTTTAAAATTTATCAACCTGTCGGTTGTCCTGAGTGCCGTGATGGTTATAAAGGACGTGTCGGTATTTATGAAGTCATGAAAGTGACACCTGAAATTTCGAAGATTATTATGGATGATGGCAATGCATTAGAGATTGCAGCTGCATCTGAAAGACTGGGGTTTAAGAATCTTCGACGTTCGGGCTTAATTAAGGTCATGAACGGACTCACTTCTTTACAAGAAGTGAATCGTGTGACCAGTGAATAATTAAAAATAAGGAAATCATTATGGCGGTGAAAAAAGCACAGATGATGCCAACGTTTGTATATGACGGCGTGGATCGCAAGGGAACCAAAGTTAAAGGTGAAATGCCTGCGCGTAATATTCAACTTGCAAAAGTCATGCTCCGCAAACAAGGCATTACGGTGCGTAGTATCCGCGAGAAGCGCAAGAATATTCTTGAAGGCTTAATGAAGAAGAAAGTGTCTACTTTGGACATCACCATCTTTACGCGTCAGCTTGCCACCATGATGAAAGCAGGTGTACCACTTGTTCAAAGCTTTGAAATTGTTGCAGAAGGCTTAGATAATCCTGCAATGCGTGAAGTGGTTTTGGGTATTAAAACTGAGGTCGAAGGTGGTAATACTTTTGCAGGTGCACTACGCAAATATCCTCAGCATTTTGATCAGTTATTCTGCTCATTGGTAGAATCAGGTGAGCAATCAGGTGCGCTTGAAACCATGCTCGATCGAGTTGCGATTTATAAAGAAAAAAGTGAAGTTCTCAAACAAAAAATTAAAAAAGCGATGAAGTATCCAATTGCTGTCATTGTGGTTGCAATTATTGTGACCATTATTTTGATGGTCAAAGTGGTTCCTGTCTTCTCTGAGATGTTTAGCTCATTTGGCGCAGACTTACCTGCGTTCACGCAACTCGTAGTGGCAATGTCTGAGTGGGTGCAAAAATATTGGTTTATTTTAATTATTGGTATCGCGCTGACCATTATCGGCTTTATTGAAGCCAAAAAACGTAGTCAAAAATTTGCGGATGCATTAGATCGCACGGCTTTAAGGCTGCCTATTTTTGGTGATTTGGTTTATAAAGCAATTATCGCACGTTATAGCCGTACACTTTCAACCACATTTGCTGCCGGCGTCCCTTTAATCGATGCACTCCAATCAACAGCTGGTGCAACGAATAACGTGGTATATGAGCAAGCAGTTATGCGTATTCGTGACGACGTTGCAACTGGTCAACAGCTTCATTTCGCTATGCGCTCGACCAATTTATTCCCATCTATGGCTGTGCAAATGGTAGCAATTGGTGAAGAATCGGGTTCACTCGATGCTATGCTAGATAAGGTTGCAACCCATTATGAAAGTGAAGTCGACAATGCTGTCGATGGCTTAACCTCCATGATGGAGCCTTTGATTATGGCCATTCTAGGTGTCTTGGTCGGCGGCTTAGTCATCGCAATGTATCTTCCAATCTTCCAAATGGGTTCTGTGGTGTAATGAACGAAATAATTGCGTATTTAATTCAATCGCCTACAGCACTCTATTTAACTGTGGGAATCATCAGCTTATGTGTCGGCAGTTTTTTAAATGTTGTCATTTACCGCACACCTAAAATGATGGAGCAAGAATGGCGTCAAGACTGTCAGATGTTTTTACATCCCGACCAAGCCATAATTGATGAAGATAAGCTCACGCTAAGTAAACCTGCATCGACCTGCCCAAAATGTAAAACACCTATTCGTTGGTATCAAAATATCCCCGTGATAAGTTGGTTATTTTTACGTGGAAAATGTGGTGAATGTGAAAATCCGATTGGTATTCGTTATCCACTGGTAGAAGTTTTGACTGCTGTTTGCTCATTAGTGGTCGTCGCGGTATTTGGTCCAAGCCTACAAATGCTTTTTGGCTTAATTTTAACGTGGACACTGATCGCACTCACATTCATCGACTTCGATACACAACTTTTACCCGATCGATATACTCTCCCCTTGGCTGCACTTGGTTTAGCGGTAAATAGCTATGCACTCTACACCTCACCTACCTCCGCAATTTGGGGATATTTGATTGGTTTCCTCTGTTTATGGGTGGTGTACTATCTATTTAAAATCGTGACAGGCAAAGAAGGAATGGGATATGGCGACTTCAAATTACTGGCCGCGCTTGGTGCATGGATGGGTCCATTTTTATTACCGCTCATTGTCCTACTTTCATCCTTAGTCGGTGCAATCATCGGCATCATTTTGATGAAAGTCAAAAAAGAAAATCAGCCCTTTGCTTTTGGACCTTATATTGCGATTGCTGGATGGATTGCATTCTTATGGGGTAACGAAATTATGAAGGTTTATTTAGGCGGTTAAGCTAAAATAAGCCCCATTATGATAATTACAAGGTTTTTTACATGCGCTTTATTTTGGGCTTAACAGGTGGTATTGGAAGTGGAAAAACTGCTGCAAGTCAGTGGTTTGAAACACAAGGTATTACTGTTGTTGATGCAGATATCGTAGCACGTGAAGTGGTTGAAATTGGAAAACCTGCACTACAAAAAATTAAAGATCATTTTGGGGATTGGGTGCTATTGGAAGATGGCGCACTCGACCGCAGAGCGTTAAGAGACCATATTTTCAAACATCCTGAAGCTAGAAAGATATTAGAAAATATTACGCATCCTGCAATTCGCCTATCGATTATTGAACAACTACAACGGGCGACCAGTCCTTATGCCATTTTAGTTTCCCCACTCTTATTTGAAACCAATCAACACCAACTTACTCAACGTACTTTACTGATCGATGCATCCACAGAATTACAAATCTTGCGTGCTTCGCAACGTGATCATCAAGACATTGAGCAAATTAAAAAAATAATGAGTGCGCAAATGTCTCGTGAAGAAAAATTAAAACGTGCAGACGATGTTGTTATTAATGATGGTGAACTTGATCATCTCTATCAACAACTCGCAGTAAAACACCAATATTATCTCGATATTACACAACAAGCTTAGATTTTAAAAAAGCAGTCTAAGAAGACTGCTTTTTTTGTTGCTCAAGTTTTTGGCTTAGTGCATCTTGGCGACCCAGCCATCGCCATGGTTGTAATGCGCCTATCGCCATACCCAACAACCCAAATAACATCGCAATACTTAAAGGTTCATTTAACAAAGGCACTGCCAAAATTGCAGCTAAAAAAGGCGCTAAATTGGTAATGCTCCCTGCTTTAAAAGCCCCGAGTCTTTTAATCGCTTCCACATAAGTTAAAGTTGCAATAATGACCACGAATATGCCATGAAATATTGTCTGAAACAGTAAATGCTGAGGCTCAGGAGTACTAAGATCTTTGGGCAAAAATAACACGTAAATGGGTACATAAATCACGGCTGACCAGATGGCAACTCCACACATCGCCTGCCATGCACTCAGTTGGAATTTACGCAGTAATACGGTAAATATTGCCCAAAAAATGGCGCTCAAGAAGAATAATCCATCACCAGCACCAAAAGGAATGCCTGATTCACGATACATCAGGAGACTCATAATACCGAGCACGGTGATCATAATGAGCAAACTTGCCCATGTATGACGATCAAAAGCCTGCTTCATCAATATAAAAGCCACGATGGCAGTACAAATAGGAATACAACCATTGAGAAAAATTGCAGCATGCGCAGTCGGTGCATAGTGAAATGCGCTATAAGCCAACAAACAATAGATCACACCACCAATCATTGCCAAAATAAATGATTCTTTTTTAAGTAAAAAAGAGGCTTCTCTACGATAAAGTAAAATCGGCATTAAGATCAAAAAAGCCAGTGAAAAACGCAGTGCCACAATGTCCCACGTATTGATGTGCCATAGCGCATTTAATCGTGCAGTGAGGGTAAATCCCCCCCAGATGCACATGGTAGTAATAAGAAAAAAATAGCCTTGGGCTCGATCTGAAAGTGCCATCTCAAATTAGGCTTGACGTTGTCTACACGCTTCGTAAAGTGCCATGCCTGTCGCCACACTCACATTCAAACTTTGTAAATTGCCACTCATTGGAATATAAACTTTGTGATCGCATTGCGCCTGAGTAATCGGTCTTAAACCAGTATCTTCAGCACCCATAATCACTGCGACAGGACCAGTCAAATCACATTCGTGAATAGGTAGAGCATGCTCATCTAACATCGTGCCAATCACTCGAACATTAAAATCATCTTTGATTTTAGCTAAAGTACGAGCCAAATTCGTCACTTGGATAAATTTAACTTTCTCTGCACCACCAGCAGCAACCTTACGAGCCGTTGGTGTTAAGCTCGCAGAACGATCACGAGGAACAACAACCGCGTGTACGCCCATGGCTGCCGCAGTTCGAATACACGCACCCAAATTATGCGGGTCCGTCACTTGGTCAAGCGCCAGTAAAAAAACATTGTCTGTACTTTTGATTAATTGCTCAAGATCATTTTCATTCAGCGTTGGATGAGGACGAACTGCAGCAACGACACCTTGATGAAAAGGTTGTCCAGCCAGTTTTTCAAGGCTGTCTCGGCTCGCTTTTTGAATACTAATTCCGAAAGGTTCAGCCAACTCAAAAATACGTTTTAAACGTTGATCTTCACGACCTTTTAGTGCAAATAGAGTCAAAACGCGTTCAGGTTCTAACTCCAACAATGACTCCACAGAATGAACGCCATAATAATATTCGGGTTTAGCCATGAACGACCTCAACTCACTAAGACAATACAATAATATAGAAAAGAAAAATCCCGCAAAGCCAACTTTACAGGATTTTATATAGCGAATAGTTTAACCGATTTGACCATTGAATGTTGGTCAAATTTTTTTTTGGTAATTAACCTTCGAAATGACAAACGTAGTCTAATACGTCATCTGTTTCGATTTTGAAACGGCTCTCACCAGGCACGTAAAACGACTGCCCTGCACGGAAAAGCTCATGTTCTTCATTGTCTGCAATTGTGACACGACATTCACCAGAAATAATTTCCATACGCTCTGGTACATGTGTTTCAAAAGTAAGCGGTTGTTCCGTCGGTAGAATAACCCCAAGTGTTTTTTTCGTACCGTCTTCAAATTGAACAGTGTGGCTAATACACGTCCCGCCAAAATAAACATTTGATTTTTTTACAACAGATACATGATCAAATTGTGATGACATGCGTATTCTCCAAATAATGCGCATTTTATAAATTTTAATTGCCGTAGTTTAATTGCGCTCGAGCAACTAATCAATCAGTGTTTTGCAATGGTTTTTATAAGCAACTTTTGTTCCCTATTGATGAAATTTAAAGATTTTTTTGATTTCTTCTATATATCTTTTGTACACAGGTAAAAGAATATATTCAGTCACTAGTAATCAACCTAATTTCAGTTAAAATGCAAACTAAAAGTTCTCATATTCAAATGTCGTGACTTGAGACTAAAACAAAATTTCTCTATCTTAGAATCCACACTTTCGCAGCTCGGATGCGTTTATGCTGACACACCTTAATCTGATCAACTTTGCTTTAGCCGATAACTTAGCCATTGATATTGATCAAGGTTTCAATGTTCTTACGGGTGAAACTGGTGCAGGTAAATCTTTATTACTCGATGCATTATCAGCGTGTTTAGGCGAGCGTACTGATACGAATTACGTTCGTTATGGTTCAGATAAGGCTGATGTTACAGCCGTATTTAGTTATCAAGATCAAAGTCCTGAAGCTGAATGGTTAAGCACTCATGAGCTGGCAGATGAATCGGGTGAAATTCACCTAAGACGGGTAATCTTTGCTACAGGTCGTAGTAAAGCTTGGATCAATGGACGTCCAAGTAGTCTGTCAGAATTAAAGGAAATTGGCAGACTCTTAGTCCAACTTTACAGCCAACATAGTCAGCAACAATTGTTAGAACCGCCCTATCCAAAACATTGGTTAGATCGTTACAGCAACTTTGGTCAACATACGCTTGCTGTCAAAGACAGTTATAACGCATGGCAAAAAAATATCCGACAGCATCAAGCTGCGCTTGATGCACAGACCACCCGCCTTCAACGCATTGAGACACTTAATCTTCAATTAGAAGAATTAGAAGAAGTGGTTCGACTTGACTATAAAGAAATTGAACAAGAGTTCGATCGCTTAAGTCATCATGAACACATCATGCAAGATTGTAGTTATGCAATCAACGTTTTAGATGAGTCTGATCAAAATATCACTCAGGAAATTTCAAGTATTATTCGCAAGCTTGAATCTCATGCAGGTCGTAGTGATTTACTCTCTGAAATTTATAACTCATTATTAAATGCGCAAAGTGAACTCGATGATGCCAGTGCTAATTTAAAACAATTCATTGACCGTCAGAGTTTTGATCCTGAACGAATGGAAGAGTTAAACACACAACTGGAAATATTCCATCGTTTAGCGCGCAAATATCGAGTACAACCCGAAGATTTAAAATCAGAATACGAACATTGGCAGGCAGAGCTAGAACAATTACATCAGCTTGAAGATCCAGAGACTTTGGCTGAACAAGTTGAAATTTCGCATCAACAGTTTATAGAGAAAGCTCAATATCTAGATGATATCCGTCGTAAAGCAGCAGAACCCTTAGCCAAACTCTTAACAGAACAAGTCAAGCAACTGGCTTTACCAGAAGCTCATTTTGAATTCCGTTTTGATCCTCTGGAGCAACCTTCATCTGAAGGGTTTAGTTTTATTCAATTATTGTTCACAGCAAACAAAGGGATCCCACCTCAACCACTTGCGAAGGTTGCGTCTGGTGGTGAATTGTCACGTATTGCATTGGTCATGCAAGTCATGAATGCAGAGAAAACCGAAGCTGAAGTACTCGTTTTTGACGAAATTGATGTAGGTATCAGTGGTGGAACAGCTGAGATTGTCGGTCGCTTATTGGCTGGATTAGGTCAACATGTTCAAATTCTATGTATTACACATCAAGCCCAAGTTGCAGCGCAATCGGACCAACATTTGTTAGTGAAAAAACTGCAAACAGACCCTGCTAGCAGCACTATCGTTGAGCTTGATGAAGATCAACGGATATTAGAGCTTGCTCGTATGACTGGTGGTGTCGAAATTAGCGAGACCACCCTTCAACATGCTAAACAATTAAGACAATTAAAGTTTCAGGCCAGCACATCTTGATTATTTTAAAAGGATTGTTGAAAACCCATAAGTCTAGTATGTTGAAGTAAAGTGATACTCAAACATAGGAGAAGCCATTAGGTGAGTAAACAATTTCTAACGCACCGTTGCCTGATTGCCCCACCTGATTTAGCAGATGATTTCTTCGCAAATAGTGTGGTCTATATCGCGCGTCATGATCATGAAGGTGCGCAGGGAATTATGATCAATCGTCCAGCTGGGATTCAGGTTAAAGAACTCTTAACAGATCTTGATATCGTGGCAGATCATGTTCACCCACATGATGTCTTACAAGGTGGTCCTTTACGACCAGAAGCAGGTTTTGTACTTCATACAGGTCAACCTACTTGGCATGCGTCCATCGCTGTAGGTGAAAACCTCTGTTTAACAACCTCAAAGGATATTCTTGATGCAATCGCACACAATGAAGGTGTTGGTCGCTATCAAATTGCTTTAGGCTATGCCAGTTGGAGTAAAAACCAGTTGGAGCAAGAAATCGCTCGAGGTGACTGGCTCATTTGTGACTCTGATATGGATTTGATTTTTAACTTACCCTATGACGATCGCTGGGACGCTGCCTATAGAAAAATGGGGGTCGATCGTACATGGCTTTCATCTGAGATTGGACATGCCTGATTCAACTACCGCTCAACTCATTATGGCCTTTGACTTTGGCACACAAAAAACAGGAATGGCTGTAGGATCGTCCATTATTGAAAGTGCTACGCCACTTTCACTTTTACCGATGAAAGATGGCATTCCCAATTGGGATGATCTACTCAAAATTGTAAAACAGCATTCTCCAAATCTGTTTTTAGTCGGGCTACCACTGAATATGGATGATAGCGAATCGGAACTATCAACACGAGCACGTAAATTTGCCCGTCGTTTAAGACACCAAACCAATATAGAAACATGGATGGTGGATGAGCGATTAACAACTCGCGAAGCGCGTGATGAACTCGATCATTATCAGGCGCAAGGGCGTGGAAAAAAGTTGTCCGCAGACAGCTTGGCAGCCGCTTTATTTATTGAAAGTTGGTATCGTAATCCTCAAGGTATTCAACCTTAATAGAATATTTGCCACTTCATCTAGGATAAAAATAGCGAAAGGTTAAATTGATTCTAGGCTCTAATACTTTGGTTGATTTCGCTAAAGTGTGTTTCCAAAAACGCTGTGTTTGACCTTTCATCACAATCAACTGTCCTGATTGTAGATACATTTCAGCAGTATGAGTTTTATCACGATGTTTAAATCTAAATTTTCGGGTTGCGCCGAGACTCAGTGAAGCAATGACGGTCTCGCCATGTTCAGGATCTCTTAATGCAGCCTCATCATCACTATGCCATCCTACACCTTGAGTTCCATCTTCATACAAATTAGCCAAACAAGAATTAAATTGAACTCCTGTTATAAGTTCAATTTTTTGCTTGAGTGCTAATAATTTCAAATCCCAAATCTGTGCTTGTTTATCCATCCCTGAATAGTGATATTGGTAGTTTTGGTCACCATACCATACGACTTTACGACCCGTCTTAAAATATTGGCCGTATAAAATCACTTCATCCTGTTTCCAAGCCAAAGCTTCTGAAAAATAATCGAAATAATCCTGTGATTCAGCATGAGTAAGTATAAGGCCGTAATCTTCTACAATCCCATCACAAGGTAGGAGATTTGAATTGGGTTCGGGTGCAAACAGCTCGAAGTTCATAACCAATTTGCCATGAAAATATAACCTTATATTAGCTGAATATTTCAACTGACAAATTGAAACATTGTGAACGCTTGTGACACTGGACAATCAAGCTTAGACTGGCATAAATCTAGACAATAAAAACAATCGCTTATGAATTTATGGCAACTTTTTCTAAAACTTAAACCTTTCGTTCGACCTTATCGCTTTTTAGTGATTGCCACTCTCTTTCTTACGCTCATCGGCTCTTTCACAGCTCAAGTGAATGCACTCACTTTGCAGTATGCAGTTGATGAAATTAATGCGCTGGTTGAGAATGGTTTTGGCTTAGCTGAAGGCTGGAATATCCTGATTACCATTACAGCGATATTATTGGGTAAAGAAGTAATTAATGCTTTTGTGCAATTCGGACAAAAGTTTTATGGTGAAAAACTTAGAATTTTTATTTCACAAGATCTAGCACAAGGCATCATTGAAAAATTTCTGACCTATAGATTAGCTTTTTTCAACGAAGAGAATAATCAGGCGGGCAAATTACAAACACGAATCGATCGTGGTATTGGCTCTCTGACTCGTCTAGTTCAAATATTCTTTATTGACATTTTGCCGTTATTTACCAGTGCGATCGTGGCTTTAGGATTAATGTACTACGCCAACTTTTATGTTGGCTTAGTGGCGACCACTATCGTTCCAATCTACTTCTGGTTAACTTATAAACAAGCACAAAAACTCGGAGGCTGGCGTAGAAATTTACGTGATGGTCGAGAAAAGAAAAGCCAAGGTATCCTCGGAATTATTAATTCAATTACGGTTATCAAATCTTTCAACCGCGAGTCAATAGAATCGACCAAACAACTCAAACTACAAAAAGAACTCACAGATAATCAAATGCAAACCCGTCAGGTCAGCTTTTTATTTGATGGGTTAAAAACCTTTATTGAACAAATAGGTATTGTTTTAATCATCATCCTAACTGCGTATTTTGTGCTTGATGGTCAGATGAGCATCGGTATGATCATGTTTCATGTACTGCTGTTCAATAATGTATCCGCACCAATTCGCTCCTTACATCGTATATATGATGAAGTGAATGATGCCATGATCTATTCAGAAAGCTTCTTTAAAATTTTAGAAGCAGATGATCAAATTGAACCTACAGGTCAACTCAAACCGCAAATTCAAGGAAAATTTACGCTGAAAAATGTTGAATTCTTTTATCCAAACGGTCACCACGCACTAAAGAATATCAATATGGAGATTCGACCCAATAAAATTACTGCATTAGTTGGCTTATCAGGTGCAGGAAAATCAACCTTAATCAGTCTTTTAGATAAATTTTATGAACCTAATCAGGGATATATCGAACTCGATGGCATCGATCTCAATCAAATTGATACTCAATATTTGAGAGATCATATTGGATTAGTCCTACAAAAAAATCATATTTTCCAAGGGACTATTCTTGAAAATATTCGCTATGGTAAAACAGAAGCCACTGAAGAAGACGTGATCATTGCTGCTAAAAAAGCCTCCATTCATGAGCAAATTTTACAACTTCCAGATGGCTATCATTCCGATGCATTGCAACTCTCTGGAGGACAACAACAGCGTATTGCGATTGCTCGTATGTTCTTGAAAAATCCGCCGATTATCTTTTTAGATGAACCGACTGCGAGTTTGGATGCCATCGCTTCGGAACAAATTAAACAAAGCCTTGATGAGATTAAACAAGGACGTACTGTCATTATTATCTCGCACAGCCTGTCGCAAATTATCGATGCGGATTATACCTATGTCATGAAAGAAGGCGAAATTGCCGAGCATGGAGAACATGATGCCCTTTACCATCAAGACGGTGTGTATAAACAAATTTTTGATGCGATGGCTAAAAGTTTGAATATCGAAAAAATTGCAAAAACTTTTGAAGACGATGGAGATGAGGAAACCCATAGTTAAAGTTTAATCTAGGTAACCTTGGCATTGAAGCAGTTGAATCAACACACAGTCATCTGCTTCATATAGCTGACTTAACTTCGTGTAAGGATCACCATCGAGCGCTAACATCTGTGCAAATGCAGGTTCAGTTTTTATACCTTTTCGCTTAAGGCGAATGATTTCCTGTTTAAATTGGTCATTTGCCAAATCTAATATTCTATGTTCAACGTAGAAGTGCTGGAATCCCGCCTGCTGATCAATTGGTGTTGTAGAACAAAATATCTCAATTGACCAAGCACAATATTCGAATCGGCAAATCCAAGTATCACGTTCAAAATAACTTCGCTCAATGCACCATGCCTTATATGTTTGAAATAATTTTAGTGTTTCAATCAAATGATTCTCTTGCTCAATCGGATAACTACAAATGAGGTCGATATCACTTTGAGCTGTTGCAATTCCTAAAGGTGGCGTACCGACCACTGTAACTTGATACCGCTTGAGTATTTCCAAAAGGTTTAAGTCATCAATGACTTTTTGAAAGTGTATTTTTTTCATTGTTATTTTTAATCTCTAAGATGATTCAACTTTAAAGCGGTTGAATCTCCCAATATGAATTACTTTAACCCTCAGCAGAAAAGCTTAAGCAATTAAGGTTATTTTTGATTTTCGATAACATCTAACGCATAAACAGTTTTAATATAATTTCGATACTGCGTTGAATAAGAGATTTCCAAACAACGCATAAGGTATGCTTTCTCTTTTGAATATTGATAGCTGCCTAACGCTTCTTTGAGCGCTTGATCAATATAATTTTGCACTTGTTTTGCCGCCTCATGGCTATGCTCACCGAGTTGAAAATATCCACCTCTCGCAATATTTGCTTCAGCTGCATAAATCTCAGAATGAGATAGACAATACGCGATCCCATCATTATGCAAATACTCTTGTGCCCTTGATAAATCATCCGCATAAATGCTTGAACTCAACAAGATACTCAAAGCAATAGCAAATTTAATTCTCATTTTTAAATCACTTTCTCAAGACAATAAAAAAGCGCCTTTTGGCGCTTTAAATACATTAGGGTTGTTTTAGATATGGCCATGCCGCTCTTAAATAAATAAACATGGACCACAGTGTTAAAATTACAGCGGTATACAATAAACCATATGCAACTAATTCAAGTGGTTTCCAATTAAGTAAGAACACGGAAATAGCGATCATCTGGAAAGCTGTTTTATATTTTCCAACCGTTGATACAGCCACATTGGTACGTGCACCGAGCTCAGCCATCCACTCACGTAAAGCAGAAACCGTAATCTCGCGTGAAATAATCACAATCGCAGCAAAAGCCATCGAAATTGTAGGTTGCCATTGCACCAAAACAATCAATGCTGCTGCGACCATTAATTTATCCGCAACAGGATCTAAAAAACGTCCGAATGCAGAAGTCTGATTCAATGTTCTTGCCAAATAACCATCAAACCAATCTGTGACAGCAGCAATCACAAAAATTGCAGTCAGAATGATATGACGCGTCATACCCCCTTCATGCCCACCCACACCAATCGCAGGAGGCCAATAGGCAATAATTAAAAAAACAGGTATTAACGCAATACGTGCTAGCGTCAAGATATTTGGTATATTCAGGATGCGACCTGTAGACATAGACACCGCCAGTTTGCCCCAATTACAGCTAAAATTTGCAATAAAAACTTGAGCTTTGATTCTTTAATCCGCTTACTTTAAACGATTCACTACCCGCTGTCGACTAGGCAAAAATCGCGACAGTCTGTCTACAAATTGCAACGAGACGGTCATTATGGTCCCAAATATGGGCATATTCAGTAGAATAACCATGCGCAGAATGATCTGTAAATACTTTATATTTAAACCAATCTCGTCGGTCAGCTTGAATAGGCTCTAACAGCGTCACATACCAAGAAATTGAACTGCCCGGTGCTGGTTTTTTTAATATAGGAAAAATTCCTGCAGGCCAAATATCTAACATTGCTATAAATTCAGGCATGCTCAGCGGACCTGCTTCAAATTTAGATTCTGCATATCGAAACCACCCGCCAAAATCTGGCTTTTCAGCAGCCGTACAAGGGTATTTCCCTTCAGCCCAAATCAGATCATAGTTCTGATAGCATTGCGGCATAAGAGGATGATAAGGCAACTTAACTAAACTTTCAGGCGAATCATACTGTGGTGCTTTGCGAGTTTGATCCATATTCACAACTGATTCACGGTCTGAACCAAAACTTGCCAGCAGAATTCCCTGTACAGCATCATCCTGCCAAATCCGAGCCTCAATATTGGTCACAGATTTACCTTGCCTTAAAATTTCCACTGTCACTTTGACTGGCTTTTCCTGAACAGGACCCACAAATACCACACTGGTGCTTAATAATCTTTTTTGAGGGTCATGAATCATTTGTGTTGCTTTGTGTAGCATCATCGCCGTGGTTAAACCACCAAAAATGGTACGACCTTGCAACCAACCCTCAGGGATCTCCACCCATTCTTGTTGATCAATTTCTTGAAATACCTGTCCAAATGACATGCGCAACCCTTTTATTTTAAATTTCTTATCGCGCTAGCATGCTGAATTTTCAGATTGAGGTAAATGATCAATGACTCGCAGGTCAATGATCATTTTGGCAAATTGATATGCATGATTACTCATGCAAGATTTTGTACACAGTCCGAGCGAGATTTGCACCAAAACCTGGGACTAAATTCAGATCCTTTTCAGAGGCTTTTAATACCCCTTGAATCCCACCAAAATGTGTTAATAAATCACGGCGGCGTTTTGGTCCTAGCCCTGGAATGGCTTCTAAAACTGACTGCCCACGACGTTTATCGCGCTTGGCACGATGTTTAGTAATGGCAAATCGATGCGCCTCATCACGAACCTGTTGAATTAAATGTAGCGCTTTATGGTCTTCAGGCAGTTGAATCTTTGTGCCATCAGTGAAATGTAAGGTTTCCAAACCAGGCTTACGTCCTTCCCCTTTTGAAACCCCCACCATGAATGCATCCAATCCAAGATCTTGCATGACCTGCATTGCCATATGTAATTGCCCTTTACCACCATCGATGAGAAGCAAATCTGGCAGCATCGCCTTCTTATACCGTCGTGTCAAAGCCTGACGCATGGCAGCATAATCATCACCGCCAGTGATATCTTCGATAGCAAACTGACGGTAATCGCGCTTGCGAGCCCCTCCACTATCAAAGACAACACAAGAAGCGATCGTTGCTTCGCCCATCGTATGGGATATATCAAAACATTCGATACGATCAATTGGACGTCCGACCACCTCTTCTAACTGATGAAAACGTTCATTCAATTCATAATGGTTAGCAAGTTGTCCTTTAATGGCATGCTGTACATTCATGGTCGCAAGCTCGAGCCATTCTGCACGGGTTTCTCGAACTTTTGATTTAATCAGAATTTTTTTGCCAAAATTTTGTTGTAGTGCCTCTTCTATGTCTTTTTTGTCTGGCAGCTCCACGTTGACGATTAATTCTGTTGGAATCTCATCGGCAACTTGGAAATAAAAGTTCGCGATAAAATCTGCCAGCATTTGTCCCAAATCATCGCCCAACATATCTGGGAAATAACTTTTTCCTCCCAACATCTTGCCATTACGCACATGCATAATCTGAACGCACGTTACCCCCGCTTGGTATGCGATCGCTAATATATCTGCTTCACCTTTGACTTTATAAATCGCTTGTTGAGTTTGGACATCACGCAATAATGCCATCCGATCACGATAAAAAACGGCTTTTTCAAATTCGAGAGCTTCTGCTGCCGCTTCCATTTTGGCAATTAATTCTTGATTAAGCTCACGTGTGTCCCCTTGTAAAAAACGAATAGAGTTATCAACATCATCTTTATAATCTTCAGGTGATATCATACCCACACATGGAGCTGAGCAACGTTTAATTTGATACTGCAAACACGGTCTTTTACGTTGCGCAAAATAACTATTTTCACATTGGCGGACATTGAATAATTTTTGTAAGACCACCAATGTATCACGTGCATTATAAGCACTTGGATAAGGTCCAAAAAATTTACCTGCTTGATGTTTCCCCTTACCACGACCTGCTGCAATACGTGGATAAGGCTTATCACTGGACACAAAAATATAGACGTAAGATTTATCATCTCGCAGCATGATGTTATACGGCGGTCGATGAAGCTTAATTAAGTTTTGTTCAAGAAGTAATGCTTCCGTTTCTGAGCGGACCACCATGGTTTCAATATCATGAATGCGGGCAACTAAAGCCTGTGTTTTGGGATGCTCAATGGTTTTAACAAAATAGCTAGAAACACGATTTTTTAAATTCTTCGCTTTTCCCACATACAACAACTCTCCATCTTTACCTAACATGCGATAGACACCAGGCAAAGTCGTAAGATTGGCTAAGATTTTTTCAATGTGTTCACGTGCGTTTTCGTTCACAAGCAGCCTTTAATGTAGAGTCAGTCATTCATGCAACAGCATGAGCTTATTGTGATGGTAACGCGCTCTATTTCAAGTGCATTTCGGTAGACGATTTTAAAACCTTGTTGATCCAACAGTTCAGGGCAATGATCGCAGATTTTATAATCAGCTGATTGTTAAAAAGTCTGAGTTGTTAAATTCAAGTTTGATATGCTTTTCAACTGATTCATTCATGGATGCGCCAACATGACTGCGACCGATCGTGCTTTTCACGCCATACAACCTGCACTCTCATCCCATAGTCCTTCAGAAAAAGATCGACTCATTGGAAAGTCTCGCTTTCATTTTGAACCAGCCAAAGTGATGCAGTTATTGCGTGATCGTATCATTGGGCAAAATCCAGCCTTAGATGAAATCGAAAAAATGCTTCACGTGGTCAAAGCTGACTTTTCAAGTCCTGAACGCCCCTTGTCCGTCACCTTAATGCTTGGACCAACAGGTGTTGGTAAAACAGAGACTGTTCGTTTGATTGCTGAAGCGATTTATGGTCGTCCTGATGCGTTTTGTCGTATCGATATGAATACACTGGCTCAAGAACATTATGCAGCCGCTTTAACAGGCGCTCCGCCCGGATATGTCGGTTCGAAAGAAGGTCACAGTTTATTCGATGAAACTGCGATTAATGGCTCTCATACCCGTCCTGGCATTATGCTGTTTGATGAACTTGAAAAAGCCTCTCCCGAAGTGATTCGTGGCTTAATGAATGTGTTGGATACAGGTCGTCTAACCCTTACTGCTGGAACAAAAACGATTGATTTTCGTAATTGTATGATCTTTATGACCAGTAATGCAGGAGCGCGCGCAGCACAACAATATTTAGATAAATTAAATGTTTTACCGCAAAAACTTCAAAATCTATGTTTAAAACGCCTACCCACGAAAGCCATTATTGAAAAAATACTGCATCGCAGTTTTGATCCGGAGTTTCTGAATCGAATTGATCGTGTCCTTCATTATCAGCCTGTTCAAGATGATGCACTCCCTAAATTGGTAGATATTGAACTGGAAAAACTCAACATTCGTTTGCAACATCAAAAACGTCAGGTTCATTTATCAGACCTTGCCAAAGCATATTTCTATCAGGGTCATGATATCCGCTTTGGGGCACGTCATTTAGCACGGAAAATGAGAACTGAACTAGAACCCATTATTGCGATCTACTTTCTAAAGCATCCAGATCAACTTCATCTCAAGCTGGATTGCAAAGACGGTCAGCTCTCGATCATCAATCAATAAAAAAAGCCCATTATGGGCTTTTTTTAAACAAATCATCTTAAACCAGGAATCGTGACAAAGGATTCTGCTGCCGTTTTATTATAATACGTACACCCTTTTTCAATATTTGCCATTAATAACTGATAACGCTGTCTATTTTCTGCAACATCATCGTTCATTATCAATTTTTCATAGAGTTTATATTCATCATCAGTCGTACGCTTCAAAGTTTGATGATATTCAGCAGGATATAGTTTGCTTTCAAATTCAATGGCTGTTGAATCATCTAAACTAATCTTCATACTGGTGTCAAAAATACTGCTAAAATTCATACCCATCCAACGATCTTTTGCGAGTTGAAATTTAACAATTGGATTTTTGTCATTTAAAAGATCAAGATACAGCAAGTTATCTTCATAAAATTGGTTAAAACTCTCTTCCAATGGTTCACTCGTGTTTGGATAGAGTTGTAAATAATCTACTCTGTTTTGTTCTGCTTTCTTTCTATAACAATAGCTACCTGAAGAAAAATTTTTAAGACCATCTTTGGCGATAAACAATCTCACATTAGGGCTCAAATCATTTCGATCAATGTTGCGATAACCTGGTAAAACTGTATCAAAAACATTTTTACCCGATAGGTTTACACGCTCCATTTCGATATCCGTTTGGATGTCACCAATGATATTCATCGTCCAATGACTAGGACTATTCACACTGAGCGTATTTTGGGCTTGATCATAGGTTTGATAGATACGATTTCGCGTCACAATCACACTATTCAACGGTTTAAAACTATCCGTATAAGTAAATTGTCCATTTTGAAATTCAATATAATTTAAGCCGAATCGATCATTGGAATTATAGTAAATTGAATAGAGTTGATCACCGTTTCGAAATTGTGTACTCGGTGATGATTCATACGAATCTCCCGACCCACCGCCGCCACAGGCACTTAAAAAAAACGGTAAAACACTTAGTACTAATATTGTTTTTTTGAGATTCATTTGAATTTTCTTTTGTATATTTTACAGACAAAAGCATAGCTTTTATTGAACTACTTCTCAATTTTAATTTACATCATTTTAAGTAAAATTAAAAAATGCGCCCTGAGGCGCATTTTGATCTGAATGCTCTTAAAACACATAAGGTCGAATGAAAATCAGGAAGAATATCCCTAACATCAAGAACCATTTTAAAAAGTAATATAACTGACGGTTCTTCGCTTTCAGTGCTTTTGCTTTGACACGCAAGCGATAAATATAACCAAATGCTTTGTTCAGACCACCCGTTTGATCCCCTGCTTCATTCGGTGAACTTGCCGCAGTCATTACATTTTTACCAAACCAATGATTAAACCGTTCCATCCAACGTGTCTTTAAAGGGCGCTCTACATCAGCAAAGAAAATAATACGATTTTGATCCGTCGTGTTTTCTGCATAATGAATGTAGGTTTCATCAAACACAACGCTTTCACCATCTCTCCATGAATACCGCTGACCATCTACATCAATAAAGCAACGATCATCATTTGGCGTCAACAACCCTAAATGATAGCGTAAAGATCCCGCATAAGGATCACGATGACGAACCAAGCGACTATCAGGAGCAAGCTCAGTAAACATCGCCGCTTTAATGGTTGGCAATGTTTTAAGCAATGCTGTCGTTTTAGGGCACAGTTCTGCTGCTGAAGGATGTGCAGAGTCATACCATTTTAAATAAAAACGCTTCCAACCAGTTTTAAAAAATGAATTAAAGCCTAGGTCATCATATTTTTCAGAGGCTTTGATCCCACCCTGCTCATATAAAGCTTTGGCTTCATCACGAATCATTTCCCAATTTTCATCTAACACTTTTAAATCTTTAAAATGCTGTGTGTCGATATAAGGCTGGTTTGGCACCTTAGAGAACATATACATCAAAAAATTAATAGGTGCCAAAATGGTCGAATGATCAAAGAATTGACGATAGAACGAATGTCGTACTTTTCCACGACGTTGAATATACAGTGCCGATATGATGAATATCGCGAGAATAATCCACTTGATCATTGATTGACTCGGTTTATCTTTGGTTAGCGGGTTAAATGAGGAGATGCTGCACCTAAATTGGAAATGAATTGTTCCAATTTAGATGTATAGATAATCACGTAAATTGTATAACGACTACCCCAAACAACGAAACATTGTGTTCTACAAATAGACTTTTGATGGCTTTATATTTCAGTTTATTGACTTTTATGACGAAATTTAAAGTGCAAAATAACTTGAAATTACCTACCTACCCCAGATATAAGTTGAAGTGTTTTTAAATAAAATGCCAATTGAAACAATCGCTTTATTGTAAGAAGAACAAATTCTACATTCGCATCTGCTGTTTTATAACGCATGCTGGTGCAATAAATAGATGACCATTGCGTCACGGCTTGATACAACTTGTTATGTTCTTTTTCGATATAGTTATCGTAAGATTAGCGAAGCTTTAATGTGCGCAGGAAATACGCACTAGCTTCACAACATCAACTTAGAAGTCCTCCAAAAAAAAGGAGATCAGGGCATGATCCACGCTGGCAATGCCATTACCGTCCAAATGCTTTCGGACGGAATTGCAGAATTCCGCTTTGACTTACAAGGTGAGTCGGTTAATAAATTCAACCGCGCAACAATTGACGACTTTAAAGCTGCAATTGCTGCTGTTCAATCAAACGCTGAGATTAAAGGTCTTATCGTTACATCTGGTAAATCTACATTTATCGTTGGTGCAGACATCACTGAGTTTGGTGAAAACTTTGCGCAAGGCGAACAAGTCATTGTAGATTGGGCGATGCCTGTTCATGAAATTTTCAATTCATTCGAAGATTTAAATATTCCTAAAGTTGCTGCAATCAATGGTATGGCATTGGGCGGCGGTTTCGAAATGTGCTTGGTGTGTGACTATCGCGTGATGTCAGAATCAGCACAAGTTGGTCTTCCAGAAATTAAACTTGGGATCATTCCTGGTTTCGGTGGTACTGTTCGTCTAAGCCGTGTTATCGGTATCGATAACGCTGTTGAATGGATGGCAATGGCGAACCCGAAAAAAGCACCTGCTGCACTTAAAGATGGTGCGGTCGATGCGGTGGTTGCTGCTGATAAATTACAAGATGCTGCGATCTCTATCGTTAAACAAGCAATCGAAGGTCGTTTAGACTGGAAAGCGAAGCGTCAAGAAAAATTAGATCCAATTAAGTTGAATCCATTAGAACAAATGATGGCTTTCAACTCGTCTAAAGGTGTGGTGCTTGCGAAAGCTAATCCTGCACAATACCCTGCGCCAAAATTATTGCTTGATTCTATGCAAGCAGGTTCAAGCTTAGATCGTGCTGGTGCACTTCGCCAAGAAGCTGAACACTTTGCAAAAGCAGCGGTAACGCCACAAGCAGGCGCGTTGATTGGTCTATTCATCAACGACCAAGTTGTGAAGAAAACTTCGAAAAAATATGAACAAGGCGCTCACCCTGTAAATCAAGCTGCAGTACTTGGTGCAGGTATCATGGGTGGTGGTATTGCTTATCAAGCGGCAAGCAAAGGCACACCAATTATCATGAAAGATATTGGTAACCCACAACTTGCTTTAGGAATGAAAGAAGCAAACGGTCTCCTGACTAAACAAGTTGAACGTAAGAAAATCAAGCCTGCTCAAATGGGTGAAACGCTTGCACGTATCCGTCCGACATTAAGCTATGATGAGTTTAAAGAAGTCGATATCGTAATCGAAGCGGTAACTGAAAACCCGAAAGTGAAAGGCATCGTACTCAAAGAAACTGAATCTAAAGTACGTGAAAACACGATCATTGCATCAAACACTTCTACGATCTCAATCACGCGTTTGGCTGAAAACCTAGAGCGTCCTGAGAACTTTGTAGGGATGCACTTCTTTAACCCAGTGCATATGATGCCTTTGGTTGAAGTGATCCGTGGTGAAAAAACTTCACCTGAAGCGATTGCAACGACTGTCGTACTCGCTCAAAAAATGGGTAAAACTCCTATCGTTGTAAACGACTGTCCGGGCTTCCTTGTAAACCGCGTATTGTTCCCTTACTTTGGTGCGTTTGACCTTCTTCTTAAAGACGGCGCCGACTTCCAACAAGTCGACAAAGTAATGGAAAAATTTGGCTGGCCAATGGGTCCTGCATACTTAATGGACGTTGTCGGTATTGATACTGGCGTTCACGGTGCAGAAGTGATGGCTGAAGGTTTCCCTGACCGTATGAAGCCTGATTTCAAAGGTTCAATCCAAACAATGTATGAAGCACAACGTCTCGGTCAAAAGAACGATGTTGGTTTCTACAAATATGAATTGGACAAGAAAGGCAAGAAAGCAAAAACTGTTGATCCAACAGCGTATGACGTAATTGCTTCTGTCGTGACTGGTGAAAAACGTGAATTTGATCCTCAAGAGATCATTGACCGTATGATGATTGCTTTCTGTAACGAAACTGTTCGTTGCTTGGAAGACAACATCGTTGCAACACCAAACGAAGCAGATATGGCAATGATCATGGGTGTAGGCTTCCCTCCATTCCGTGGTGGTCCATGCCGTTACATCGATCAAACTGGTGTAGCTGAGTATGTTGCGCTTTGCGACAAGTATGCGCATTTAGGTAAGGCTTATGAAGCGCCACAAATGTTGCGTGACATGGCTGCTAACAATAAAAAATTCTACGGTTAAGGAGCAACGTGAATGGCTACTTTAAATCCACGTGACGTTGTCATCGTTGATGGCGTACGTTCAGCAATGGGTAAAACCAAAAATGGTATGTTCCGCAATGTACGTGCCGATAACTTATCTGCTGAATTAGTTCGTGCATTGGTTGCTCGTAACCAGTTTGATGTGAACGAAGTTGAAGATGTGATCTGGGGTTGTGTGAACCAAACTCTAGAGCAAGGCATGAACATCGGTCGTAACATCGTGTTATTGGCAGACTTACCAAAAACTGTTGCAGGTCAAACTGTTAACCGTCTTTGCGGTTCTTCAATGCAAGCAATTCATACCGCAGCTGCTCAAATTGCGACTAACCAAGGTGATATCTTCATCATCGGTGGTGTTGAGCACATGGGCCACGTTGGCATGATGCATGGTATCGACTTGAACCCACAAGCATCTAAACATTATGCGAAAGCATCTAACATGATGGGCTTAACTGCTGAAATGTTAGGTCGTATGAATGGCATTAGCCGTGAAGAGCAAGACGCTTTTGGTGTTGAATCTCACCGTCGTGCTTGGGCTGCTACTCAAGAAGGTCGTTTCAAAAACGAAATCATTGGTGTTGAAGGTCATGATGCAAATGGCTTCAAAATCCTATGCGATGTAGATGAAGTGATTCGTCCAGATGCGAACCTTGAAGCATTTAAAGCGTTACGTCCTGTGTTTGATCCTAAAGGCGGTACAGTGACTGCTGCTACATCATCAGCATTGTCTGACGGTGCATCTGCAATGTTATTGATGTCTGCTGAGCGTGCGCAAGCATTAGGTCTTAAGCCACGTGCTGTAATTCGCTCTATGGCGGTTGCAGGTTGTGATGCTGCGATCATGGGTTACGGTCCTGTTCCTGCAACGCAAAAAGCGCTTAAACGTGCTGGCTTGAGTATTGGTGACATTCAAACTGTTGAGTTAAACGAAGCATTTGCTGCTCAAGGTCTTTCAGTATTGAAAGGTCTAGGTTTACATGACAAACAAGACATCGTGAACTTAAACGGTGGTGCGATTGCGCTTGGTCACCCATTGGGCTGTTCTGGTGCGCGTATCACAACGACGTTGTTAAACGTGATGGAACAACAAGATACACAAATCGGTCTTGCGACGATGTGTATCGGTCTTGGTCAAGGTATCGCAACTGTGATCGAACGTGTTTAAGTTTTAAATACTTGACCAAAAGAAACCCCGCTTAATGCGGGGTTTTTTCTCTTAAAAAAAATCTTGTTACAAAATTTATAAATATGAAGAAAAAAAGACATATTTCTATCCAGTATTTTATATCGTTCTCAGTCTTATAATTTTCTATTTTGGATGGAAGTTAGAAAATCAATATGAATTGCCTTTCTTTAATCCTCTATTAGTTTCTAGTATTGCTTATGGACTGGCTGTTACTTTTTTAACTCCCATTTTTCTTGTTATTATCAATCAGTTTTATGTCCGAGAAATTGAGGAGAATCGCAAAAAATTCCGTTATAAAAAAATTAATAAATTCATGAATTATTTTATATTTATACTTCTTACAGGGTTTGTGTTATTTTTTGTTTGGAGGTTATTTTCCCCGCAATTTATCACGCTTACAAACTTCGCTCTGATCAAAATAAATGAAGTCATTGGCAAGCCAGTTATAAAAGAATTTCTATTTAACGGTACGGTACAAGCTAATCCAACTCATCAACAAAAAATTAATATTGGCTCACACAAACATTCTATTTATGTTATTGATACTGTTACTCACAGGATAAATTTTACGCTATCTGATAATAAGAGAGAATACTCATTACAGCAGTATTGCTTAACTCAAAATTTGAACCTTAATATTCAGAAATATAAAATTCAAATTGAAGGTTATAATTCTTTTTTGGGCTTTAGTGCTCAACAAAATCAACACTTGAGCAACCATGTATCTGCTCAACAAAATATCAATTTAGATCTTAACACTTTAAATTCATGTGAATTAATCTACTATAATTTACCTAGGCTTTAAAATAATTTGCAAATTATCAAACGTGTTTAAGTTTAGATACGTGACTAGAAGAAATCCCGCTGTTTGCGGGATTTTTATACTTTAGAAATCAAATTTTATTTTAGATTACTCCGCCATCCATCACCCAACAACTGATTTAAACGTTGCTCATCAAAGGTCATTGGAATCGCGCCTCCACCCTGTTGGATATGATTCAATGCTTTGTCCCGATCAATCCCTAAAGGCTCCAACATTCTAAAAATGCCTGAACTCGGATCATTCGACTGTAAGCCTGCTGCAACAGACAAAACATACTGCTGCTGTAAAGGTGATAGATGACTCATATCAGGCACTGGGGTTTTTGGTTGAAAATTCAGTACAGGTGAACTTTGCTCTAAAGCAGCATTTTGAATATCCTGCTCTTTTTTGATCACTTGATGTTGCAAAGCTTGACGCACCTTTTGATCTTCTTGAAAAGGTGTAACAGTCGTCACAACTTCATCACGTAAGTCATCGTCCGCCAACAATTGAATTGAAGGCAGGCTTGCAACATCTTCAGCATGAGACAAACTCATCAGCAAGGCTGAGATCACACCGAACATCAAACATAATTTAGAATTAGTCATAAGTAAGACTCTGACATGCATCGTTCAAATTGAGCATCAAGAAACAAGAATAACTAAACAAATAGAGCCATTCTTTAATTAAACTACACCAATTTATTTACTTATTCATCAGCACTCAGATAAATGTTTCAAGTTTTTTTTTAAAAGTTTTGCTAAGCAACTGAATTTCAAGACTCGGTCTGATTTTACAAATATGGACTTCAAAGCTTAACTTCAATTCATTATAAAAATAGAAAACTCATACATATCCATCAGCCATGAAAACTAAAATAAAAAACAGCCTACTCGTTATATTTTTATGTCTCACATCACTCTGGGCAATCTTATTCATTTGGACACATCAGCCTGTTAATGCCATTTTCACTTATGCACTGATCTTGTTTTGGGTTGGACTTGCCATCATTACAGGGATATTCCATTTCAAGCAACACAGCTATAAGCCCTATTTCACATGGGCGTATTTGATTATTTTTTTGATTGCCATGATTAGCTTTTTTCCTTAGAACCGCGCAATGATCGCGTTTGGCAGGATGAAACCGACAAAATTATTCAATTCCAATTCAAAGATGGCAAAGTGGAATTACAGAATGTCAGAAATTTTATTTGGCGCAATGATAAAGACTACGTGACGCGATGGGAAACACGACAATACGATTTAGAAAAGTTAGATCGTATAGATTTAGTGGTATCTCATTTTATGCAAGGTCCTATTGCGCATGTTTTTATTACATTTGGTTTTGATGATGGCGAACATCTCGCATTTTCTTTAGAGGTTCGTCAGGAAAAGGATGAAGGTTTCTCCACCATTGGCGGTTTTTTTCGGCAGTATGAATTGGCACTGGTCGTAGGTGATGAAAATGATTTGATTTATACCCGCTCAAATATTCGCGAAGAAGATGTCTATATTTATCCAATTCAAATGAATCAAACCGAAATTCAGATGTTGTTTTTAGAATTCCTGAACAAAGCCAATCGGCTAAATCATACCCCAGTTTGGTATAACACCTATATCAGCAATTGTACGACCATCTTGTTTGATTTATTAGAACATGCAGTAGGACAAATTCCACGAGATTATCGCGTGACCTTACCAGGCTTAATTCCAAACTATTTATATGACAAAAAAGTCCTCGATAATGGTATCACCTTAGATCAATGGAAAGAAAAAGCACACATTAATCCTAAAATTGAGCATGTTCATGATGTACATTTACTTTCAAGTAAAGCATTCTCTGCTTTACTCCGTGAGTAAAACAGGCGTCCATTGTTTATAACCACGCTGAAAGAAACAACCAAGAAAGAATGTTTATTGCGTTTCTTCCTGAACAACGGGTTCAGAACTTGGACTTTGATTCACTGTTTGTGCTTCAATCACTTCGGCATTTTGATTTTTTAACTGATCAATTTCGCGTTGTAATTGATTTAATTCGCGATATAACTCGTTAAAGCGATTCACACTGAGATCACTTTTAAATAGGATCATTTCATTACGGCGTTGCCAGTCATGATTCTTCAAAAACTCAAACATTTCTTCAGCTTTTTTTGTGATCTTAAGTTCTAAAGCAAACAAAGCTTGATCATTATTATGCTGTCGGCTGAATTTTAACTTTTCTTTCATTGGCTCACGCAAGTCTGCTTTCATCTCCAAAGCATCAAGCGCTTGTAAAGCTGTCGCATAAATTTGTTGGTCACGCGTTTGATATTCAGATTGAATTTTTTTCACTTGGACAAACATCTTTTCGGTGTCTTGATATTTATTCTTTTTATCTAATTCTAGGCGACGAACGTTCAGAAACTCATCCCACTTGGCTTGATCTAACTCACGTAAATACATATTTCGTGATTCAATATTGTCTACCCAATACTTCAAAATAAATTCAGAAAGTACCTTATAGTCACCATCCAAACGCTCATCTTCAACTTTAAAATTCAGAGGGGTTTTCCAATCCTTCGCTTGAACATAAAGCTGCTCAATTTTTTCCGTCATCACCAAATCAAATTGTTGACGTTGCACTTCATCATTTTTTTCATTTTGCGCGTAGGCACAATAACCAAATAATAAGGTCACCATGACGATAACCACCGCTAAAATTCCGCGCATCTCAAACTCCTATCCTTTTTTTTGTTTGAGTAATGAATCACTTGCGAACAATGACAAGCACATGATGTGTATTGTATAGCATATTTTTTAAGCAGAAATAGGAATGAATTTAGTGGATATTGCTGTGATTTTGTCGATTTATTCGTGATTCTGTGATCAAGTTTCAATAATTTATTACGCAAAATTCATATTTTCGACAGAAATATATCGGATTGAAACTCTGCGTTTCAGATTTAGACCTTTAATTTTGTTGTCATTGCCCACACTATAGATTCATAAATGATGATTAGAGATTTTTTATGCGTGTAGATGTGTGGTCAGATGTAGTATGCCCTTTTTGCTATATCGGAAAAAAACGTTTAGAAGCAGCAGCTGCTGCAACTGGTGTAGAACTTGAAGTCCATTGGCACAGTTTTCAGCTAGATCCTGATGCACCGCCACGTCAAGAAGTCTCAAATAGCGAACGTTTAGCATTAAAATATGGGCGTACTGTCGCTGAAGTTGAAGAAATGCAACGCAATATTGCGGAAATGGCAAAAGCAGAAGGCATCGAGTTCAATTGGGAAAATGCCAACTCAGGAAATACATTCAACGCCCATCGAATTATTCATCATGCACAAAGCTTAGGATTGGGTTCGGAAGCAAAAGAAGCCTTTTTTTATAGCTATATGACCCAAGGTTTAGCCATTGGCGAGCGTGAAACCCTCGAAGATGTTGCTTCGCGCATTGGTTTAAATCCAGTTGAAGTGGATGATATTTTGGATTCTGATCAATATGCCGATTTTGTCCAATTTGATGAAGAACTTGCACGTGATCAATTAAAAGTGACTGGCGTACCATTTTTTGTATTCGATCAGCGTGTGGCTTTGGCTGGTGCTCAACCGACTCAAGTCTTCCAAGATGTGATCAACAAAGTATTAACGACTGCCAATGAACAAACAGATCAACCCACTGTTGAAGATGCAGAAACTTGTACTGATGAACATTGTGACGTGCCACCAAGTAAATCATAAAACATCTTCGAGAACCTAAATACTGGCTTAAGGTTGCATGACTTAAGCCATATTTAGACTGTTATAAAAATAGAATTCAGCGTTGCATAAACAAGCCTATTCAAGTGAATCGGAACTGAATATACTTCATGTATAGATTCACTGCATGACTCTATACATGGTAAATTTTTATAGACCTCTTTCCCCAAGGAGGTCTTTTTTTTATCTATAAAACAATCATTTAATAAAATTATTTCAGTTTCAAGTCTTCTCATTATCTGTTCCAATTTTAAATCACTTTAAATTCATTGTTGTTTATTGTGAATTTTGTTGAACAATTCATTAGAATAGATCAAACATTGATTTTTAATAATATCACGATGCTTAAGCCCATTTTTAATTTTATAAATAAATTCAGCGGCTTAACAATGAAAATGACTTAGAGCGAATATGAAAAGAATCATGCAGCAGTTCAAACCGTCAACCTTAAGTCTTGTCTTAAGTTGTAGCTTTTTAAGTACTTTCGTGTATAGCCAAGATCAGCAAGATGACTTGACTGATCCTTATCAAACAGATGAAATCAGTGTCAGTAACGAATTCCCTACTTTAGACTATCCTTTAGAATTTCAACAAAAAGATTGGCCAACATCGGATGAAAATAGCTTAGGTTGGATTAACTACGTTCCTCGCATGGTTGATGCAACGCCGACACTATTCCCAGAACAATCCAATAAAAAAATATACGCTCCGACCCAAGCGACTGAAGATTTATCATGGATTGACCGACGTCAAAAATCGATTCGCCACTGGGCAGACCGAACGGCTCAGCGAATCGATGGTTGGTTTGGTGAAGGCTATGAGGATGAAACCGCCAAAGCAACGCTACGTGTAATCTTTGATAATAAATGGAATAAGTATGATGATCACGAATTCAAGCCACGTATACGCGGTAAAATCGACTTACCAACCTTAGAGCGTAAATTAAGTTTAGTCTTTGGTGATGATTCACTGGATAATGAAATTGACAACAATATTGCCATTACCAATGAAAATCCTGCTGGTGATCCCGACAAAAATGTCGACACTAAGCGAATCCGTGAAGATAACAGTTCGATCGCATTACGTTGGTCACAACTGTCTGATAAATTACCTTTCGCTTTAGATGCTGATTTAGGTATCCGATCTGGAGATGACATTTATGCCCGCTTAAAGGCAAAAAAAGATTGGACTCTCGGGAATGATTTTTCCTTTCATGCTGAACAAATCTATCGTTATGGTATAGATAGTGAAAATTATCTAAGAACCAATTTGGAACTCACCCAAGCACGTCCAAATGAAGCATTTATTTCAAATCAGCTTTATCTAACTTATGCGGATGAGCAGGATGATGATTGGACTTGGGATAATCGTACCTATCGCCAACATCAGTTTTTCCATGATAACCGCTTTAACTACGGTATGTATGTAGGCGGTTATTACAACGAAGATGATTTACGTATGAACAGTTGGGGACCTTTTGTTTCTTGGCGCCAACCCTTATTCCGCGAATGGTTCTTTGTTCAAGGTGATCTTAACTATTTTAATGACAAGCGTGAAGATCGATCACACTATCCTCGTGCTTTAGTTCGTCTTGAAGCTAGATTTTAGCGCTCGATAATAGTCATAAAAAAGCCCATCATTGATGGGCTTTTTTGGATCTTAGATTCTCAAATGACAGGCTTTTGAATCACGATACGATCATTACGTGTAATACGTGTTTTTTTAGGAGATGCTTCAGCTTCAGTTTTAGGTAAAACATAACCGACGCGATCTGTGCGTGTGATACGTTTACTATCCACAAAAGGATTAATATCAAATTGTGGAATTTGGTGCTTCACTACGGTTACACGATCATTTCGAACAATTTTCTTCACATCTTGTTCTGCATAAGTGACATTGGTTAAGCTCAAACAAAACATGCTAAATGCGAGCATCATTGAAGTTTTCATAGAATATTCCCAATATTTAATGATCGTTATTATAGATTAATTATTATTTTTTGATATGTTTTACAAATCGAAACTTGGACGTATTTTTTTATCATCAACATCGAAAAAATTTATCTAGTTTAACCCAAAGCTTAAATAGCTCCTTTTGCATCCTACGACGGCGCTGCATTAAAAAAGCCTATCCGAAGATAGGCTTTCGATCACAATTTAAAATATGCGCTTATTTCAATAATAAGCTGTTAATGCGTTTTAAATATGCAGCTGGATCTTCTGGTAAACCACCTTCCGCAATCATCGCTTGATCAAAAATTACATTTGCAAGATCGTCAAATTGTGCTGAACCTTCCAATTTTTTCACTAATGGATGCTCAGGGTTAATCTCTAAAATTGGCTTGCTTTCTGGGACTGCTTGACCTGCTTGTTTTAACATGCGAATCAACTGTGGAGACAATTCGCCTTCACCAGTCACCAGACACGCTGGAGAATCAACCAAACGAGTGGTTACGCGCACTTCTTTGGTTTTGTCTTTTAATGACTCAGACAGCTTTTCAACCACTGGTTTAAACTGCTCAGCTGCCGCTTCTAATGCTTTTTTCTCTTCAGCATCCTGTAAATCACCTAAGTCTACAGCACCTTTTGCGACATTCTGCATTGGTGTCCCGTCAAACTCATGAACAAATTCCATTGCCCATTCATCTACACGTTCAGTCATTAGCAGAACATCGATACCTTTTTTCTTGAATAACTCAAGTTGTGGCGAGTTTTTAGCAGCCGCTAAGCTTTCCGCCGTTACATAATAAATCGCCTTTTGACCTTCTTTCATTGCTGCTTTGTAGTCAGCCAATGAAGTGGTCACCTCATCATTGTTTGAAGTTGCAAAGCGTAGAAGCTTCAAAATTCGATCACGATTGGTGAAATCTTCACCCAAACCTTCTTTTAAGACAGATCCAAACTCAGCATAAAACTTCTTAAATTTCTCTTGATCTGCTTCATCTTCAGATTTAGCTAAAGTGTCTAAAGTTGTTAAGATTCGACGTGTGTTGCCTTCACGGATGGTTTTAACATCTCGACTTTCTTGAAGTAACTCACGACTCACATTTAACGGTAAGTCTGCGCTATCCACAACACCTTGTACGAAACGTAAATAGTTCGGGATGAGATTATCTGCATCATCCATGATGAAGACACGTTTCACATAGAGCTTGATACCTGCTTTCGCTTCACGTGAGAAAATGTTGTGCGGTGCTTTACTTGGGATATACAGTAATTGCGTATATTCGGTACTCCCTTCTACACGGTTATGCGCCCAAGTAATCGGTGCTTCAAAGTCGTGACTTAAGTTTTTATAAAACTCAATATACTGTTCTTCAGTAATGTCATTCTTACTACGTGTCCACAATGCGCTGGCAGAATTGATCGCCTCCCATTCACCCGTTTTGACATACTGGCCTGGTTTGGCTTCTTCTCCCTCAGCCGCTTCTTCTTGTTGCCATACCTCTTTTTCCATTTGAATTGGTAAACTGATATGGTCTGAATATTTATTGATAATTTGCTTTACTTTATAACTTTGCAAATAATCTAATGCGTCTTCACGCAAGTGTAGAATAATATCTGTACCGCGACCTTCTTTTGTAATTTGCTCAACTTCAAATTCGCCTGTACCACCACTGATCCAACGTACACCTTCTGAAGCTTCAGCCCCTGCACGACGTGATTCAACTGTGATTTTATCAGCGACAATAAAGCCAGAATAAAAACCGACACCAAACTGACCAATTAACTGTGCATCTGACTTTTGATCACCGGTTAATTTAGACATAAAGTCTTTAGTACCAGATTTAGCAATCGTACCCAAATTATCAATAGCTTCTTGTTGGCTTAAACCAATACCGTTGTCTGAAATGGTGATGGTTTTATTATCTTTATCCAATTGTACGCGTACACGTAAATCTGGATCATTTTCATAGTATTCAGGATGATTAATCCCTTCAAAACGTAATTTATCACATGCGTCTGAAGCGTTTGAAATTAGCTCACGAAGGAAAATTTCTGGATTTGAATAAAGTGAATGCGTCACTAAATGTAAAAGCTGAGCAACTTCCGCTTGGAAACTATGTTTTTGTGTATTCTGCTCGCTCATAAACTACTCCTTAAACACATCAAAACAATTTTTTTGAATGCTTAATGAATGGTGTAGCTTCTAATTTTTTCAATGGTCAAAATTAAATTTTTTTAAAAAGGACCTTGTTTGTAAATTCGATCAAGATGTATTTCTAGTTTTTGCTGACGCATTTGATAGACATGATTTAAGCATTGCAAATTTGCTTGGCATTGATCACGTAATTCCAGCCATTTGACTTGTTCATTCTGAATGATTGATCGCATTCCCATCGGTACTAAACGACGTAGAATTTGATAAGTGGCAGCCATTTTAACATCTGCATCATTCAAGATAAGATGTTCACAAACAGCTTTCTCAGTTTCGGACTGTGCCTTTTTGCAATCAAAACTCGCTGCAAATGCTGGAACACTTGCACATGCAGCCAGCACAATGATGAGTTTTATGAATTGGTTCTTCATGCATACTACTCGGTTATGAGCCTTCTAGATTATTGAAAAAAATTGTTTTTTTATATGGTATTTTCTACCTGTTATAGTACAACACATAAAAAAAGCCCTATTGATTAATAGGGCTAGGCGCAACTTTATTTTTAGAATTTGTAGCTGTAACCAATGCTATAGATGACTGGATCTATGTCTAGCTTGAACTTTGTTGTTCCATCTACATTCACTTCAGGATTCAAATCTGCATAACGCACGTCAGCGAATACACCCCAGTTTTTTGCATCAGCTGGTTGGAAATTGAAACCTAACTGCGCTGCATAACCAAAATCTTCTTTTACACTTTGAACGCCTTGCTCATCCCAAGCAATAAATGCTGTTGCACCAAGACCAATATAAGGTGTAAATCCCGAACTATTTTTAAAATGATATTTCGCAGTCAGAGTTGGTGGTAAATGTTTAATCGTCACTGCATCAGCACCATTAATCAAAACATCATGGCGAACTGGTGTGGCTAATAATAGTTCAGCAGAAATTTGATCATTAAAGAAATACTCCACCGAAGGGGTAAAAGCAAATTCATCATCGGCTTCCACTTTACCTCCTCCTAGAGCAGCCACAGTGGTATCTTGCGTTGGAGAAATTGCAGATGCACCTACCTTAAGTTGCCATTCTCCTGCCAGTGCATTTGCTGACATCCCAACTAAAACAATCAGTGCAATTTTATTTAACATTATTATAACCTCTGGAAGATCGATATAAATAAACTACTATTTAAGTATAATAAACATGCCAAAAATTAATATGCAACTCCCAAAAATTAAATAAAATACGTTTTATTTATAAATACCTGTTTATAATGATAATTTATTTTAAATCATACTAATTTAGTCAATTATAAAACCATCAATTATTTTAAATAACCTATTAATCATATTATTTTACTCTGAATTTTTTTATTTAATCCTACTATTTTAATCTGACTTAAAATAAAAAAGGCGATTATATTAATCGCCTTTTATTCAATCATTTTTTAAATGTAGTTATAGGACCATTGCCGCGATCCAACCAAAAATCATCAATGGAATATTGAAATGAATAAATGTCGGAATCACACTGTCTTTCATATGATCATGTTGACCATCCATATTCAAGCCTGATGTTGGTCCTAAAGTCGAGTCTGAAGCTGGAGAGCCTGCATCACCTAGAGCTGCAGCAGTACCTATGAGCGCAATTGTTGCTGCTGGACTAAAACCAAACTGAATACATAATGGGACATAAATGATTGCAAGAATTGGCACTGTGGAGAATGATGATCCTATACCTAGTGTAATTAACAATCCGATGAGTAACATCCAGAATGCTGCCCAACCTTGACTATCACCAATCCATGCGACTGAAGCCTCAACTAGCGTTGGAACCTGACCAGTAGCGCCGATCACGGCTGCAAAACCTTGTGCTGCGATCATAATAAAACCCACCAGTGCCATCATACGCATACCAGTAATGATGACATCGTCAGCTTCTTTCCACTTGAAAATACCTGCACAGCTTAGGATCGCCACGCCGACTAAACCAGCTAAAATCATCGAATCAGAATACAATTGCACTGCAAGCGTTGCTAAAACAGCACCCCCCGCCATATAAATCGTAAATTTAGAAACCTCCGGTCTCGCAGAACCTTCTTGAACACCCATTTCACCCGAAATGCTTTGTGGTTGTTCTTCGACATGAATGTCACGATATTCTCGTGGTTTACGATAGCTATAAAACACTGCGATTAATAAACCTACGAACATCCCAAACACAGGAATCGCCATCGCAGAAGGGATTTGATCATAATCAATTTGGAAGCCAAGTGGTTCACCAAAAGTATTGATGTTTTGACCTAAAATATCATTTAGGAAAATTGCACCAAAACCGACTGGGATCAACATATAAGTTGCACATAAACCAAATGTGAGTAGACATGCAACCAATCGTCGATCAAGCTTTAAATGGTTGAATACCATCAATAATGGTGGAATCAATACAGGAATAAAAGCAATATGCACGGGAATTACGTTTTGAGAACAAACAGCCGCTATAGCAACTGTTGCAAAGATGGCATATTTGACACGATTTTGTATTTTAAGATTAGCCTCACCTTTAAGTGAATTAATCATTTTATATGCTAGAAGATCTGGCAAACCTGAACGAGCCAAAGTTAAGGCAAATGCACCAAGTACACCATAAGCTAAAGCAATCTGGGCACCCTTGCCCAAACCACCATTAAACGCTTCCATAGTGCCTTGTAAACCAAGACCAGCCAATAGGCCTCCTGTTACAGCACCAATGATCAGTGCAAATACCACAGGCACACGAGCCAAAGAGAGGCCAAACATGACCCCAATGGCAGCAAGAATTGCAAACATAAGAAATAGGAATCAGACAAAAAAACTATTTTATCAGAATTTGTTTGTAATAAATCTGCTCATCAGGGGTTGATACCTTCACTCGTCAGATTCTATTCGCCTTGCGCATTTTTTTTTGCAAATTGTTTAATATACGATGCGATCTCTTGGGCACGACTTAAAACAGCCCAATGATTCGCATCTAGCTCAACACGTTCAAAACCTGTCGCCCATTTTGGAATTTCGTCAATCAACTCTGGACTTACATATTTATCGCGTTTTAAGACTACCGCTTGAACGGGGCAAATCGCATGACGTTGACGAGGCATCATTAGACGTGGAATAAAGTTTGCCCGATACAGTGCCACACCATACTCACCATCCTTAGAGATATTTTGGTTTACAGGTAAGCCTTTTGTATCTTCAAGAATTTCAAATATTTTGCCCCAGCGATCTGGATTGAGAAAATTCCACATCGTCGGTGCAACTACGGGTAGCTGAAATAGTACGATGTACCAAGACTTAATCAATTGCTTAAAGAACTTTGGTTTTTGATGTTTGAATTGTTCACGCATCCAATAAGCAGCATGGTCCAAGCATGGTCCAGATATAGTGGTATATGAAAGAATACGACCTTTAAATTTAGATTCTGTTACGGATTCCCATGTTTGAATTGAGCCCCAATCGTGTGCTGCCACATGAAAGTTTCGATTTGGCAACAGATGATTTACCACACTCTCCAAATCCAAAGACAGTTGAGCTAATGCATAAGCGCGAATCTTTTTCGGTACGCTCGATTGACCAGCGCCACGCACATCATAAGTTACAACAAAATAATCTTCGATTAAATTCGAAATGATTGGTTCCCATACTTCTTGATTGTCTGGATAACCATGCACAAGCACCAATGCCGGCTTATTCCGATCTCCCCATGTTTTAGCATAGAGTTTTTGTTGATCTGTCGTGTTAATCCAATGCGATTCAAATTGCATAATATGCTCAACCTTTTTTGTTATTGATTGACCGTTTTCTTGGTCTACGATGATTTTCGATCAATGCCAGAATATTTTTTGTACTTTAGTATGCTAACTAATGAAATAAAAATAATTGACCTAAATGAGTATTTTGAAAAAGCTAACGACAATTCCGTTAATCTCCAAGTATATGTTTAATAGCTTTGCACCCTTTCAAGGCGCAGGCATTACTATCGATAAAATCGACTTAAAAAATCATCATATTCGTGTAAAAATGCCACTTACACGAAAAAATAAAAATATTGTGGGTGTCCACTTTGGCGGTAGCCTTTATTCTATGGTTGACCCATTCTATATGACATTACTCATGTATCACTTAGGTGATAAATATATTGTTTGGGATAAGGCTGCAAGCATCGATTTTTTAACTCCTGGTCGTAGCACTGTTTATGCAGATATCCGCATTGATTCCAGTGAAATACAACTCATCAAAGAGCTCGCTAGCAATCATGCTCCTGTTTACCGTAACTATACTGTGAATATTATGGATGAATCAGGCTTACGGATCGCAGAAGTTCACAAAACTGTGTATATCCGTCGCAAGAAGGCAAAAGCCACACGTTTCCGTTAATAAAAAAAGCGCTCTATGAGCGCTTTTTTTATCACTTTAGCAAATTAACGATTATTTTGTTCTATCGCTTTTGCTCTATCGCTGCTCCTGCACCGCCGCCAATTGCACCACCAATTGCAGCGCCAGAGTTACCACCAAAAATACTTTTACCGACTGCAGACCCGATTGCACCGCCTACACCACTATAAGTGGCATTACGATCTGAGCCCCCTTGAGCTTTACTACCTACAGCGGCACCTGCACCACCACCAAGCGTTGCACCAACACCACCACCAACATTATTACCAACACCACCACCAAGTGCGCCGCCTGCAGCAGCTGCACCAATACGCTGTTGATTCGGCGTCATGCTTTCACAACCTGCAAGTAGCATTGTAGATACGGTTGCCATCGCCATGACAGCTGTTAACTTTTTCATCTTGATGTCCCTCTTTGTCTATTTATATAAGCATATCGCGATCTAGAGAATAAAATTTTCAATTTCTGTTACAAGACAACGCGAAAATGATGCTATTTGTAAAGAGTTTTTTTCAAAATAGATATTTAGCCTCAAATTCACATTATCAAACTCAATAAAAAAAGGCACCCGTAGGTGCCTTCTTAATTCAGTTTAGATTAAAACTGATCTTCATTTAATGCTTGTGAGAACGCTTGGTCAACTTCAGAGAAGTCATTAACCAATTCGTGTTCAGCAGCTTCTGCTTCTTGACGACGACGCTCTAAGTGGTAAGCCAAACCTGTACCCGCTGGGATCAAGCGACCAACAACCACGTTTTCTTTTAGACCGCGTAAATCATCTTCTTTACCTGTTACAGCAGCTTCAGTTAACACACGTGTTGTTTCCTGGAACGATGCAGCAGAAATGAACGAGTCAGTAGAAAGTGAAGCTTTCGTGATACCCATCAATTGACGTTCAAACTTCGCAGGGAACTTGTTCTGAGCAAGTACTGCTTGGTTTTCTTGGACAACACGGATGTAATCCACTTGCTCGCCTTTGATGAAGCTTGTATCACCACCATCGATGATCTCAACTTTACGCAACATTTGACGTACGATGACTTCAATGTGCTTATCGTTGATTTTTACACCTTGGAGACGATATACGTCTTGAACTTCGTTCACGATGTAGTTGGTTAATGCCACTTCACCTTTCAAACGTAAGATGTCATGTGGATTTTGCGGACCATCAGAAATCGTTTCACCACGGTTAACATGCTCACCTTCAAACACGTTAATCGTACGCCACTTAGGAATTAACTCTTCGTAAATCTCTGAGCCATCATCCGGTGTGATCACCAAACGATTCTTACCTTTAGTTTCTTTACCAAAGCTTACAACACCTGAAACTTCTGCAAGAATCGCATGTTCTTTCGGCTTACGTGCTTCAAACAAGTCAGCTACACGTGGAAGACCACCGGTAATATCACGAGTACGTGAAGTTTCTTGAGGTACACGACCAATTACATCACCCACACCAATTGTTTCGCCATCTCGGACAGTCACAATTGTATTTTGTGGTAAGAAGTAGAACTGTTCACCACCATCAACTGTATCTAATACAATCGCTGGACGTAAGTCTTTACCAGAAGCTGGACGAGACGTTACAGGTAAAATTTCAACTGTCGTCATACCAGTTGCATCATCTGTTTTCGAGGTTGCAGTTACACCATCAGCGATTTGGCTGAAACGTGCTTTACCAGCAACTTCTGTTACCAATGGATGCGTATGCGGATCCCAAGTCGCTACAATACCGCCAGCTTCTACCGCACCACCATCTTTAATCAAGATTGAGGCACCGTAAGGAAGTTTATAGCGCTCACGCTCACGACCGATGTCATCAGTGATACCAATCTCACCAGAACGAGATACAGACACTAAGTGACCTTTAGCGTGTTGCACTGTCTTCACATTATGGAAACGGACAAAGCCTGCATTACGTACTTGAACACTGTTCGCAGCAGAAGTTCGGCTCGCAGCACCACCCACGTGGAATGTACGCATGGTTAACTGTGTACCTGGCTCACCAATTGATTGAGCAGCCATTACACCCACTGATTCACCTGGATTCACCAAGTGACCACGTGCAAGGTCACGACCATAACATTTCGCACATACACCAAAAGTAGATGCACAGTTTACTACTGAACGCACTTTAACTTCATCGACACCTTGCTCTTCTAGGTAGTTTGCAAGTTTCTCATCGATGAGTGTATTACGTGGCAGTACTACTTCATCAGAACCTGGTCGCTTCGCATCTTCAGCTAATACACGACCAAGCACACGAGTACCTAAGTTCTCGATAACATCACCACCTTGAATGAATGGCGTCATTACGAGACCGTCAAAAGTACCGCAATCTGGCTCAGTAATCACTAAGTCTTGCGCTACGTCTACAAGACGACGTGTCAAGTAACCCGAGTTCGCTGTCTTCAATGCTGTATCGGCCAAACCTTTACGCGCACCGTGTGTTGAAATGAAGTACTGAAGTACGGTCAAACCTTCACGGAAGTTCGCTTTAATTGGTGTCTCAATAATCGAGCCATCCGGTTTTGCCATCAAACCACGCATACCTGCAAGCTGACGAATCTGTGCTGCACTACCACGGGCACCAGAGTCAGACATCATGTAGATGGAGTTGAATGATTTTTGTTTCTCATCTTCGCCCTGTTTGTTCTTAACAGTCGTGTAAGACAAGTTATCCATCATCGCTTTCGCGACTTGGTCGTTTGTACGTGCCCAAATATCGACAACTTTGTTATAACGTTCACCGGCAGTTACGAAACCTTGTTCGAACTGTTGCTCAATTTCACGAACTTCAACTTCAGCTTTCTCGATGATTGAATACTTCGCAGGTGGAATCACCATGTCTTCCATACCAACAGACACGCCTGAACGTGTTGCTTGACGGAAACCGAGGTACATCAATTGGTCAGCAAAAATAACAGTATCTTTCAAACCAAGCTTACGGTAGCAAGAGTTGATCAATTTAGAGATGTTCTTTTTGGTCATCTCAACGTTGATTTGCTCGAAGCTTAAACCTTCTGGCACAACTTCCCAAAGTAAACAACGGCCTGGCGTTGTATCAACGATAATCGTTTGTTGCTCACGCTCACCATTTTCATTGATCACAGTTTGATGTACACGAGCTTTAACGCGAGCATGTAAATCAACTTGACCTGTTGCAAGCGCACGGTTTACTTCGTGAGTATCCGCGAACACCATGCCTTCACCTTTGGCATTGATTGCATCACGCGTGATGTAATACAAGCCTAAGACAACGTCTTGCGATGGAACGATGATTGGTTCACCGTTTGCTGGAGACAAGATGTTGTTCGTTGACATCATTAACGCACGAGCTTCTAATTGAGCTTCAAGTGTTAATGGAACGTGTACCGCCATTTGGTCACCATCGAAGTCGGCGTTGAACGCAGCACATACGAGTGGGTGTAGACGGATCGCTTTACCTTCGATCAATACAGGTTCAAATGCTTGAAGACCTAAACGGTGAAGTGTTGGCGCACGGTTCAACATCACTGGATGTTGACGAATCACAGATGCAAGAACGTCCCAAACTTCTGGAGTCTCACGCTCAACCATTTTCTTCGCAGCTTTAATGGTAGTTGCTTGGCCAGACGCTTGTAATTTCGCGAAAATAAACGGCTTGAATAACTCAAGTGCCATTTTCTTAGGAAGACCACATTGGTGAAGACGTAAAGTAGGACCTACAGTAATTACCGAACGACCAGAATAGTCAACACGCTTACCAAGTAAGTTCTGACGGAAACGACCTTGTTTACCTTTGATCATGTCTGCCAAAGATTTAAGAGGACGTTTGTTCGAACCAGTAATTGCACGACCACGACGACCGTTATCTAACAATGCATCTACAGACTCTTGTAACATACGTTTTTCGTTACGTACGATGATATCTGGAGCAGCTAGATCAAGAAGACGCTTTAAACGGTTGTTACGGTTAATCACACGACGATAAAGATCGTTCAAATCAGATGTCGCGAAACGACCACCTTCAAGTGGTACAAGCGGACGAAGATCTGGTGGAAGTACTGGAAGTACAGTCAACACCATCCATTCTGGTTTGTTATTCGACTCTTTGAACGCTTCCATTAACTTCAAACGCTTAGATGCTTTCTTAAGCTTCGTTTCAGAAGTTGTATTTGGAATTTCTTCACGTAAACGAGAAATCTCAGCTTCAAGATCGATGTCTTTCAACAAATCTTGAACTGCTTCAGCACCCATTTTCGCAGTGAATTCATCACCGTGCTCTTCTAATGCTGTGAAGTATTCTTCGTCATTCAGAAGTTGGTATTTCTCAAATGGCGTCATACCAGGATCTGTTACAACGTAAGATTCGAAATACAATACACGTTCGATATCACGTAGCGTCATGTCTAAAAGAAGACCGATACGGCTAGGCAGTGATTTTAAGAACCAAATGTGTGCAACTGGTGAAGCAAGCTCAATGTGACCCATACGCTCACGACGAACTTTCGCAGTTGTTACTTCAACGCCACATTTTTCACAAATGACGCCTTTGTATTTCATACGCTTGTATTTACCACACAAGCATTCGTAATCTTTTACTGGACCAAAAATTTTGGCACAGAATAAACCATCACGTTCAGGTTTGAACGTACGATAGTTAATTGTCTCTGGCTTTTTAACTTCACCATGAGACCATGACTTAATCATTTCTGGTGACGCAAGACCAATACGGATGCGATCAAACTCTACAGGAGCATGACCGTCTGAATCCGTCTTTTTGCGCATGATATCGAGCAAGTCTTTCAATTTTTTTCTCCGTGTGTTGTGGAGATTTTCACTTCACAACTGGGTCACAAATATTGTTTTTTAACTGAATTGGTAATCTCCCCTAACCCCTCTTTTTTAAAGAGGGGTTAGTCTCCCCCTTATCAAAGGGGGATTGAGGGGGATTTAGTCACCATTTTTCAGTTCAATGTTGATACCTAAAGAACGGATCTCTTTGGTCAATACGTTGAACGATTCAGGCATACCTGGGTCCATATAATGGTTACCATCTACAATGTTCTTATAGATACGGGTACGACCCTCAACGTCATCCGACTTCACAGTCAGCATTTCTTGAAGCGTATAAGCTGCGCCATATGCTTCGAGTGCCCAGACCTCCATCTCACCGAAACGCTGACCACCGAATTGTGCTTTACCACCAAGCGGCTGTTGCGTTACAAGCGAGTAAGAACCTGTAGAACGCGCATGCATCTTGTCATCAACCAAGTGGTTCAATTTCAACATGTACATGTAACCTACAGTTACAGGACGGTCAAAACGTTCACCAGTACGGCCATCATACAGTACTGTCTGACCAGTACGTGAAAGACCAGATAGTTCTAATAACTCTTTGATTTGACCTTCTTCGGCACCGTCAAATACTGGTGTTGCAAGTGGAACACCTTTACGGAGGTTGCCTGAAAGTGCCAAGATTTCATCATCAGTTAAGCTATCAAGATCTTCTTGCTCGCCACCAACTTTGTTGTAAATCTTGTCTAAGAATTCACGAAGTTCAAGTACAGTACGTTGTTCTTTCAACATTTGATCGATCTTGTCACCAAGACCTTTCGCAGCCATACCCAAGTGAGTTTCAAGAATCTGACCCACGTTCATACGTGAAGGTACACCTAGTGGGTTCAATACGATATCTACTGGAACACCATTCGCATCATGTGGCATGTCTTCAACTGGCAAGATGTTTGATACAACACCTTTGTTACCATGACGACCCGCCATCTTATCACCAGGCTGAATACGACGTTTTACTGCTAGGTAAACTTTAACAACTTTCAATACGCCAGTTGTTAACTCATCACCTGTAGAAAGCTTGCGTTTTTTCTCAGCGAATTTCTCATCGATTTCAAGACTCTTCTCTTTCAAGAATACTTGAATTTGAGTTAAACGCTCCGCGATGCCTTCATCTACTGGTTGGATATCAAGTAGATCAACAAGTTCTAGATTTGAAAGAACTTCATCAGTTAACTTATCGCCACGTTTTGTTGTACCGCCGCCATTAGACTCTTGACCATTCAACAAACGTACAACGCGCTCACGTGCAGCTTCTTCGAAGATTTTGTATTCTTCTTTCAAATCTTTACGGTATGCATCAAGTTGAGCTTTTTCAATCGCTTGAGCACGTTCGTCTTTCTCGATACCATCACGAGTAAACACTTGAACGTCGATGACTGTACCCTTCGTACCAGATGGAACACGAAGTGAAGAGTCTTTCACATCAGCTGCTTTTTCACCAAAGATTGCACGAAGCAATTTTTCTTCAGGAGTCAACTGCGTTTCGCCCTTAGGTGTTACTTTACCAACTAAAATGTCACCAGCAGTTACTTCAGCACCGATATAGACAATACCTGATTCATCAAGCTTAGAAAGTGCAGCCTCGCCTACGTTCGGAATATCAGCAGTAATTTCTTCAGAACCAAGTTTAGTATCACGCGCAACACAAGAGAGTTCTTGAATGTGAATAGACGTCAAACGATCTTCTTGAAGAACACGCTCAGATAATAAGATCGAGTCTTCGTAGTTATAACCGTTCCAAGTCATGAACGCGACACGCATGTTTTGACCAAGAGCCAATTCACCGCCATCAGTTGATGGACCATCAGCAAGTACATCACCACGACCAACTTTGTCGCCTAGGTTCACAAGCACTTTTTGGTTAATACATGTGTTTTGGTTTGAACGTGTGTATTTAATCAAGTTGTAGATATCTACACCTGCTTCACCCGCAACCATTTCATCTTCATTCACACGAATAACGACACGAGATGCATCTACGTATTCAATACGCCCGCCACGTTTCGCGATCACACACACGCCTGAATCATGCGCCACGTTCGCTTCCATACCTGTACCAACAAGAGGCTTGTCAGCAATCAGCGTAGGAACAGCCTGACGTTGCATGTTTGAACCCATCAATGCACGGTTCGCATCATCGTGTTCAAGGAATGGAATCAGTGACGCAGCCACAGAAACAACCTGCTGAGCAGATACGTCCATGTGCGTTACTTTTTCTGGCGGCATACGTACGAAGTCACCTTGGTGACGAACAGATACGAATTCTTCTGTTAAGTTGCCATCTTTATCCAATTGAGAATCGGCCTGTGCAATCACAGTACCTACTTCTTCAATTGCAGATAAATATTCAACTTCATCCGTTACACGACCATCAACAACTTTACGATATGGAGTTTCTAAGAAACCAAAGCTATTCGCTTTCGCATATACAGATAATGAGTTGATCAAACCAATGTTTGGACCTTCAGGCGTTTCAATTGGACAAACACGACCGTAGTGAGTCTGATGTACGTCACGTACTTCAAAGCCCGCACGTTCACGTGTTAAACCACCTGGACCTAATGCTGATACACGACGTTTGTGTGTAATTTCAGACAATGGGTTGTTTTGATCCATGAACTGAGATAACTGGCTTGAACCAAAGAATTCTTTGATTGCAGCCGCTACTGGTTTTGCATTGATCAAGTCTTGTGGAGACAAATTATCTGTCTCTGCTTGTGATAAACGCTCTTTCACAGCACGTTCAACACGAACTAGACCAACACGGAATTGGTTTTCAGTCATTTCGCCAACAGAACGTACGCGACGGTTACCTAGGTGGTCGATATCATCGACTTCACCTTTACCGTTACGGATTTCAACCAGCGTTTTTAATACGTCAATGATGTCATCGTTTGAAAGAATACCTTCAACTTCACGTGACTTCTGATCTGTACCCACTTCGTAAGGACGACCCAAACGACGGTTGAACTTCATACGACCAACTGGTGATAAGTCATAACGTTCAGAAGAGAAGAACAAGTTATTGAATAAGTTTTCTGCAGCTTCTTTCGTTGGTGGCTCACCTGGACGCATTACCTTGTAAATTTCTACAAGCGCTTCTTCACGACCAGAAGTCGTATCAGCACGTAATGAATCAGCTACGAATGAACCGCGATCGATGTCATTGGTATAAAGTACGTTAAATTGCTTAACGCCGCCTTCAGCGATTTTAACCATCACTTCATGGCTAAGAACCGTGTTTGCAGCAATCACATCACCATTGTGTAATGTAATATCTTCAGCAGTAATACGCTCATATAAATATTCATCAGGTACTGGAAGTTTAGTTAAGCCTGCAGCTTCCATTTGACGAACATGACGCGCATTAATACGTTTACCTTGCTCAACGATTGTCTTACCGTCATTGTCTGTGATATCAAATTGTGCCATCTCGCCACGCAGACGCTCTGGAACCAAGTCAATTTGATAGCTGCCCATGTCTAGATATACAGGAACCTTTTCATAGAACATGTCTAGAATTTGTTCGTTTGTATAGTTCAAGGCACGAAGAATCACAGTCGCAAGTAACTTACGACGACGGTCAATACGAACGTATACTAAATCTTTAGCATCAAACTCAAAGTCTAACCATGAACCACGGTAAGGAATGATACGTGCTGAATAAAGCACCTTACCACTTGAATGCGTCTTACCCTTGTCATGATCAAAGAACACACCAGGTGAACGATGTAATTGAGATACGATTACACGCTCAGTACCATTGATCACGAACGTACCATTCTGTGTCATAAGTGGCATTTCACCCATGTACACTTCTTGTTCACGTACGTCTTTAATTGATTTCGTTTCGCGATCTTTAATGATCAAACGAATTTTTACGCGCATTGGTGCCGCATAAGTTGAGCCACGAAGAATACATTCGCGAACGTCAAACTCTGGTTTACCAAGGCTATACTCAACGAATTCTAAAGCAGCATTCCCAGAATAACTTTCAATTGGAAAAACTGAACGAAATGCGGCTTGGAGACCGATATCTTCGCGGTTTTTTGGTGTTTTGCCATCTTGAAGGAACGTTCTGTACGAGTCGACTTGAATCGCGAGCAGGTACGGAGCATCCATCACTTGGGGCAATTTACCAAAATTCTTACGGATCCGTTTCTTTTCGGTATATGAGTATGCCATCTGGAGTCCTCGGAAAGTAAACTAAACCCGCCTGCAGAACGGGTCTAGAAGGAATTACGCAGGTCGATATGACCACCACTTTGTTCAAATGCTGCAATGTTCAGTGGTATTAAAACGCTTAACAATATTTTTAAACATGGAAAAATATTGGTAAGCGTTTGATTTTATTCAATTATAGTTAGTATTGATGATTTTTACACCAAGTTAACAAAAATCGAGCCGATAATTGTAACGCAAAAAGGCTGATGACCCAAGAGCCATCAGCCAATTTTTGGGGTCAAATTAATATTGACCCCATGGCGAAATTACTTAACAGTAACTTGAGCACCAGCTTCTTCAAGTTTCTTCTTAAGTTCTTCAGCTTCTTCTTTAGAAACACCTTCTTTAAGAAGAGCTGGAGCGCCTTCAACTAAATCTTTAGCTTCTTTAAGACCAAGACCAGTTGCTTCACGAACTGCTTTAATTACAGCAACTTTGTTAGCACCGAAAGAAGTCAACTCTACGTTGAATTCAGTTTGTTCTTCAGCAGCAGCAGCGCCAGCACCTGGAGCAGCAGCTACAGCTACAGCAGCAGCAGATACATTGAATTTCTCTTCAAAAGCAGAGATAAGTTCAACAAGTTCAAGAACAGTTTTTTCAGCAACTGCGTTTAAGATTTCTTCGTTAGTTAAAGCCATGAGAATAACTCCAAATGGATATTGAATGGTGTGGAAATTGATTTATTAAGCTTAAGCAGCTTCTGACTCGTTTTTCTCTTTGAGCGCAGTAATAAGGCGACCCAATTTCGAAATAGGAGCTTGAAGAACATTTGCAAGCATAGTAAGCGCTTTTTCTTGGTTCGGAAGGTTCGCGATTACGCTAACTTCAGCACCTTGATAAACCTTGCCATCGAATGCAGCAGCTTTAAGTTCAAATGCTTTATTAGTTTTAGCAAATTCTTCAAACAAACGAGCAGCTGCGCCCATGTCGTCTTCAGAAGTCGAGAAAGCTAAAATTGTTGGGCCAACAAGGTTGTCGTTCAAGATATCGAACTGAGTATCTTGAAGAGCACGTTTAGCTAAAGTATTACGCACGATACGTGTAGTAACACCTAGTTTACGAGCTTCAACACGAAGAGCAGTTAATTGCTCAACAGTTAAACCTTGGTAGTCAGCAACAACAGCAGTGAAAGCAGTAGAAGCAACAGCGTTAACTTCAGCTACGATCTGTTTTTTGTCTTCGATAAGAAGAGCCATTGTAAAACCTCCTAACGGTGATTTATGTACTCACGCGAAGTACACTCCCAGTTCGTTAACTCATCACTGAGTCAACACGCGGAGGATGAACTAAATCACACCACCGCGTCTACGCAGGCTGGAATATTAAGAGCGAAGCATAAAACTCCCCTCGCCTGAGGTCTTTGACGCTGATAAATTCTCATTTACCAATTCAAAGTTTGCCTAAGTTCGCAAGAAATCCAAAACCGGTATCTTGCGTAAGATTTGAAGCAGCGCTTCAAATCTTACTCAGGGCTTTAAAATTCTGTCTAAGTTAAACTTAGTTAGAAACGTTAGTTACATCAATAGTAAGACCAGGACCCATAGTTGAGCTTAAAGTGATCTTTTTGATATAAACACCTTTAGAAGTTGCAGGTTTTGCTTTCTTAAGGTCAGCTACAAGAGCTTCAACGTTTTGACGAACAGCTTCAGCAGTGAAACCTACTTGACCGATCGCAGCATGGATGATACCCGCTTTGTCTACACGGTAACGTGCTTGACCAGCTTTTGCATTTTTAACTGCAGTTGCTACGTCAGGAGTTACAGTACCCACTTTAGGGTTTGGCATTAAGCCACGTGGACCAAGGATTGTACCTAACTTACCTACAACGCGCATTGCATCTGGAGCAGCAATCACTACGTCAAAGTCAAGGTTACCCGCTTGAATGCTTTCAGCAAGGTCATCAAAACCAACTACGTCCGCGCCTTCAGCTTTAGCAGCTTCAGCAGCAGCGCCTTGAGCAAACACAGCTACACGTACAGTTTTACCAGTACCTGCAGGAAGTGTAGTCGCACCACGAACAACTTGGTCAGATTTACGAGGATCAACACCTAGATTTACAGCTACATCCAAAGATTCTTTGAATTTAGCAGCTGGAAGGCTAGAAAGTACTGCTACAGCTTCTTCCAAAGTATAAACTTTGTTCGCTTCTACAGCAGCTGCAATCGCTTTTTGACGTTTAGTTAATTTAGCCATGTCTTAAAGCTCCACTTCCAAGCCCATAGAACGTGCAGAACCAGCAATGGTACGTACACGCGCGTCTAAGTCAGCACCAGTTAAATCTGGTTCTTTAGTAGTCGCGATCTCTTCTAATTGAGCACGAGTCAACTTACCAACTTTAGTTTTGTTAGGTACAGCTGAACCCTTTTGGATACCAGCAGCTTTCTTAAGAAGAATAGCAGCAGGCGGAGTTTTCATGATAAATGTGAACGACTTGTCGTTGTACACAGTGATCACTACAGGAATCGGAAGACCAGCTTCAAGTTTTTGTGTAGCAGCATTGAATTCTTTACAGAATGCCATGATGTTTACACCACGTTGACCTAGTGCAGGACCGATTGGTGGAGATGGATTCGCTTTACCAGCTGGAACTTGCAGCTTGATATAGCCGTCAATCTTCTTAGCCATTTCAATTACCTCTGGGTACAAACGCCGATTAAGGCTCCCCAATATTTACAAGTAACGATACCGTTACAACAACAATGCCCGATTAATAAAATCGGGCGTTTTCAACCAATTCAGATTAAATTGTTTTTTCGACTTGGCGAAATTCCAATTCAACTTGAGTTGGTCGATTGAATACATTAATCGTCAACGTTAAGCGTGACTTTTCGTACTGAACTTCTTCCACCACACCTTTAAAGTCTGTGAATGGACCATCAGTAACCAATAATTCTTCACCTGGCTCGAACATTGTCTTAGGACGAGGTGCTTCGCCAGTATTGCGTACACGTGCAAGAATCGCGTCAGCTTCTTTTTGCGTAATTGGAGCAGGCTTTTCTGCCGTACCACCAATAAATCCGAGCACTTTTGGACATTCTTTAACAATGTGCCAAGTATCGTCATTCATTTCCATTTCAACTAACACATAGCCTGGAAAGAATTTACGCTCTGACTTACGTTTCTTACCATCCTTCATCTCTACCACTTCTTCAGTAGGAACAAGGACTTCACCAAAGCTATCGGCAACAGCGCTACGCTGGATTCGATCATTAAGCGAACGCATCACTTGTTTTTCATAACCTGAATAGGCATGAATAATGTACCAACGTTTCATAGCTCTTTTACCCGATAATAAACTTCATCAACCAACTAATAATGTAATCAAAACACCATAAACCAATAGCGGTGATTACAACAACAAGTAACACTTGCCATGATGCAGTTACTGTTTCTTGCTTTGTTGGCCAAATCACTCGACGCAGTTCAATGCGTGAGTCTTTCAACAAACGAACAAAGCCTTTGCCTTGATGGGTGGCGTATAATAAACCTAAAGCCACAACGATACAAGCCAAAATTACCCCAACACGCACCCAAATATTGTTTGCGGGAACCCAATATGCTGGAAGATGTTGATTTACCATAAGTGCACCAGCAAGTAATGCCAATGCAATAATCCATAAAATCACGTCAACTGGTGAACCAGATTTAACGACTTCAGCGGAATTGTTTCTTTGAGGAATTGGCGCGTCGCTTAATGCGTCACGCGATTTATCATTCGACATTTTTGTACTCGTCGTTGAATTCGCGACTTATTATATGACCAGTTTAGCCAGCATCAAGCTTTTTATCAAAAATAATTTGGCAGGCCAGGAGGGACTCGAACCCCCAACATTCGGTTTTGGAGACCGACGCTCTACCAATTGAACTACTGACCTATAACAAAACCGAGAATCGAAACTCTCGGTTTTCGTTTGTACTTCTATTATGCAGTTACTTTAGCAACAACACCAGCACCAACTGTACGACCACCTTCACGGATCGCAAAACGTAGACCTGGGTCCATTGCGATTGGGTGGATTAATTCTACTGACATTTCTACGTTGTCACCAGGCATAACCATTTCAACGCCTTCTTTTAATTGAATCGCGCCAGTTACGTCAGTTGTACGGAAGTAGAACTGTGGACGGTAACCGTTAAGGAATGGAGTGTGACGACCACCTTCTTCTTTAGAAAGTACGTATACTTCTGCATCGAATTTAGTGTGTGGCTTGATTGAACCTGGTTTAGAAAGTACTTGACCACGTTGTACGTCTTCACGCTTAGTACCACGTAATAAGATACCACAGTTCTCGCCCGCACGACCTTCGTCTAGAAGTTTACGGAACATTTCAACACCAGTTACTGTCGTTTTAACTGTGTCTTTGATACCTACGATTTCAACTTCTTCGCCTACTTTAACGATACCAGTTTCTACACGGCCAGTTACTACTGTACCACGACCAGAAATAGAGAATACGTCTTCGATTGGCATCAAGAATGCTTGGTCTACAGCACGTACTGGCTCTGGGATGTAAGTGTCAAGCGCTTCAACAAGAGCAACAACTGCATCTTCACCGAACTGACCAGCTTCACCGTTAAGTGCAGCAAGAGCAGAACCACGGATAACTGGAGTGTCATCACCTGGGAAGTCATAAGTAGAAAGAAGCTCACGAACTTCCATTTCAACTAGCTCAAGAAGCTCTTCGTCGTCTACAAGGTCACATTTGTTTAAAAATACAACGATGTATGGAACACCTACTTGGCGAGAAAGAAGGATGTGTTCACGAGTTTGTGGCATTGGACCATCAGTCGCAGCACATACAA